>JAOAEL010000030.1 GCA_026416845.1 Patescibacteria group bacterium
GTATTAATGGAACGGGCTTGCCCAATGTATTTAGAAGTGAAAATGGTAAAACCTATCTGGAAACAGGAAGTACCGGAAAATTTCAAAAGGATATTTTGGACGACTTTTCGTTAAAAGCCAAATGGGTATTTGAAGAGGTGATTGAATACGACAGCGATTTTGAACTGGAAATTGTGGAGCAAGACCCTAACATAGAAGGCATTGAAATTTTCGGCAAACTGCCCCGCCTCAAAATCAAAACGCCTTTAGGTGATTACAATCCCGACTTTTGCTACGTCATAAAAACCAGTAAAGGGAATAAAATTTATCTAGTGGTTGAAGCTAAGGGCTATCAGTCGCATACGGCAATACCTGAAGATGAAAAAGCCAAGATTGACTTTGCTAAAAAATACTTTGAGGCATTAGCAGAACATTATAAAAATCAAAACATTAAAATTACTTTTAAAGAACGTGTCAATAGAACGCAATTAGCAGCGTTAATAAACAACGCATGACCACGAAGTGGTTAAACTTCAATAGCCCTGTATGAAATGCAGGGTATAAGAATATAGAAAAAATAAACCACGAAGTGGTTAAACAAATAAAAAGATGAGTACATACACACAAATATTATATCAAGTTGTTTTCAGCACCAAGCACCGGGAAAAAACTTTAACCAAAGAAAACCGGCGGGAGTTGTTCAAAGATATTTGGGGAATTTTGAAAAATAAAAATTGTCATCTCTATCAAATCGGGGGTGTTGAAGACCATTTGCATATTATCACAAGTATCCACCCATCCGTTTCATTGGCTTCCTTAGTAAAGGATATCAAATTAGGAAGCACAAGTTTTATAAAAGAGAAAAAAATTTTTGAGCATTTCAACGGGTGGCAAGATGGATATGCCGCATTCACTTATTCAATAGATGCAAAAAACAATTTGATTGAGTATGTAAAAAATCAGGAGGCACACCATCAAAAAAAGACATTTAAACAAGAATTGATTGAATTATTTAAAGAACACGGAATAGCGTATGAAGATAAATATTTGGAATAAGATTGTTAAACCCCTTTGGGGTTTGGGACTGGATGAGGTTTTTATTTCACCGTGTTTCACACGGGGTTATTTATATTTAAGCCCTTCGGGCTTTTCACTTTTTAAAAATTGAATAAACTATGACAGCACAAGAATTTATTCAAGCAGGGTTTACGGTGGTTGGCACAGAAACCAACGAAAACAAATTATTGCAGTTTCTGAAAGAGCATTATCCTTCGGTTATCAAGGACAATGAAATCAACATGCAAGAGCTAAAAGCTATATTAGGCTTACCTGTTGATGAAAAAGTAAATGGTTATGGTTTAAACTTTGTAGGTCGTAATGTAGCAAGGGCAAAGTATGCCCAAAAAACCGATAAGGAGCTTAAACTCAACACTGATATGAGTAAAAATATTGATACCACGCAAAACTTAGTGCTCAAAGGCGATAACCTTGATTGTCTAAAAATTTTAAAAAACTATTACAGCGGTAAAATAAAGTGCATTTACATAGATCCGCCCTACAATACTGATAAAGATGAGTTTGTTTATCCCGATAAGTTTGACAAAGAAGAGGCCGAAGTTTTAGGTTTGGCAAACCTAAGCGACGATGACTTTGACCGCATGGAGTTTGCTTTTAAGACTAAGAAAAGCCACAACGGCTGGCTTGCCTTTATGTATCCGCGACTGCTGCTGGCAAGAGATTTACTTAGCGATGATGGTGTGATTTTTATTAGTATTGACGATAATGAACAAGCCAACTTGAAATTGCTGTGCGATGAGATTTTTGGGGAGGAGAATTTCGTGGCAAACTTTGTTCGCAAAAGTGGGATTGCACCAAGACAGGATGCAAAGCATATTGCCGTTTCGCATGATATTATTTTGTGTTATTCAAAAAATATTCTAAATCTTAAAATTAATAGAAAAAAAGCAGATATTTCGAGATTGAAATATAAAGATGGGCATTTTGAATCTAGGGGATATTTTGATTTAAATCAACTTGATAGAGGAAGTAAAAATTATTCCGAAAGTTTAGATTACCCTATAATTATTGAGAAAGGAACAGTTGTAGAAATTTTTGACGGAAATAATTTTGAGAAAAAAGAGGTTCTTGAAAATATTGAAATCTGGCCTGGCGATGATCCTTTAGATAAAAGATGGATTTTTAGATGGTCAAAAGAAAAAGTAAAATGGGGTATCGAAAATGATTTTATAGTTTTTAGAAAAATAAGAAATAAATGGAAAGTTTATTATAAAGAATATGAATTTGTTGATAATAATAACAATCCGAGAGAAAGAACAAACCCATATGATACATTATTGTTAGAATTTTATAATGAGTTAGGAAATTTTGAAATAGAAAAACTTTTTGAAAAAAGATATTTTGATTACCCAAAACCGACAAATTTAATTAAGCATCTACTTAAAATAGGTTCAAATTCATCTGACATCATCCTTGACTTTTTCGCCGGCTCCGGCACCACAGGTCATGCCGTTATGCAACTTAATGCCGAAGATGGTGGCAACCGCAAGTTTATTTTGGTGCAAATCGATGAACCTATCAAGGAAGACAAACCTGCTTATAAGTTTTGCATAGATAATAAA
>JAOAEL010000031.1 GCA_026416845.1 Patescibacteria group bacterium
CTTGTAAATACTGTAAACAAAAGAAAGAACCTGAGTGGGTACCGTTAGAAGCACCTGGTGAAAGTAAGAACGATACTATTGTAATTAATAATATTAATTTTATATCACGAAAAAACAGTCATTGGACATTTAAGCAAGATATAGTTGATGATTTATTTAAAAAAGGGTTGTTGAGAATTAATGAAAATAGAACCTATGTTAATAAATACGGTGAAAGAATAAAAGGTTTACCTGAATATTTACAATTCCCATATCAAGAAGTTGATAATGATTGGACAGACATTCCAGGATACACTTCAAATTGGGAGTTTTCCACCGAAAACTCAGAAATTCTTCTAAAGCGCACCATAGAATCCACCTCTAACGAAAGCGATTTAGTGATGGATTTCTTTCTCGGTTCTGGCACCACAACCGCAGTAGCCCATAAACTTGGCAGGAAATGGATTGGCGTTGAAATGGGAGAGCATTTTTGGACAGTAGTTTTACCAAGGATGAAAAAAGTTTTAGCTTATGATAAGTCCGGCATTTCAAAAGAAGTCAAAGAATATCAAGGCGGCGGGTTTTTCAAATACTACGAACTTGAGCAATACGAAGAAACCCTTGCAAATTGTAAGTATGAAGATGGTGATTTATTTAGCATTCCAACAAGAAGTCCATATCAAGAATATGTATTCTTAAAAGATGAAAAAATGCTAAAATCCTTAGATATAGATTATGAGAATGATAAAGTAAAAGTAGATTTAGATAAACTTTATCCCAATATTGATATAGCAGAAACTTTGTCTAACTTAATAGGCAAATGGATAAAAAGGATCAATGATGACGAAGTAGAGTTTGAAGATGGAACAAAGATAAATACTAAGGATTTGGATTATAGACTTATTAAGCCTTTAATTTGGTGGGAATAAATACTATGACCAAAGAACAAAAATTTTACAAAGCACTTCAGGATGTATTTATCGGTGCCAAAATTGAAGGTAAAGGCGGCTTTGTTAATTTGATGAGGATAAAGTCAAATTACTACCGCAAGATTGAGGATATTCTTAAAAAAGATGTTGAAACTGCTTTGAAAAGTTATCCTGCTTTCAGAGATGAACTTTTTGATAAACTCTACTCTTTTTTTAATCGTTATTTTACAGAAAGTGGATCGATTTATTTTAATTCAACCCCATTCCATAACAATGTCTATGAAAAAGTATACACTGATGACAAAGATGTAATTCTTTTTTGGAAAACCCAAATGCTTTATTATGTGAAAACGGATAGAATTTTTAGAAGTTTACCCATAGAGTTTGAAGGATTAAAATTCTTTTTTGATGCTAGTCAAATAGAAAATAAAAAAGCTAATGAGAAACGTAATCTAGTTTTTAAATTAGATAAGGTAAAAGAAGATCAAACCATAGTTTTTACAGTAGAATACTCAGAAAGAGGCACAAAGACAAAAATAGAGGAGATACTTAAAACTATAAAGAAAAATGGTATTTCTATTACAGAAGATCAGTTAGAAAAAGCTTTTAGAGTTTTTGAAAAACAAAGTGAAGTTGATTTCTTTATCAACAAAAACGCCAAGGCATTTTTACAAGAGCAATTTAAACTTTGGAGCTATCAATATTTTTGGGAAGGGGCGAAAGAATGGAGTGTAGAGAGAGTAAATGAACTGCAAATCTTAAAAGATATAGCCTTTAAAATTATTGATTTTATATCACAGTTTGAAGATGAGCTTGTAAAGATATGGAATAAACCAAAGTTTGTAAAAAACTCAAATTATGTAATTACGCTGGATAGGATAAAAGATGAAAAATTAATTAAGAAAATCTTTGAACATAAAAACATTAAGGAACAAATTGAGGAATGGCAAGAGTTAGGCATAGTGGATAAGGATTTAAAAACAAAAGATGTTTTTGAAACTGATTTAACAGGAAAATATTTAGCTAAAAAATATGAGCACTTGCCAATTGACACAAAATATTTCAAGGACTTGGAGCTTGAAATTTTGGGACAGTTTGAAAATCTCGATCAGTCACTTGATGGATGGCTTATCAAGAGCGAAAACTATCAGGCGCTAAACACAATCTTGCCGAAATTCAAAGAAAAAGTGCAGACCATCTACATTGATCCACCGTTTAATTTAGATTCGTCTGATCAATTTCTATACCGCACAAACTACAAAGATGCAAACTGGGCTACACTACTTGAAAATAGGTTACGCATTGCAAAAGATTGGCTTAACGAAAAAGGAAGCATTTTTGTTAGGTGTGATTATAACGGTAATTGGATTGTTAGGTGCCTTTTGGATGATATTTTTGGGAGGGAAAATTTTAGGAATGAGATTTTCGTAAAAAGAATGACTAAATTAGCTGGTACGGTTGGAAGCTTTGATGTAACAAATGATACAGTTTTTTTTGTATCAAAATCAAATATAGTTTTAGTAAAAAACATAAAAAAAGATAGAACTTGTAAATACTGTAAACAAAAGAAAGAACCTGAGTGGGTACCGTTAGAAGCACCAGGTGAAAGTAAGAACGATACT
>JAOAEL010000032.1 GCA_026416845.1 Patescibacteria group bacterium
GCGGTATTGTCGTACTGTGGCATAATATCATACTTTTTTTGAGTATTGACGCCATAAATGTATAAAAATCAGATCATTTTTGTAATATTGCATCAAGAAAAGTGTTGGCTGCAATTTTAATTCAAAGAAAAAATGGCTGGAGTAACACTTGACCCACTTCCTAAAGACAAAGAATTTGAAGAATATATTGCTGCATTCTTTCAATCTGACGGTTACTTTATAGAGAAGAATATTGTTAACAGACAAGAAGAGGAGATATTAGAATTAGATGTAATTATTACAAACTATAATTCAATAATTCCTCGTAGCCGACTTTGCGAAATGAAATCGGGCGAGTGGGGATTTCCTGACATTTTCAAAGTTAGGGGGTGGTTAGATTTTACAAAACTACCAAAAGGTTTATTTATTGTTCAGAAAAACAAACCTTCCTTTGAATTCTACAAAAAAATTTCAAAGGAGTTGAAAATAAGTCTTGTATTAATTGAAGATATTTCAAAAACAAAGAATTATTTCAAACACCATTTAAAGACTTATAAATTACAAGACAAAGACATTACAATTTGGCGTTATTCCTATTGGTTAGAACGAAATTTTATTAAAATTCTGAACTCAAAAAAGAAGGCTGGGACAGGAAGAAAGTGTTACGAGGTAATGGAAAGCTACTACTTCAAAGTTAACAGTGGTGTGTTTTTTACAAAAAACATTGTAGATAGGTTAATTAAGCTTTACGATAATTTTAAAAGCAACCCAAGATTGTCTGCTAAGGTAGGAAATGAACTTGTTGGGAATAATTTTGATGACCCACACGACAATATGCCGACTTCCATTTTTAAAGAAACATTTTATCAATGTAAGTTAACAGACATTCAATTTTCAACGTTTGTTGAACACACCTCTAAACTAACAATTTTAAAAAACCTCGTTGACTATACAATGTTTAAACAAGCAGGTGACAAAATCAGAACAGAAGACATTTTGGGGTTCTTCGGTAGTACAAAAATATCTAAATTAGATTTCTTGCCGAAAAGTTTTAGAGATAGCCTTGAAGAAATCTCTAAGCATAAATACTTTTCACGCTATCCTGTATTTTGGCAATGGTTTTTGTGGTTCTTTGGAGGGTTTATACTTTTAGACTATGAAGAACAAGAATATAAACTAATGTCAGAAAAAACTGGAATTCCAATTGATGAAATACCAAATGCTTTAAAAGTTTTTGATATTCTTTTTCCAATGTCTGGTAGTTGGTTTTTTCAACCTCCTTATTCAAATGTAAAAATTATGCAAATGTTTCCAATTCCATTTAGAGGCATAGGTGCGAACGCCAGGCGTTTGTATTACACCGAAAGTGGAAAGTTTGAAGACTTAAAATTAACAGGCAAACATACATTTAACGATTTGATTGCTTGGAATAATTTAGCAGTTGAGGTACTTGACAAAAAGTTTAAGTGAACGACAATAAAAGAAAAACTGCCCACAACAGCCACTTGCCGCAATGGGGGCTGACGTGGTTAAATCAAGAGCAGTGCTTCTATCAACATTTGAGATTGGTTGACAGTGAAGTGCTCTGAAATTCCCCACTGCGGCAAGCGGCAAAACGTTACCACCAATGCTAAAAAGACAGACGACCCAGCAAGACAATGACTGAAAATGGACACGACATACAAACCATATCGACCCAGCGGACAGACTTTCAGGCTGACCGTGTTTTGCTATTGGTACAGGTTACAGAAAGGAAAGAAAAGCCCACCCTTCGCATTTTTTAAAATTTCATTTTACCAGCCGCACAAACGGCACATTGAGTTTTGTCCGACACACAAGCCGATTCTTCGCAAAACCCAGAGAGCCATTTTTATCAACGCCTAATTATGATAATTCAAAATGAAATTCTCAGTTATCATAGCAACATCTCAAAACCGAACCGATTGGCTCATAAACCGAAGTTTGACTTCTGTTTACAAACAACTTGGAATTGACAAATCCGAATGGAGTGTTTTAGTTGTTGACGACAACGAAAATGAAAGCGAATTTTCTGAAATTAAAAAGCGAATAGAACTTCTAAGAAAGGATTTACGACTTAACGAAACAGACTTTCCGACAACTGTTTTAAAAAACACCCGAACCCGCTTTATGTCGGGAACAGGTGCTTGGAATACAGGTATTTTTGAAGCGTATAGACAATTTCCAAAAGGTTTTGTGAGCATTTTAGACGATGATGATGAATATTTACCAAATCATTTAACTGATTGCGTTACAGCAATCAGCGAAAACACTGTTGCGGTTTTTCAGCGTTTAATTTGGCAGAATGACGACACCTCAACTATGAATATTGATTTAACAAAAGACCAATTAACAGCTGAAAATTTCTTTATTGGAAATCCGGGTGTACAAGGCAGTAATATGTTTTTCAAAACACAAAGCCTTGTTGATATTGGA
>JAOAEL010000033.1 GCA_026416845.1 Patescibacteria group bacterium
GAAGCACGTCCCCCCGCCTGATGCAAAACCGATGTTACCGGCTGCCGTTCTTTTCTCGTCTGTCTTGTCAATAAGGCTTTTCGTAGTCAATAAGTTTTGCTTTCCGTTTGTCAAATGTTATGCAAATATGTTTAGTGTTAATTCCATTTCTCTTTAGTTGTTTCTGATTTGTAGTAAATGAAGCATTATCAAGTCTAATGTAAATTTGTTTAACTCCATTTTTTCCGAAGTCATAAACTGCAAAGTTGGTGTTGCTTTTAATAGGGTTAAAGTCTGTTAGTGCAAGTTCTTTGTCTGATGTTATTAATGGAAAATCAGTCTCCAAGTATTTATAATCTCTAACCACCTTGTCCGAACTTAGTATAACACGAAGAAAGTAATATAAGTGTGCTCCACCTGTTCCAACAAAATACAATTCATCTTTAAGTCCGTCATTGTCAAAGTCCCAATTATTTGAGTAGTTGTGTGTTTGATTTAAGTTATCATAACTGTAATTCAATGTAGGATTTTGTCTTTTGATTATTTCTTCAAAAGAGTTTGTTAGCGTGTCAGTTTGAGCATTGATAAACTGAGTTACTGTCAAACCAATAAATATTAAAATACTGTGTCTCATAATTTTTTTCAATCGTTACTGTCAGTCGTCCGAAATTGTCTGTTTAGTCGTTAACCAAGTCCTGTCAGACCTGAATTACTGTCCCCCGTGACTGACCTAAAATAAAAGAACAAAAGTTGAAAGCTAAACTTGTCGCTTAGTAAAAAGTCCTGATAGGGGACAGTCATTCAGCGTCTAATAAAACTCTCGTCAATGGTTGCACTGTCGGTTTCGCACGGTTGCCGGTAACGTTTTGCCGCTTGCCGCAGTGGGGGATTTCGGAGTACTTCACTGTCAACCAAGCACAAATGTCGATAGAAGCACTGCACTTGATTTAACCACGTCAGCCCCCATTGCGGCAAACGGCTGTTATGCCCTGTGCTTCTCATCTTATTGCTCTTTTCTTCAGCTCCGACTTCAAAAATTTATCAATACTATCTGTCCCTTTCAAGTTGAAATAAATTTCAAATATCTCGTTAAGGTCTCTATAGGCTAAAAGTCTTTTAATTTCTTCTATCCCATTTTTGTCGTAGGCGATTTGAATTAATAATCCCTGTAAAATATAAGTTGGGTTATACTCATTGTTTATGTAGAAACTCCCTTCTTTCATTTTTTCGTATAAGTTGATTTTAGTGTTTGCTTTCACGTAGCTGTGAATAAATCTGATTCCTTCAGCTAAACTCTTTCCCATACTACCACCATAGAAAGTTGCCAACCCTTCAAGCAAGGGAGATTCAGGAAACAAAGGATTTAGATATATGTGTGTTGTTTCGTGAAATATTGAGGAAAGTCCGTTTAGAATAATCAAATTGTTTGAAAGGTCAGATATTCCACTTGAAGGATTATTGGTTGAGGACATCAGGTTGAAGTCAAAGCCTAATATCGTTTCTGTCTCTTTGCTGTTTTTGCCATATATAATTAAAAGTTTTTTATTATCTGCTAATCCATAGTCTGACTTGAGATTTGAAATAAATGCAGATAATTGTCTTAGCGTATCAGAAGGTATTGCTGTATTTGCAAGTGAATAGATTATGAAATCATCATTCTCAATTGAGTTTATGTTTTCTTTTATGTTTAAAGGAACAAAGAGTTTATAATTCCCTTCATTTTTCTTGACATAATGGTTTACTATGGCTAAAAGACTAACGTGTCCTGTGTTATCTGCCCAACCGATAGCTGTTTTGATTTCAAAAAAGTCTTTCTGATATGGTAATATTGAAAGAATAGTTGGGTATCCCATTGCAAGTGTCGAATATTCTGTGTTTATAGAATGAAGTATCAGGTCAGGTTGCTTAAATAAATTTTTATCGTTATCATTCCAAAATTCTAAATAGTCTGTCGAATTTTTGGATGGTCTTGATTTTATGTACTCTGTCCAAAATCTTAACACTTCCTTGTGCTCAGTAGATGAAGTATCTATGCCTGGGTTTAGTTTTATTTGTCCGTTACCATTTGCAAAAAGAGAAAGAGAAAATATTACTGTTATAATTGTTTTCATTTCTGTCGTTCTAGCATAGGGCATAACACTTTTTTTGATGCAATATTACAAAAATGATTTGATTTTTATACATTTATGGCGTCAATACTCTAAAAAGGTATGATATTATGCTATCATACGACAATACTGCTATTATAAGAGATTTTACGCAATTGCTTACTATTAAGCGGTATGCATTCAGAACTGTAAATACCTATAAGAATGCACTGTTACAGTTTTTACAGGCATTCCCATATAAAAATCCTGAAGAAATTACCCCAAAGGAGATTGAAGCCTTTATCAACCAAAAGG
>JAOAEL010000034.1 GCA_026416845.1 Patescibacteria group bacterium
GTCTCATAGTTATTCAGTTTAACTTTAACCTTTAACCTACCATAGTGACTGGGATACTCTTCATACTTATCCAGTTTTTCTAAATCCCTCTCATCAATTTCGTAAAGCACTCCCTCAACCACTCCAGTATGGTCAGGAACGATGTTTGCATAACCTGCCTTGGAATTTCTGGAAGCAACCTTATTGAACAATAGCCTGTATCCTTCCAGAACCGCCCGTTCTCTAGTTGAAAAGATGATCCCCATATCTTTCATTCTCTGAGGGTTCATGTTCGAGCCATAGGCAAAGTATTTCATTAACTCACCTACTAAAAAATGTCTTTTGAGAACATTTAAAAATGATTTTATGTTTTCTCTGTATTATTTTGTATACATGGCAACACGGTTTATTGCCCTTTAGTTTTTCTTTAATGCTCATTTTTGATTGGAAAAACTTTCTTCGCCAAAAATTGGGGTCTGATAGATATAAAATGCAATTTTAAGGCTTTCGTTTTGACATAAGATTTTGAATGGAAAATCTGTTCTGTACTTTGAAGAGGCTAATAGAGCTTTATTTCTACTTGTAGTTTATTGGTATAGGCTTGTTTTAATTTTGCTAATTTCTTGTTAATTTTATGAATGTGGCTTCTTTCTGTAGCATGTGCAGGTTCGGCACCACGGTTTGTGCGTATTCTGTGACTTTTTTGTATAGTTGAGTGTAAGTTTGTTTGTCTACAGGTTTCAAGTCATGGGCTAGGATTGAGGTGTTTCTTTTGTTTAGTAGGTCTTTGAGTTTATTGTCGGCAAGGAATTTTTTTCCTATTTCATCGTTTTTCGCTGCGAGCAATTCATAGGCTCTTTGTAACCCTATTTTTATTGGTTCAGTGGTTAGGTTGATGCCCCATTCTTGTCTGAGTTTTTCTGGTAGTTGGTTGGGGCTTACTTCGGAGGTGTGGATGCCATATTTTGCTTTGAGCTGGTATTGGCCGATGAGCTCTATTGTTCTATAGAGTCGAGCGGTTGCATCGTCGTATTTTTGTTCCTCCATACCTCTCCTTTTGGCGTTGTTTAGTAGGTCTACGATGTAGTAGGGCTCCGGCTGCTTGCTATTAAGGAGTTGACCCAGAAATTTTTTATTTAGACTTAGTTCGGTCATTGAAATTTTTTTTATTAGAGCGAATGCTCTTTGGTGGTTAAACTTGTCCCATTCGGCATAGGCTTTTGCAAGCATCTTTAGGGTTTTTGTTTTGTTTGTTATTGTGGGGTCTGCTGTTGTTTTTTCTATGGTTTTGATTATTGTTATTGTGGCATTGAATTGGTTGTTGTTAAACATATGAACTGCAATATTACGTTTTTTTTCTGTGGTTGCAAAGTAGGGTTTTATTATTTTTAGTTGTTCTGTGCCTTGTTTTACTATGCCGCCTTCTCTTTTTCCTGCAACGTAGCTTAGTGCAGCAACTTCGTATGTTGTGGCTAGTATGGCAAGGGCCGCTGTCATAGCTTTTGTTCCTGAAGTATAGTCTACGGTGACATGATTGTAGATTTTTGTTATTTGTTTGAATTTTGGTTCAAGAGTTTCGTAGATGGCTTGTGTGTCGTCTGGATTTTCAATGGTTATTACTTCATATTTATCTATATGGCTCTGTTTTATGATTTGGGAAACGGTTTTCTCGCTTTCCTTGCTGGCCACAAAGAATGTTGTGTCAGGATTGTGTTGTGCTATGCTAAAAGATAGTGCTTTTGCAAGGTTTTCGCTTGTCGCCCTAGTTTTTCCTACTCCTGTACCAACTGAAATTACTAGGGCTTTCATATGATCCACGTATGCTCAATTCTTAAGTTCTTTAATTTAAAATTTTGTTGATGACTAAAAAGAGACGAGTTTGGAATATTAAAAATATTATGCTTGGTTGTAACAAATTAGGGTGACATGCATAGGGTGCTTGTTTGCCATTTTCCTAATCCATAAGCCTCGTAACAGCTAATACTTAAATCCATTTTTATTGAACAACTAATTGATAGAGGGAATCAACTAATTAGAAATCTATTCAGCTGGTCTCTAGGAGATAGGCAAAATTTAAAATTGTGAAAAACGCGGCTATTAAAATAATATAACTTGTGATTATTTAAATCGCAACGAAGTGAAACGAAACCTCTAATATTTTCCCATTACCTTCTTGTTGTCGTCTCTTCATTTTTTGAGTCATTGAATCGACAGTCGCTATAAGGGCGCTGTCCGCGATTACTATAGCTTGTTGTCGTCTCTTCATTTTTTGAGTCATTGAATCTGCACATCTATAATACCAGAACTCAAAAGCCTATAACTTGTTGTCGTCTCTTCATTTTTTGAGTCATTGAATCACCGTCACGGGC
>JAOAEL010000035.1 GCA_026416845.1 Patescibacteria group bacterium
TGTAGCTAAATCTTGGATAAGTACAATACAAGCCCAATTATTTTTACAATTATCCTAAATGTTTTTCACAAATAACTGCATATCAAAAACTTAACTAATAACTCACGTTAGATAATGTTTTGTGATTATAGATAATTGATAATAAACGATATGAATGCAATTGGTAGCATTGCCTCTGCTGTTTCTACCATTTTTACTACTTCTCTGAATAATATAGGATTTACGCACTCTAAAATTACGTAAGATTTTGCTTGAGAAAACAAGCCAATAAATTTTCTCTAAATGGATACCAATTAGTAATTACTTGCTTGATAACCTTTTCTTCCAGCGTAATAAAAGCCCTTAAAGCAGCAAAGATATGATTTTTTACGGCGTTGGTTCTTCTGACCAGAAAGTTCTGAATATTGCAGAGTTGTTTGATAGCACGATGATATTCCTCGATATTCCAATGGTTTTTATGAGCCACCTGAAAGTCTTCCCAAGAAGCCTTCTTTGGCTCTTGTTGGGCGTTTTGAACGTGGCTGTAATAAATATAATGGCGTTTTTGATGAGCCTCTTCTTTTCTGAAGACCGTTACCCAATCAAAACCCCTCAAATGCGTTAAAAATCCCCTGGTACAAGTATCCGCTTCTCCTACTGGCTCATATTGTCCCTTTTGTGTGGAAATCAATCGGTCTTTTTCCACAGCAAATAAAGCATCTAATCCATATTTACGACACATTTTCAAGTTGAATACACTGGCATACCAAGAATCCCCTGTTACTACTTTGGGCTTTAAGCCCCACCCTAGCACCTCTTCTAACATCTCTGCAAATAATTCATTTTTAGTTTTACCGCTTTTTTGTTGATAAATGCGATAATTTACCGGCAAACGATGACCTTGTATATCCGTGTAAAATAACGTAACTAAACATATGCCTTTGACTACCTTGCGGTGTTTGCTTGAGTAATGAAAGCCGATAAGTTCGCTCTTGTTGGCATCACTATAAGGTTTCTCCAAAATACTATCATCACAACTCAATGTCCCTCCTGATAAGATTAGCAAGGGCTTACTCAAAGAAAACAGGTCAAAAGGAGTGTAAGACTCCCTGACTAAAAAGTTGAGTACTGCATCGTGGGAAAGGGTCTGCATACTTTGGGATAATTTTGTACAACCTCTTTGTACTGGCACAGCAAGTAAATAATTGCTGTACAACTCTATATTGCACAATGCGGTGCTTTTCCTTCGCAACTCTCGCATATTCTTTCTCTTTTTGCCGCAATATAAAAAATATTACGTAAGTTTTGGGTGCGTAACTCCTGTAGTTAATAACTTCTACGAAGGCATCTTCCCTACTGAGAGCTGAAGCAAGTCCAAACACAACTTCTACTTGATTTGCCAAATGAATGTTTTCAACAATCGGAATAATATGATTGATAAGTGAATTGATACGTCTTCTGTCTATTTCTCCTTTCTTTTTGAGCAAATCCTCTAACTCAATTTCATGAGTGGCAGGGTAAAATGACTCTACTTGTATTAACGCTGAAAGTACATTCAACGTGAATTATGCAACTCAATCTTAGATAAGTACAATACGAAATTAATCATTTTTACAATTACTCCAAACATTTTTCATCAGTAACTGCGTATCATTAACTATCAACTCACGTTGTAAAGAAGGTAAATTGCTTAAAATGAAATTTTTTAACCTCACCCCCTTGCTCCCTCTCCAAAGGAGAGGGAGATTACTTAACCCCCAAACTATCAACTTACTAACTTGAATTATGTAGCCAAATCTTAGATAAGTACAATATACATTCAATTGTTTTTTACAGTTATCCCAAACTTTTTTTCATAAATAATTGCATATCAATTATTTAACTAATAACTCACGTTATTTGTGAAAAATTTTTGAGTAGAAATTTGGAAAAAATCTTTTAATGATTAGCTTTGTGTAGAAGTTAAACCATAAAATTAAATGTTTATGAAAAAAAATTATTTTCTTTTTACCTTATTGCTGATGTTTGTTTTTGTTGGAACAACATTATCGCAAAACACCGAAGGTGCGGCTCGTATGGAAATTATAGATGAAAATTTAATTGATGTAAAAAAAGATTTGAGTGAAATAGTTGTAACTTGTAAAAAAGATAAACTAGAAACTCCTTTACACAAATTAAAGCCTATTAAACATAATGAAAATAAAATTAGAGACATTAGTGTTTCAAATATTCCGAATAAAATTACAAAAGTGTATCGAATCAAGAAAAATCTTAGTTTGACCCAAAATAATGAATTAAGTAAATTATTAGTATTATCTCTTGTTTTATCGATTATTTCAATAATTC
>JAOAEL010000036.1 GCA_026416845.1 Patescibacteria group bacterium
ACCATATCCATAGAGGACATCATATTCATTACCTCTATGGCAGGATTAATCGTTTCCAGAAGTGTAAATATTTTTGTTCTATCCCATTGTAAAGCATCCTGTTCTTTGTTTACAACTGAAATCAGTGCATTTAAAGCATTATTTACAACGGCACTACTTAATTTTAAATAGAAATCATCGGTTGAACCTAATGCTGCTTTAATATTATTAAGTTTAGGTTTGCAAGTTACAACAAGGTCTCTTGCGTTTGAAATTGTATCAGGTAAATTTTGGAATCGTTGAAGTTTACTGACTACAATTTCAAGGTCGCCCCTTATGCTTTTCTGCCTTTCCCTTTCAGCGCTATCATTAATCCATTCTTGCAAATTCTCTATATTTTCATCTAAACGGCTTTTTGTTTGTCCAGTTGGATTGATGGCTTTAGCCATTTTCATAACTTTCATTGCTGGCTCTCCTGGGTCGAATTCATCACTATCACGATATTCAATAAAGAAATCTATTGCACATTGTAAAATCTCATTTGCCAATTTATTGGCAATCATCTGGTATTGTACATTATTTGAACCCCATATGTTTTTTAGAAATAGCAAATCTTCTTTTGTGTTTTTATAGAGCTCTTCACCATATACATCAGCAGCACTTGGCTTATCACCCCTTTTTTGTTTAGTAATTTCAATTTGGTTTTCAATATTGTTTAGAGGAGTGTCAGTAAACTTGCCTGAAATATATTGTTTTATTTCATTAGGGAAAGAGTTAAATGCATTGATTAATTGACTTGGTTTTATACCTTTAGGTTTATTTAGATATGGTTTAACCATTAGCAGTATCTCATCAACAAACTCTTTCAATATAATATCACGATTTATTGAAATACCTTCTCCAATTACGGTAGTAACAAAATTATTGAACACCTCCGACAAAAGTAGCTTTCCTTTTAAATTAATGGAAGCAGAAAATCTCTCAGGGACAAATGAACCGTTATTGGTAGCAATTCCAAGTTGAAGCGTAGAAAGGTTGCATATTGCTGAAAAGTTTTTAACACTTACCGTTGAATCTTTTAAGGTTTTTTCCCAAATCTCAGTAGCTTTTTCAATATGTCCTTCCTTAAGATTATTTAATGCAGCTTCGTCAATATGTCCGCTATTTAAAAACCAAAATAAGGCATAATGAACTTTGTTTTTTGCTTGTTCTATTTTACTTGCTGCTTCTTGTACTTTTTCTATGCTACGAACAACATCCCCTAAAAATGGGAAATCATAGTCAAATGCTTTTGTCTTTCCAACCTCTGCAAATCTCTTTATGATAGCAATTTGTTTTTGTACTTCTTTTTCGGTTGAGTTTCCTAAAAGTCCAAGCGTTCTATACGGATTATTTTTTACTGCATTCATATCTGTTGAATTCAAAATGTTATTTTTCTAAAATGTGGGTCGGCTAAAGATTGGCTCTTTTGGCTTTGCGAAGGGTCAGTTTGTGTGTCAGGCAATGCCAAATGTGCCAATTGTGGGTTGGGAGAAAAACAAAAAAATAAGGGTGGGGCAAAAATTAAATCTTTCAGGATCGGTTTGTGAGCCGCCTTCTCTCGTTCTATGCCTGTAAGTGATGTCATAATATTTTCATTTTTAACGTCTGTCTATCAAGGTTGCCGTGTCTTTTTTACCATTGCTTACAACGGTTTGGGTATTGCCGAAGGCGGGGAGTTTGAGCACTACTGTTGATTTGAAAAACTAAAATTCGGTTAAGCACAAAAGTGTCATAGAAACACTTCACCCCCGCTTTTGGCAATACCTTGTTAGCGGTTCGTTGTTTTTCTACTGTCAGTATTGTTTCCAAATTGTTTGTCCCATTTAGGTTTAAGTTTAAGAAAAAAGTAAATTCCTAATCCCATAACTAATGATGTTCCTATTCCTGTCATATTGTAAAAAACACTGTTTGGAATACCACTCTCTATAACTACTTTCGGCAATCTTACTAATGTTTCAGAAACAAATGCACCGTAAACTCCCATAACGCTCCAATACATAAAACTATAATGTAGTGATATATAATTGTCAGTCGGGCGTTTTGTCAACATCGGGAAAAGTCCTGCGAAAAGTGTCAAACTGCTAATAACGGCTGTCCAATGAAATATACCCCAAGTGCCAAAAAGTCTGTATATCATAAATGCAGTTACCAGTACAACCAATATTGCCAAGCCGTAAAGTCTGCCAATAGTTTTATGTTTTGCAGTTCCTTTTGGGAGTATAAGTATCACTGTCCCAAATAAAAGAGCAAATAGTGATGCAATGAAGTGGATTAGCCC
>JAOAEL010000037.1 GCA_026416845.1 Patescibacteria group bacterium
ACTCTCTTTCCAATACACATTAGCATTAATCGGAACAGGTTTATTCATATACCCACAAACACGAAGATATTTTTTTAAAGGTTCTGGCAAATCCTTTATTAAATCTTCAGTAAATATTCCATGATTATAATCTATATTTCTTTTAAGAAAATCAGCTTTGTCTTTGATAAAAACTTTCTTCATGCGGGGGCAATTCCAAAAAATTATATTAATTGTAATGCTATATTTTTCTTAATTAATTTCAGTTCTGTATTTTTTAATTCAAATTTTACATTTGTTCATTTGAGGCACAACCTTTTTTCGGCTTTGGGTTCGGGCCGGATTTTGAGTACGAAACTATCCACTAACAGGGAATTCGGACAAAAGATCAGGTTTTCAGGCTTAAAGGTGGCAGGCTGGGCTTGCCGTAGCATCAGAGCTTATTTTTTATAGTGTTCGTAACACGAAGTGCACCTAAGCAAAATAAATTAAACCACTCCGTTGGCCATCGATATTCATCTTTTTTAAACGAATTTTCGATGATGGCAATTTCTTCTTCGGTTAAATCGTACAGCTTGTAAACCAACTGGTCTATTTGTTTTTCGAGCTCTGTAACATCTGCATTCATATTATCCTTTAATTTCTTATGAATTTTTTCAACTAACTTTATTAACGGAATTTGTTCTCTTGGTGTAACATTTTTAATTGGTAAAGATTTCATATGATTTGGATAAAAATGTGTACCATCATAAAATAATTCATTGACATAAAACTTGATTAGTTTAGAGTTTAAAATACCTTGAACAAAAAAGTAATTAAAATTCATTGAAGTTTTAATTCTATCATTAGTAATGTTTTTTACTACTGTCTGATTTTGAACACTTGAAAATAGATGCCAAAGAACTAAAACTACCACTGAATCGTTACAATAATATTTTTCATCATCATATATGAATCTTAGCTTTCCAATATCACTAAGTGTTCTTAGCCCTACTAGTTTTGGATTTTCAAATAATTCTGGAAACATTGCATTATACATTACACTAGGTTGATAGTCTAAATAAGATGAAGTTTTAATTTGCCAATAGCCCATATCTTTCCCCTCAAAATATTTTTTATATTTTCTATCGGGATTACTAGAGAAAATGAAAGATTCTTTTTTTAACCCTAATTTTTCACTACTTGGTCTAAGGCCATAGTTTACAGAGCATATTTCCTCAATTCTAATTGAATTCTTTTCAATTTTTTTAAGAATAGCTATCTTTTTATTAGTTAAATTTATTCTAAAATTGTTTTCATCAGTGGAATTAAAAATTTCTTGGTTAAGATAGCTAAACTCTAGTTTTGAAAACTTATCTGAATCCTTTTGAGATTCAATATTAATTATCTTAATAGAATTATTTCTTCTACTTATTTTTTGCAGGTGAAAAATACAAGTCCTAACAGTAGCAGCTTCAAAAACATCGTAATTAAAATTAATAATTTGATTGATAGAATACTTTAAAATTTCTTTTCGCAATAAAAGTCCATAACCTTGAGATAGAAATTTATTAGATGTAATATAAATCAACTGACCATTTTGTTTTAATAAATCAATTCCTTTTTCATAAAAAAGAACATAAAGGTCGTATTTCTGATGTGCTGTCCTAAATTTTGTAATATTATCTTTTGTCGTTTTATCTATTTTTTCAATATTTACATACGGCGGATTTCCAATCACAATATCAAAACCATCGGTAACGCCAAACATCCACTCTGTATCAAACCAGCCTGATGATTGATTTTGGTCATAAGGGTCAAAAGCCACAATCTGTTTAGCTACTTTGGTTTCCCAACCATCGCTTTCCAGCATTTTGGCAATTTCTAAACGCAGTTTTTTGTCTTGCTTTTGAAGGCCAATTTTTTCTTTGCGGGTATTGGCGGTAAAGTATTTGTGGCGCAGTTCTTTCAGTTCGTTTTCTTTTACTTCAATATCGGGGTTGCGTAGCAGGGTTTGTTGTGGTTTGTCTAAACCAATCAAGGTATTGGCTGCCACAAATTTGGTTTCTAGGTTGGGCAAACTGCGGATGCCAAAATTTTCTTTATCCTTCTGTACTTTTTGGTCAATTACCAGCGAAATAAAGAATCGCAGCTTGGCAATCTGCACGGCTATGGGTTGTATGTCTATGCCGTAAATGCAGTTTTCTATCAAATAGAGTTTACG
>JAOAEL010000038.1 GCA_026416845.1 Patescibacteria group bacterium
CTCAGGGAGAGGGGGAGGAAAAAAAGAAAATTTTTCAAAACGAACAAAACAACTTCAAGAGGCGGGCGTGGGTGCGGGCACGCCCGCCCCTATTAAATCAATATGAGCAAGATAAGTCAATAAAAAGTGTGTAATGGTTTCTTAAAGGTTACATCCTCTAAGTTATGATAAATAAGCTTGGTTAAGCCAAAGATGTATCTTTCAGCTGAGAACCTATTTCTAAAGCAGCCTATTTTCTTAATCCGGCTTCTTATCTGTTTGAAGTAAAGCTCAAGGTAATCAGTGGTCTTAATTGTTGACCAGTGCTCTCTGGGAAAGTCAAAGTATGTAAGGCAGTGTTCAAAGTCTTTAAAGAAGCAGTTGTTTGCCTTGGGTTCTTTGCGTTGCCAGTGGTATTTAAATTGCTCAGCCAGTCTTAAGGCTTCTTTTTTGGATTCAGCCTTAAAGACACGCTTTGCTTCTTTAATCATTGGAGTTTTGTTGGTTTGGTGTTTTCAGAGTCCTTTTATCAGCCATACCACACAGCGTTGCCCAGAGAATAGCGGTATCTACCTCCTGATGCA
This sequence comes from Patescibacteria group bacterium, assembly GCA_026416845.1. Taxonomy (GTDB): domain Bacteria; phylum Patescibacteriota; class Microgenomatia; order UBA8517; family UBA8517; genus JANWVB01. The sequence goes on from JAOAEL010000038.1 coordinate 564, forward strand.
TCCGTTTATATCTTCTAAGCAAACTGAACTTATAGCCAGGTTTTCTTCCTCGAGGTACTCTAATATCGCGAATAGTGCCAAAAGAAGTCTTAAGTATGCGTCTGCGCTTGCCATTACGGTAATCAAGGCGCTCTGGTGTAATTTCTCTGTAGCCGGCTTTTATCTGTTGGCTAAATTCAATCTCGCAAAGGTCCTCAATCAGATTCTTCATAAAGACTCTGGTTTGATTCTTAATCATTGTCCAAGGGTCGCTTATCTCACTGTTAAAAAATTCCTTTATTCTACACCATCTGGTAGTATAATGGGTATCAAACTTAAGTTCTAGCATAGGCTATATCCTCCTTTCGTTTTGAGCTGTTTCTGCAGCTCTTTTATAGAGGATATAGCCTTTTTTTATTTAAATCAACAACTATTCTTTACACACTTTATTGTATGTTACCTCGGAAGAAAGGCTTTCCAAATTAAAAATAATTTTTTTATCCTTTGGAATATATCAAACCCATACTTAACTTAAAAATTATAAACCGGTTAATGATGCTTGGGAATAAAATATAAATTTGGCAGGAAGGGAAATTCTAAAAACACCTCTTTTATTCAAACTACATAGTGTAACCCCGGCGATATCCCAAAATAATCCACCTCCCACCAGCCACGGAAGGTAAGGCAGACTCGGCAATAGTCGCCGGGGGCCATTTGATAATCTACAAATATTTGTTCATTAACTTAAACAGCGAATTTTTGCTTTTTTTAGTCAATCCCTCAAAATTACATAGCAACTAACTCTCTTTTGTGCCAACTTTTTGTTTCTCTTTTTGCTTTTTACTCTGCCTATAACGACGCATATAATTTCGCATGTATTCACTTCTTTCTGCCCGATGAGCTTCTGCGTATTTTTTTAAGTATTCCTTATTTTTTTCCCTCCACAATTTGTGATAACGTGCTTTTACTTCCCGCCATTGTTTTTCCTGACCTAAGCTTTTAAAATAGTCAGGATTATTTTGCCGCCATATCTTCATATTTTCTAATTGTCTGACTCTTTGACAAGCAGGATTGGTACAAACTTGTTGTTTGGGGTGGTATTTATTGGGAGTGAACTCATTTTGACAGATTCTACATTTCATATTTGTTTTTAGGAAGTAAAGGCGTTTGTTAGGGTTTAGATTTAAAACTGCCTTAAAAAAATTAATTTTTTAACATTATTCCAAAACACAATCTTGCTATTGACAAATGGGTTATAATTTTGTATAGTAATAAAGTAAACAAATAATTTAAAAAATATGCTAAAAAAATTCAATAATATTATACTTTGTATTATCTTTTTTGCAACAAACTATTCTTACGCACAAACGCTATTTATTAGTCAGGAATATGTAGGAAGCATTTTACAGAAAATCTCTTCCTGTCTCATTTATCCTACGGAAGCCCTTCAAAAAGGTTGGGAAGGTGTAGTAACGGTCAGATTCACTATCTCTACTGATGGCCGAGTAAAAACAGTAGACATTGCTGAAT
>JAOAEL010000039.1 GCA_026416845.1 Patescibacteria group bacterium
GTATAAATACAGATGGGGTTCAATTTTTTATCGTTGCCTGATATTTCAGAGTATAATCGATATTTAATAATATTATTTCGTGTAGCTCGAATACCAAGTTCCTGTAGTATTTTTTCTATTTCTTTATTTTCACGTTCAATTCGGTTTATATTTTTGAAAGTTTCATTTCGTTCATCTTTACTTTGTTTTAGTTCACGAGCTAATTCAATGCGAATTTCAAATAATCCTTTTTCGCGTTCTTCTTTGGTAACCCAACCTCTTTTTTCGTCGATTATATCGTTAACGATGTGAATCATTTGATTAAGAATTTTTTCTACAACTGGTTGACGTAAGGAATTTTTTTGCAGTAAAGGAATACTATCAAGTAATTTTTTTGCCTTAATTTGTTCTTTAGTTAAGGAGTTGGAGTGATTATAACCAGCAATAGAGGCGGCTTCGCTATATTTATAACCATCCATTAAGTAGGGTAAAATTTTTCGAATAGCTTTAACAGATTTATTACCGTACGAGAGCTTAGCAAAATCGATTTGAGCTAAACGTTGTGCAGTGGCTTCATCGAAATTGAATTTTTTAATTAAAGCTTTTGTACATTCTTCTATATCGGAAATGGAATATATGGTATGCCAAAGTTGATATAAAGGTTCATTAATGAATGAGACATTGATAACTTTTTTGTTTAATTCATTTAAAAGTTCGCCTGTGTTTGGATCGTATTGATAAACTTTATTGTTTGAGTCTACATCGATAATCAAGTTAAATTTTAGCCATTTATTCTCTAATTCAGGATTATTAAGAGCTTTTTTTATGGCTACTTTTGTAGTATTTCCTTGAATACCTTTTTGTAACATCTTGTTACCATACCATTGCGATTTATCTAAACCTAATATTTTAAACAATTCGTTTTGCGAAAGTTGTTCGTTGTTGTCTAAATGTTCAAATATTTTTCTTTTTTGTTCAATAGTAATTGTTAGTTCTTGTTTTTGTTTGTTAGTGATTACAATATTGTTGATCGTTTCCCATATTTTTTCTGCTTGAAAAATAGGATTGCTGCGGTGTGCAACTTTTGGCCCTGTAAAAATTTCTTTGCCGTTTTGATTTTTTACATAAAAACCTTCAAATTCGCATATATTTACAAGTCCTTTTTGAGATTTGAGTTTGCGTTGATAGTATATGATATTATTTCGCAAATGATTAATAAATTCATCTGTTAAAATATCGGGGTAATATGTTTGTTGATTTTTCATTATTTTGTCGAATTCTTCCATATATGCTTCGCGAGGAAAAATTTGTTGCTTTATTCTGTAATGTTGATTTTTTGATAGTTCTTCAAAAAACTTTTGCCCAATAGTTTTATTTTCGCTTATTAATTGTTGATATCTGTTTTTTATTTCAAATACATATTCTGTATCTTTTTTATTCGTATTGGAATCTGCTCGTGATGACTTATATCCACGCTTTTGATTTAAATGATACAGAACCCTGCCTAATTCAGTTAGTTCAATTTTTTTAGTAACAGCTTTACTTCTTAGCTCCCAAAGTTTAAGTTGAGGTAAGTTAAATAGATTTTCGTCGAACATGTTGTGTTTTTTCAACTCAGCTGTAAGGGCTTTTCTTCTTAACACATAACGATAATATCCCTTACGCATAGTTCGCTTGGCAGTTCTTTCTTGGTTTTTTGATATTTTGTTACCTGTCGAAAACTCATCACTTTCATCTACATCCAATGGAATGATACGAACTCCCATGCCTAGTATTTCTGTTGGTTTATCATTAATTTCTTTAATTAATGCCCATCCTATTGAATTTGTTCCTATGTCTAAGCCAAGAATTTTTTTCTCACTCATAAATATATTTTTTGCCCAACATAATAAAAATAACTTTATATATCAAAATTATTTTGTTCAAATTTTTGACATAAAAAAGCGGATAAAAAAACACCCCCAATAAACTAACTTATTTTCTGTTGTTGTTTTTATATGCTTAAGCAACATCATTAAAGCATATTATACCCGGCATGATGGTAATACAAGCGTTTTTTGATG
>JAOAEL010000003.1:0-71126 GCA_026416845.1 Patescibacteria group bacterium
GTTGTACCGTGTATGGTAATGCTTTCTACAACAATGGTGTGTCCGGATAGATTTTGTAAACTGCCGTAAAAGTCCTTAGTATAGCCATTACCTTGCAGTTCTAAAATAATTTCAGGTATCGGAGTTGGAGAATCCAGAACAACATTATTGTTGTTACCTTGCACTTGCACACTGTCGGGTGACAGAATCACATTCTGAGTTTTAGGAAACAAGATTAGCTTTAGTTTGCCAATTAAGTTTTCAAAAAGGTTTATCATATGTTTACTTCAATCACCTTCATAGTATCATTGCCAAAAATGTCCACCACTTTGACAGCAATTTTGCGCCTGCCTTTGGGGCATTCGTGATAGACGCTTACAAGTTCCAACTGGCGATTTTTCTTGGTACGGAATGATTGTCATTCGTTTTCAAAAACATAATCTCCTGTCCAAACCTGTTCATATTCATCACTGCCATCTTTTTTGACACGAACGATCTCTTTTTTGTTTTCAAAATCAAAATCCACCGCCCAGTAATCAATCCAGTCCGTCCACTTTTTTGTCAGGACTGTGCGGGTAACTATGCCGTTTTTATCTTTGGCAACTTTAATAATCTGTCCCGTCTCCACCACTAGTTTCGATGAACCGTTTTTCAGCTCGCTTTCCGCATGAGCGATAGTATCCTGATTGTAAAAAACAGAAAAGTCGGCAAGCTCCACCGCCACACTATTACCTTTGATATGAGGCTTTACCTCTATGTACGCCACGTCATGGAAAATGACCTGATTTTTCTCCACAGCCCGCTTGTCAAAGACATCGCGCGGAATATATTTGAGGGATAAATCAATACCCTTGTCTCTTGCCTCTTCCTGAATATGCGGGAAAAGCCCCATTTCAAACTCAAAAGCCAAAACATCAATTTTGGTAAGTCCTTTTTCTTGCGCCTCTTGCAAAAGCTCAATGACAAAGTTTCTGCCAACCGGCAAGTCCACCGGTCCCACGGCCACCACGCGATTATTTTTCTTGCCGACAAAGTGGGTAAAACCTTCTGCCGCTTGCGCTTTATAGGCGCGGAGGATAAGGGAAATATATTCTTTTTCTTTTTGGGCAAGTTGGGCTTTTTGCTGATTATTGCTAAGCGAAGGATTGATACCCGCATAAAGCTGGCGCTCATATTTGCCAAGGTTAAGCACCTCAAAAGCGCGGTAATCTTTGCCTGATGCTTTTAGCTCCCTCTGGACAGAGATCATTCGCTTTCTGGAAGTGTGAATGGCAAACTTGCTCAAATCCGAGCCAATCCACTTGCGACCAAGCTTTTCGGCAACTGCTAAAGTTGTGCCTGAACCGGCAAAAAAATCAGCCACAATATCGCCTTCGTTGGACGAGGCTTTGATAATACGCTCAAGTAAAGCTTCGGGTTTTTGAGTGGGATAACCAATAACCTCAGGTTGATTGCCCCGCAGGGCAGAAAAATCCCAAACATCCCTAGTTGATATCTCGGTGTAAAAGCCTAGCTCATCTTGGAAAATCTGAATATTTTTAAAACCATATCTATGACTGAGATAAGACCTTTCTTTCTGAGGATTAAAAATTGGTGAGATTCCCTTTTTATAGAGGTAAATGGTATCGTGTTTCTTGCTAAAGCCCACTCTTTCGGGAACTCCTCCTGTTTTATAAAACCAAATTATTTCATTAACAAAATTATCCTTTCCAAAAACCTCATCAAGAGTCAATCTTAAGTATCCACTCACCCTCCAATCACAATGCACATAAATACTACCGTCATTGGCAAGTAAATCTCGCATAAGGATAAGCCGCTCGTACATCATGGCAATCCAGCTGTCTGCCCCCTTGCCCCAAGTGTCGCGGTAGGCAAGTTCTTCAATGACGGATGGTTCTTTGGTCAATGTTTCATCACCGATCTCAATATCTATAGAAAAATCAGCCCCCACATCAAATGGTGGATCAATATAAATCAGCTTGATGCCGCCTTCCTTTTCTATTTCTTCTCGAAGCGGTCCGTTTTTGAGGGAGGAGAGAATAAGTTTGTTGTCTCCCCAAATAAGCTTGTTGGTCCAGCCTTTTATCTGTCGGCCACGTTGATCAAAGTCAAATAGGGACAGTTGCGATTTGGTATCTTCTGGCTTCTCCGCACGGGGCTCATCCACCTGTTCAATTATCTGAAACGGCAAGACAACATTGGTAATTTCATTGGTCTTGCCATTCCAGACAAGTTCCACCTCGCGCTTGTCGGCAAAGAGCTTGAAGCGGTAATCATCCGGCAAAGGCTTGCCTTCCTGAAGAAACCTTATAACATCTCTAATCTCCTCCTGTGTCAATGTCATATTTTTTTACAAATTTTACCTTATATTAGGACACTTGCAGATTATAGCAAATTATAAAAAGCGGCTCTAAAAGTAGTTTTATTAATTTTTAATTTTTAATTTGAAGACAAAAATTTATATGCAACTAGCCCTTCTTCAAAAATTCTAATTATTTCTTAGGTAAAATAAAAACCCCTTGAACGTAGTCTCTACTTGCTTCTAAGAGTCAATAAACCCATGTTTCTTGAAAAAATCCATAAACATTTCCATAGCCTTATTCTTTGCACCTGAATCCAAGTACGACCGGACTAGCCGTGCCTCCCGCTGCAAAAGCCTACTAAATTCTGCCTTGTCCCCTTCGGTAATGTGTCTTATTTCTCCACCTCTTTTTATTGCACAACTACGAAACAAGCCCACCATCCTCAAAAACGCTCTATGTGGGTTATCTGAAACTTTAACTTCCTGAATTTGCATGCCTTCGTTTGTAAATACAACTTTGACAATAACAGGATCGGGGTAAATCTCCTCGGGAGTCGAAGTCCTAAAATCAGGACTTTCTTGATGCCTTGGAATTGAATAGGTCGTTACTCCTTCAGCTTCCTGTATAATAGGAAATCTTGTTTCTCCTTGCGGTATTTCGTTTGATGCAGCCTCCATAATAATCCCGTCAACAGACTTTGCACCAATAACAACACCGTCCCGGCAGTTAGGCCCCACTATATCCCAAGTAGATAGCCTTTGAATTTCTTTATCCCAAGCCTTTCCACGCAACGCAACATTTTTATCACGATTAGCAGTAATTTCTAACAAATTTTCATCCTCTAGCGCCACCTTCCCGTGCAAAGCTTCTAACACTTTAATTATTGCTTCAACTCTTGTTGTGTTGGCATTTGTCCGAGAAATCCTGAAATGATTAAACTGATTGATTTGGCTCTCTCTTTTCTTTCGGATAAAAACATCCGCAAATCTCAAAACCCTAAATTCCTCTCCTAGAGGAATGGCCGTTGAAGTATACAAAAAGCTTTGTCTTTCGCGCATCATTCGCCAATATTCTAAAGCCAAATCAGAATAATCAAGCTCTTTTCCCTCAACAATCCACTTCGCATCAAAAGGATCAGTCCCCCAATACAAAGCTTCTGCTTCATACAAATCTGGTACTATTGGTTGATTATCCCTAAAATAGCTCAAAACTGATAAGATTGACTCAAAAGACATCTTTTCTTGAATTGGACCTTTGTTTGCAAAAGCACAAAATGGACAACGAACAGTGCAATTTGTTGTCATTTCAATTATCAAGCTGCAATTTCTCGCTATTTGTCTTTTAACTTCCTCTGGTAATTTCCCCCATGATCCTTCAGGAGCTGTAACATCAACTTCTTTACTATCAATCCTTGACTGGATAGTTTGTTCCATCTGAGAGGTGATTATTATGTTGGCTATTCGCCTCCTGCCCTTTTCATCTTTTACAGGAACAAGAGTATCCAGTGCAGCTAGTGCTTCGTTGTATCCTCTTTCATCGATAAGCCCATTGCGAAACCTTTCCTTGATTTGACCTAAAAAATACAGGGCAATCTCACGATCCTTTAAAGAATGAAAAATATCCTGTTGCTCTATCTTCAACCGCAAACCTTCGCAAGTTAAACCTCTACTTTCAAGACTGGTTTCACTGCGAACAAACTCCAACCTTAGTTTGAAATTTTCCATAATTTTCCGTATATTATACAACACGAACTTAAACTCTTTTTGTAAAAAGCGACAATATTAGAGATAATTGATAAAAAATCAAGAAAATCACATCAACTAAAAAAGTGAATTTACTCCAAGATTAATGTACCAAATCCTGTTATGTTATTTATGTTATAGCAAGGCTTTAACGTAAGTAAGTCTTTGATTACTTGCAATAAATATTTCTTGATTGTCCCAACTGGAGTGTGTATTCGAGAAAATCTAAACCGATTTCATTAAATGAATCGGCGGGCGGGAATGAGGGTTCGGGGGAGATCTCGCCCGTCTTACAAATTTTGGGCAAAATCAGTCCGAATTTTTTCAAAAGCATACCGCCAGTTAAGAGATGTCTTTGTTGGCTATCCCTCTGTGAGGGCTCGCCAGTAAATTGTTTTTCTGATTGGCGGAGGGTACAGGATTCGAACCTGTGAGGGCTTGCGCCCACCGGTTTTCAAGACCGGCTCCTTGAACCGCTCGGACAACCCTCCTTGTTGTTCTCAGACAAAACCTAAAAAAGCAAGCCTTGATTTGCAAATTTTGGCTTCCTTTAAATGAAATTTAAAAAAAACTAACTTGGCATGCAGGTTTTTTGCCTTTTTTGAATTAAAAAAAGCAAATCAACTGGCGGAGGAGACAGGACTCGAACCTGCGACGGGTTTCCCCGCACGCTCTCCAAGCGTGTGCCATAGCCACTAGGCGACTCCTCCTTATCTTTATTCGCAAAACTTTAGACAAGCCAATTATATCAAAGATTAATTTTAATATCTGAACTTGACTAGAAAAATTTAATTCCAAAACAATAAAAAAACTAATAATTTAATCAACATTGTAAAAACCTAAAGCCGCTTTAATCAAATCTAACAAAAAAGACAAGTATGATTTAAAACCAATAATTTTCGTAGGAACAGGTCCTTTTTTGGGATAACTTCTGGTTACTGGAATCTCTATCGTCTTATAACCAAGTTGTGGCGCTCTAATTGTCAAATAACACTGCAAGTTGTATGTTTTAAAAACATCTCTCAAAGGTTGAACTCTTTTGTCTAGAAAAAAATCTCTGTTAAAAGCCTTAAAACCATTAGCGGAATCGGTAAACCAAAATCCGCTAGCAAGAGAACAAATAGGAGAATGTATCAACCTTATTGATAAATATCTTATAAATGGAGTGTTTTTGTGTTTTCCACCTTTTATAAATCTTGACCCTTGGACAAAGAAATATCCCTCTTTTAACTTATTTATCATCTGAGGTATAGAGGATGGATCGTCTTTATTATTTCCATCCATAAGCAAAATACCTTTGTAATTATTCTTTAAAGCGTAAAAAATTCCCAAACGTAGCTGACTACCCAAACGGGTATCTCCTTGATTCAAAATTTTCAACTTCACATTAAAATTTTTTAACAACCAAGAATTTGTCGATCCATCGGTGCTTTTTCCATCTATTACTACAACATCAACAATCTTTGAATATTTTTTAATTTTCGACAACTGTCTAATTAATCTATTTCCTTCATTTACAACCGGTATCAATAAAACATAATCTTTATTTTTTTCTTTATTGAATAAAAAAAACTCGGCCTGCAAATGATGCATTTTTCTCTAAATTAATTAGTTAAAACCTGCAAAAACCATTTCAATTTTGTCAATTGGCAAAGCAACAGCATAAGCATTAGAATAATAGCCTTGATTTTCGCTAGGATATAAAATTGCAAACTCTTCAGATCGCAATCTCAAAAAAACTTCCCCTAAATGAAAATTGCTCCACCCAAGGCTTAACAACCAAACTCTAGTGGGCAAATAATCAATCTTGGAAATTCCATATTCATAAGAAGACTTATAATGATCTTGTATGTTATGAACAAAACCCCAATCGTTACTAAAATATATTGGAACCTTTCCTAAAAAAGTAGTCTGACCAAAATCGCTTACAAAATCTTTTGTACTCAAACCTCCATTCAAATATCCAAAAAATAATCCAGTTTGACGATCACAAATAATAATATCCTTATCTTGAATATTAATATTTAAAAAATCAAGGTAATTTTGAACCTGAGATTTTGTAACACTAAATTCCATACTTGCAATCAAATTGTCCCTATAGAAATTATTACTAATTGCAAAAAACAAATTAAACAAAATCATGAAAATCAAACCGGCTGAACAAACAAATTCACTTTTTGCAGACAAAGCCCCTGCAAGCCAAATTAATAAACGCACTAAACCAAAACTCGTAATTAACATCATTGGAATGTAAATATGAATAGCATGCCTTGTCCCTGAAAAAGGATAAAGTTTATACATTGTCATAAAAACTTGCAAAATTAAAACTATTAAAAAAACCAACAACAATTTGTAATCTCTGTCCTTCAAAAAATTCCAAAAACCAAACAAAAAAGCAAATATAACAAAAATCAATATTGCTAAATGGTCAAAATTATACAAAGGAATACTAAAATAAGAAAAAATCATGATAAAAGAATTTAAAAATTCTAAAAATCTGCTAGGATAACCAGTAGCAAGCCATTCCATTCTCGCAGATCTTTGATGTGTCGAAGACAAAGCCCATTGCGACTGCCCCTGATATAAAAAAGAAAAAGCTAGAAAAGAAATAATCAATAAACAAAATAAACCAAACGCCACCAAATAACTCTTCTTAAATTTTGAAACTGCAAAAATAGGTAAAATATAAACAACTTGAAAAGCAAAAAGCGTGATTAACATTAAATAATGACCTGTAACACTAATAAAGCCAAAAAACAAATGCAACCACAAATCTTTTGAAGCTTTGCTTTTTGAAAACCTAACTAAATAATAAATTGAAATTTCTAAAAACAGCAAAGACAACATGTATTGCCTCAAGGACTGCGAAACTAAAATTAAACCATAACCAAAAGCTGAGAAAAAACAAAATATAATAGCAACTTTTTTATCGAACATTTCTTTAGCTAAAAAATAAGACAAAGGTATAAGAAAAACACCCGGTATTAAGGAAACAAAGCGTAAAAATAAGTCATTGAAGTTTAAACTTAGAAGAATTTTAAGAAAAATATAAACAAGTGGAGGGTGTGTATCTACGGAATTTCTTTCTATAAAATCACCAAACGAATTAGCGCTTGCAATTGTCAACCTAATAATATCATCAGCCGAAAAATGATATTCCCATATACCCCAAAATCTGAAATAAGCGCCCAAAATAGTTAGCAAAAAAACAAGTGCCAGTTGATTACCTAAAATTGGAAAAACTCTCAATAAAATTTTCAAAAAAAATTTTTTCATTTTTATTAGCTAGTAAACTTAAAACTTCATATTTATCAACCCATCTAACTTCAGATGTCTCATATCCAAAACCTTGAGGCAAATCACATTCCCATTTCATCAAATAAAAGGTAACAAATTTTAATACACGATAACCATTTTTGTCATTAAAAGAATATTTGATAGTGCCTAACTTTTTTATTATTCTAGCTTCGATTCCAGCTTCTTCTTTCACTTCTCTGATCGCGGCTTCACGAATTTCTTCTTCTGTTGCTTTTTTAGCGCCAGATGCCAAAGGGCCAGGCATTCCATTGCCAGCATCATCTAACCAACCTTTTGGAAAACGCCAGTAGTTTTCAGGGAAAAACGCGCTTGGTGTTGCTTTTGTAACTAACCAAAGAATACTAGAGGAATCAAATTCATTACCTGTTTTGTAAACTATTCCACCAGCAGAAAATTCTCTTCTAAATTTCTTCTTGAAACTCTTCTTCAATTTCATCTTTTGGAAATTCCTCTTCTTCGTCAAAATTATAATTCGCATTTTGCTTTTTCCATACCTTAAAAGTGTCTCTCGCGTTTTTTAACATTGACAAATCATTTTTATTGTTCAATTTTTTCAAAGCTTTTGCGTAATCACACCAAGAAGATTCAAAAAAGCCAACTGCTTCTTTGCCTACATGTTTGGCAAGCAACAAATAATAAATAACTTTTTTAGGAATAGTTTTGCCATTTAAATTTGTAAATGTGTCTAACCTTCCAACTTCTTCTAAAACCTTAGCATTTATATTTGCCTGTTGACTAATAATACGCAATGCAGCCCTAACTGAAGACTCCCCTTTTCTAACAAGCACATGTGGAAATTCCCAATTACTGTTTTCAAGAGTTTTTACTAAAAACCAAAGCAATTTATTATTCTCTTCCTTGCAAACTATTGTAACTGTTTCCAAAACTAAGTTTTTATTCATTGACACTTCAATGTTATTATACAACAAATTTAAATTACCAACAAAACGAATATCACAAATTAAAAACTGAGCGCTCGGGCAGAATCGAACTGCCATTAATAGTTCCGGAAACTATTGCTTTATCCATTAAGCTACGAGCGCTTAATAATTTCCAAAATAAATAAAGTTCAACATTGCAAAATTAAAACTTACACAAAAAAGATCTTACCGTTGCAATGCAAGAAGGTCAAAAAAAACATCTTTTGGATGGCTCCGAGGATCTACATTCTCATAAATTTTAACAATTCTTCCTTGAGGATCAATTAAAAAAGACTTGCGAGCAACACTCTCATATTCTTTACCTATGAATTTTTCCTTTTGCCAAACACCATAAATTTTAACTACATTTTTTTCAAAATCTGAAAGAAGTGTAAAAGGCAATTTATATTTTTCTTTAAATTTTCTATGACTTTCAATAGAATCGGTGCTAACACCTAAAATAACCGTATTAATCTTCTCAAAGTCAGGAAAAACATCACGCAAACCACAAGCTTCCTTTGTGCATCCGGGAGTATCATCCTTTGGATAAAAATACAACAAAACCCAACGTCCTTTGTAATCTGACAATTCGTGCTTTTTCCCAGCGTCATCAAGAAGGGCAAAATTAGGAGCAACAGAATTTATTTTTAACAAAGACATAAAATTTATTTAATATGTTCAATTAACTTATCAAACATTTCATCAATTTTTTTGTCCCACTTCATATCTTTGATTTGACCAATATCATCAAAAAGCTGATCAACATTAGAAAAATAAACACTTGCCCCCAAAACTGTCATCTGCAAAGCGTTCAAAACAAGCTTAAGCTGTTCGACCATTCTAGCTCCACCAAAAATGCCACTAGATACACCACAAATAGCAACAACTTTCCCGGCATAAGCCTCATATTCACTATCAAGAAGCATTTTAAGCTCTCCAGGATACCCATGATTATATTCTGGAGAGATTATTACAATAGCATCTGATATTGAAACAATTGACTTCCATTTGGTTAACTTGTTTTTGGGCAAACCAAAAGTTTTACTTTGCAAAAAATCCATAACATCAACTGCCAATGGTTCAAAGTCGGAACGCTTTCGAGCCAAAGACAAAACATAATCAAAAACTTTTTTACTGGCCCTACCTTTTCTAGCGGTGCCTAGAATAAACAAAATTTTCTTCATAAATCACAAAAACAACCGATTTTACTCACAAAGCTAACAAGCATAACTATTCAATTATATTTACAATTTTTATTAATAAATTTTAATTAAAATTACCAAAAAACAAATTAAAAAACAAATTGCCAGCTAACTTCAAAAAATATTTCTAGCAATAAAGCAATTTTTTAGATAACGGAACTTGTTTTGTAAAAATAACATTATTAAAAAATTAGCAAAAAATAAATTTTTTAAATCTTACAACCGTTATTGGTGCAAAACAACACTTATCAGCTTGTAGTATTTAAAAAAACCGAATCAATTTGATCAACAAAACCGGCAACAATCTAAACCTCTTCAATATTTTAGCTTTCCAAGCTACCCTGAAAAGCAAGCAAAAAAAGAACAACTTTAATCTGCTTATTAATTACAACCAACAAAATTTCATAGATTTTTCCAAATTCTGTCCCAGATTTATCTTTAATATAAAATTAAGCTAGAAATTAAAAATAAAAACTGTAACCAGTGATTAAAGTAAATTCAGGTTTCTTTGAATTGGACAACGCATTTTTGCCTATCTTTTTACAAAAGTTTATACAATTTGATTTGTGATCGATTCAACGATCGGAACAGCATGGGAAATTGCAAAATTGTCTGTAGACATGTGTGTCAGAAACAGGAATTTTGAAGGTATCTAAAGGAAGCCTGCAATCTTATACATTCACGCGGGGTAAGTTTTCTCTAGTTTTTTTATGCAAAATTAGAATTTGACGTCAGTCTTTATAATATCTGGCAAATAAGGTTCGTGAATAGCTGTTGAGATTTGCCAAGCCAAAACCAAAACATTACCTTTTGCTTTGTGTTTTTTAGTATATGCACGCAGATATCTCCAAGTGAGGTTTGTCAGTGTATATTTTTCTGGAACATCTTTTTCCAATATATCTTTGATGGCCAGTTTTTTATCGTGTATTTCGGGAAAAGAAAAACTTAAATTTCTATCTCTGAAACCAACTATAAAAATTTTTCTTTGTGTTGTGGAATAATAACCTTTGCACTTATATGATAAAAAATATACCAAACCTTCCAAGGTCTCTTTTATTACAGAAAAAGTTATGCCATTATCCTGTCTTTCAAGATTCTCTACGTTTTCCGAGAAAAAGTCTTTGTTTTTTTTCTCTCTGATTATTCCTACTATTTCGTAAAATAAAGTTCCTTGCGCTTGGTCTGCAAAACCGTTCGGTCTGTCAAGACTATTCTTTTTTGATATGCCGGAAATAGAAAAAGATTAACAAGTGAACCTAACAAAATATCAAGTTCAGAAATTTCAGACGTAGAACTTTTTCTAATATCTCCTAGCAAAAAACCACCTCCCCCAAAGCCAATAAATCTTGAGATATACTCATTAGAAACAAATTAACATTATACAGATCATTAAGCGTTTTTTTAAACACACCTTTAATAAAACCTATGCAGAAAATTTAGTTCAACAGTAATTCAACTAATATCTTTTCATCTAACTTTCTTACTTTATCTACAACTTCATTATCCCAATTTCCACCATAACTTGCCCTTCCTCTTTCTCCTTCCCATTTCTTAAAAAATTCAAGTGGGTTTTTAGGTGTAAAATTACCATTCTCAAAGTTGAAAAATACCCAACCTATATTTTCAAAAAGTCTTTTTTCTATTTCGTGATACGGAAGGCCGCCATCTTTTGTGAAAGGTATTGCATAGACAACACCTATACCTGCATTATTCAAAAATTCAGCAATTGCATGAAAGGGACGGTAGGAGTTGCCGAGAAATTTTTTGTAATCGGCGGATTTTATTTCTTTTTCGGTGATAACAGATTGGTGAATGAAAAAAGAAAATCTGAATTTATAAAAATCAAGACTTTTGGATGCAAGCAGCCAGCAACCCGGTAAAAATTTATCTCTACCATTTCTTCCGAATAAACCATTTCTTCCGAATAAATCTTTCCCGATTTCCTTCAAAAGTATTGACTGAACCAATAAACATTTAGCCTTATTTCTTGGTTAAAATCCTGAAGAATTTTTACAATTTTGTTATTATCCATAATTCTACTTTATTAATTCATCAATTTTAATCCCAAGCCCATTTGCGATTTTTGCAACTGTATGAATTGAGGGTTTGGTTATAACATTGCTTTCAATTTTGGTTAGTGTCGTATAGGGGAGATCGGATTTTCTCGCCAATTTGTCCTGATCTAATCCCTACTTATTTCTAATTTTTAAACTGTTTTATCTTATTTTCATTAATGGTTTCATTTAATTATTGTTTTGACTTTTTATAGTTCAAAGCATGATAGTACTAGTATAAATGCTTATCAAAAACACTAAAAGATTTTACAAGTTTCATAAAAAATGGGCAAAACTGGATCCTGATCTTCCGTTTCGCGAAACAAAGGCAAAAAACTCAATTTTGCACCTAAAATCGGCTGAAAATTTATCACGAATGGCGAACTCAATTTCATTTCTTCTAACTTGCGGAGGTGGCGGGATTCGAACCCGCGGGACTCTATTCGAGTCGAGGTTTAGCAAACCTCTGCCATAGGCCTCTAGGCGACACCTCCAATAACTTTTAACTAAAAACTGCTAAAACTAAGACATTATATCAAAACTACTTGTAACATAACCTACAAAATGTATAATGGTAACTATGCCATCCCAAGAAAAAACAAATTCTTCTACAAATGAAAAAGACAGTGAACCAATTAAAAAAAATAAATCTGAAGAAGTAGAAATTTTTTCTTGGGAAGGACCCAATATACCAGTTGTTAAGTACAATAAAGAGTTTTGGCTTTCAGCGGTAGTTATAGGAGGAATAATAAGTTTAATACTTTATATAACTGAAGGAATAATACCCGTAATATTAATTATTGCCTTAGGCTTTTTCTATTTCGTTCTTTCTTCAGTAAAACCTGAAACATTAAAATTTTCAATCACTAACAAAGGTATCAAAATTCAAGAGAATTTAATTGAGTGGAATTATTTGTACAGATATTGGTTTTCATATTGGATGGGAAACACAATACTTGTATTTCAAACATCTAGGTTTGGCGGTAGATTAGAAATTGTTATAAACAAAGATGATAAAAATAAAATAAGACAAGCACTTAGTGATTATGTTTATGAAGAACAAAATACACCAAGCAACATAGATAAACTTGCAACCTGGTTTTCCGAAAACATCGATCGAAAAAAAGCAAAATTACAACAAAACAACCAAGAATTAGCAAATAAAGCAAATAAATAGTACACTTTAATTCTAATCCTTTTCAAACTTATTAAACACAAAATTAAAAAAACGATAAATTCTTACTAAATGTTATTTTAATTTGATAAGCTTACCAGTTAACAAATTTATTTCGCTTTAATATTAGTTATAGCGTACTTGCAATAATAAATAGGCAACAATAAGGTTGTACTATAAGATAAGCATCGTTCCTAAACAAATATAAACCAAAGACGGTTTAAGCAACTTCAATACCTCTTTGTTGCAAAAAATATTCAAGTTCGAGCAAATTTGTAATATAACGAAGATTGTTGTCCTCTAAATATCTTCCTTCCCTATCCTCTTTTAAATCATTGATTATCCTGTCTCTGAATATATAACCTTTCTCGCCAAGAAGGGAGTTTTCAAGTAAATTGAGGATAAAATCCTTTTTGTCAGTTAAAAATCTGCCGTAATGTTCTTCTGTGCCTACCTTTTCTTTGAATTGCGAATCCACAAAAATATCTCTTCTTCTTTTCAGCAAATCTCGCTTTGAAACATCCTTAATAGTATCAAAAGGAACCATGCTTGTAACCTCTATCACCCGTGTGTCTACAAAAGGAGAAATTGGCCACACATTCGCCTCCCAAACAAAGGGGAACATTATGACCGAAAGGTAAGTAGCTGATTGGGGTATTACTGAGGCGTACGGAACCTTTTTTCTGAATCTTCCTCGATCGAGAAGAATACCTAGTGCTTTGTCTGTAAGCATACCCCCCACACCCTCTTGTGCCATAGATTGATACCTAAAGTAACTAGTATGAATCGGGAACTTAACTTTTAACCTTAATGACTTTCTTGTAGACCAGTAAGCCTCGTCACCTCCTTCGCCATTGAAGCGAACATTAATCCCATCCTTCTTAATAAACTTAAAAAACGCATCAACCTGAGATTTTTGTATGTAACTTGGCCCTTCTTGCAAGATAAAATTCAGATCTTCTTTTGTAGAGAAAGGAAATATCTCATCGTACTCAAAAAATTTAACTTTTAACCCATGCTTTTTTGCAAAATCAAGCACAATTGCTGGATCAGTATCACCATATGCAAATTTAGATATTTCGCTATAGCACATAAGTTCTCCTTTGTGGTTTTTGGATAGCAAATAGCATATAAGGGAACTGTCAAAACCAGATGATATATCCGCACAAACCAAATGCTCGTTTTTTAGAGCCTTTAATCTGTCTTTAACAGATTCTTCAAGGGTAAAAATAAACCAATCGATAAATTCTTCTTTACTCTCGAACGTTTTCTTACTTTCTATGATTTTTTCATTCCTAAAAAGAGAAATAATTTCACATTTACCATTTTTAAACCTTGCTAGCATACCCGGAGGCAAAAGCCAAAGATTTTTGATGATTGTTGCCTTCCTTATCGAAGTATCACCTAATATAAACTCCAAAGCTCCCTCGATATCAAGAGATGGCTTGGCTATTGAACCAAGCACATCACGAAAAGATGTAGAAACCACAAATCCCTTACTGTTTTCGTACACATAACACGGGAATCTCCCAGTTTGGTCACTCAAAATCAAAAAATCTTTCTTCCTGGTATCAATTAAGAAAATAACAAAGTTTGCATTCAGATTTGCCACCTCGTGAAAGCCGTTATTCTCCAACAAAAGATTTGCCAACTTATCAAGACTTATTTTGGGAAAATAAGATACAAAGTAACCTCCTAACACCATCTCTTCTCTTTTTACAAGAAACCTCTCAGGAAAGCTGTTACTAGGCAATGTAACCTTTGACAAAAGGTAATCAATATCCTTAGTTTGCAATTCTTCCCAACTAATTTGAAAGTAAAAATGTTTTCTCATCTTTCAGCTATTTTTCAATTATTATACCTTCGCTAATCATCAGGTCGATAAAATCTCTAACTTTTGTTTCATCTAACCCACATTTCAAAAGCACTTCCTCTAAACTAACCCCGGGAAACTCATAAATAAATCTTATGACTTTGTAACCCAAAGGCGAAACTTCAATGTGGCTCCACGAGCGATAACTATAAACTACACTAAAGTACCCATTAAGACTATCCAAATAGTCATCAAAAAATACAGAACGATCGTTGACAAATAAGCACATAAAGTTTTTCCTCTGAAAATAGTAGGCCACAAGTCATAAAATAGGCAATTAAAATTAAGCTAATTTGAAAAAAACAAAAACACACAAATCTGTGGGCCTTGATGGAGTCGAACCATCCTCTGGACTTTATAAGAATCCCGTCCTAACCGATGAACGAAAGGCCCTTGCACAAAGCCAATTATATCAAAAAAGATTACAATTTTGCTCTCCTTGCAATCTCTTTTTCTACAAGCCTTACATCTCTTCCATATTTAAGCCTGCTGTTTTCCTTTATAATTTGTGCTACTCTTTCGTCTCTGTTTTTTATCTTCTGCACAATATCAGCCGAGAGCTTCATGGAAAACTGGGGGACAGGTTCATTTTGTACAATGGTACGAACATATACATGATATTTTTCGATATTTAACAAATCTTCCTCCGAGAAAACCGGTGAAAATTCGCGAGCCAAATAATTGGCATCCGTAACACCTACGCGATAAGTAATAATAGTTCCAACATTCCCAATTATTGCGTTTTTCACTTCTTCGTCAATTTGCCCAATAAATTGGTTTGCCACAGTAAGTGCAAGTTTGTACTTTCTGGCCTCGGAAAGTATTTGGGCAAAATCAGGAGTAGCAAAATTCTGAAATTCATCTACATATAGATAAAAATCACGTCTTTGATCTTCTGGAATATCTGCTCTACTCATAGCCGCCATTAATATCCTTGGAACCAAAACAAGTCCTAAAAAACTGGAGTTTTCCTCTCCCAACTCACCTTTCGAAAGATTTATCAATAAAATCTTTCCCTGATCCATAACTTCTCTAAAATTAAAAGATGATTTAGATTGTCCAATAATATTTCTTATCAAACGATTGGTAACAAACCTTCCAAATTTTGAGGTAATATAATCAAGAACTTCAGATTTGTGAAAATCAGAAGTTTGAGCGATCTGATCTGTCCAATAACGTCTAACAATTGGGTCTTGCACCTTCGGCAAAAGTTCTTGCACATAGCGAGAATCAGTAAGAGCGCGCATTAGTTCCACAAAGGTGGTTCCGGGTTCTGACAAAATAGTAAGAATTGCGTTTCTTACAGCATGCTCAAAACGAGGTCCAACTATTCCAGTTTTGTAAGGGTCAAAAAGTTTATACATCATGTTGATTACTGATGTGGCAACAAAGTGTTTCTGATCCTCCGTATAAGCCTCCATCAAATTAAGTCCCATAGGACGCTCAGAATCTGATGGTCTGAAATAAATCACATCATCAACTCTTTCAAGCGGAATCATCCCCAACAACTCTTCCACCGCATCTCCATGCGGATCCATAAAGCATAGTCCTTTACCAGCTTCAATATCTTGCAAAATCAAGCTTTGCAAAAATTTAGTTTTACCAGTACCAGTTTTTCCTATAATGTACATATGCCGTTGTCTATCAAATTCAGAGATATATACCTTTCGCTCTATTCCACGATAAATGGAAGTTCCCAAGAAAAGACCTTCTGTTGGAATTTCAGCTGGAGCAGGAGCTGATTTGGCATAAAGCCAATGAATGTGCGGTGTTGTAATTTGCTTATTTGGAAAGTGAAATATTGTTGCCAATTCTTCAGAATTTAGTATTGACACCCTGTTACTGCCAAAATTGAACATCGGTTGATATCGATACAAAAAATCATCTATAAAATCTCCCTTTTTTATTATCGT
The DNA here is from genome assembly GCA_026416845.1 of Patescibacteria group bacterium. Classification (GTDB taxonomy): domain Bacteria; phylum Patescibacteriota; class Microgenomatia; order UBA8517; family UBA8517; genus JANWVB01. Next base: position 16,479 of record JAOAEL010000003.1, read on the forward strand.
TCTTTTGCCAAAACCATTAAACTCGCCATTAAACGCCTCAAAAGCGCTCATTATGTTTGTCAAATGCGCTTTTGCAGAAGGTTCATCATTTGCTACAGTAACAATGCGAATAGAAGTTTCAAATCCTGGCTTTGAGCATTTATTTTCCACTGCTTCCAAAGTTCTGGAAGAAACTGAAAATTTTGCCTTTTCTGGATCGGCTTCCTGTTTTTTTGTTGTAGCGATGAAATCTCTACCCTGTTTTTGCCAAGAATCATTAACCGGAGATATTAAAACCTGTATCGCAGCAGCTTCATCGTGGCCCATCTTAGCAAGAGCAGAAGTAATAACTGCCAAAGGATCAGTTGGTAAATCTTTAAAAACCTTTATAGGGTAATAATTTTCCTTCTTAAGTTGCAAAGATGCATAAGCAACTTTGCCATGTTCTGTAAATATATTGTATTCTTCAACTTGTTTGATTTCCGCGTCAGGATAACAGCCATGGATTTGCTTTTCTATGAGATCTCTAAACTCATTGGGTGTCCATACATAAAACCGTATATCTTCAGGGCGAGCAACCAATTCAAATGACACTGCAGGTTCCGTCGAATACTTTCTGCCGCTTTTGATAGAATAAAGCGCCGCAAAAAGTTGTTCCATTGCATCAATCCTAATTTCGTTTCCTTTGGGAACCGCTATCTGAAGTAAAACTGAATTTAAAGATCTTTCCTCTCGACCACGATTTTTGATAAAAACAAAAGCTATATAAACTCCAGCACCCAATAAAAGCACAAAAATTACCAAAAAAAACAGTGTTAAAAGCAAAATCGTAGGATCAAAAAAATCATTTCCCATGTCAAAAAAATAAATTTTTATTACACTTAATATTAATTATTACACCTAATGTGAAGTTTGTGTTGTTTGATTTTTGAACTGATCAGAAGAAGAATCAGGGCCTGTACCAAAAATGATCTGCCATCCTTTTTTTAAAGCTTTTTTGATTACTCTTTCCCAAAAATGAGCAAGCCAAGTCATAGAATTTGAAGCATTCCCGTGTACAGCATTGACAAGCGCTGATTGCGAAAATGGCACTGTAATATTTGGAGCATTGGCAACGTTAGGCGCACTTGTAGGTTGAGATTGTTGATCTGGCAGGCTTTGGTCAGGTTGTTTCGCAGGAGATGCAACTTGACTTTGCGTTCCCACCGGCTGAACAACTTCAACTTCTGAGATACCAATTTGCTCCTGTTTATCTACATCTGGTATCGGTTGTTCAATCTCGTGAGTTATAGACATACAAAATCATTGTATCAAAAGCAACAAAATTAAAAAGGGAAACTTAAAAAAACAATTTAATATTTTGCGATTAAAGAATTTGCTGGTAAAATTTTTAACTAAACTAAACAGAACCACTAAAACTAAAATAAGTATTGCATTACCTTTTTTCAAATACCCATATTTGCTCATCTATTCCGACTCTAAAATTTTCATTTCTTGCAAGGGTAAAAAGATAATCTGATAAACGATTTAGAAACATAAGTACAGTTGATTTTATTTTCATATAAGAGGATAAAGCAACCATTCTGCGTTCCAGTAAACGCGCAAGCGTTCTAGCATAATGTAAATGAGAAGCAACAACTGATCCTCCTGGCATGACAAAATTGGCAAGCTTGGGCAACATTTTTTCCATTTGATCAATTTGAATTTCTAAGTCAGTTGTAAATTTTTTAGTAAAAGGCAACTTTGCACCTGCAATAATTGATCCAATTGTTAGTAACCTAATTTGAATTTTTGTAATCTTGTTATTCAAATCTTCAGATTCATTAAAAGATTTTACTACACCAAGATAGCTATTAAGCATATCCAATTCTCCAAGAACTTCTATAATTAAAGAGTCTTTGGGAATCCTATTTTTAGTTTGGCGTATAGTTTGTGTGGTACCTTTATCTCCTTTTTTGGTGTAAATTGGCATGTTTCATCATTCGCCAAACATTTTGACATCACAATAAAAAACAAGATTGAATAAAGTAAAATGCTAAAAATTCAAAATCTAAAAAAACACATTCAAAGAGACTTGCCTGAAGCCGCTAAGTGGTCATAAAAGCTCTAAGCGTAAAACTTATAGCTTCCTGTTTATCACAGGATCTGGCGCCAACATAGCAGCCTCCGACAAGTCTTTTTGAAAATGTTAATCAATCCTAATTCTCAACAAAAAAATTATTTTGGGTAGAATTATTTAATTTGGAATAATCTTCAATTTCGCAAATTCCAGCAGTACAAGCAAGCTCTTGTGCAACTGTGGTGTAATCTTCTTCTTCGTATCTATAAATTTTAGAAAAATCAATATTAGGGAAAACACTTGCCAACTTTTCATACTCTTCTTTCGTTATCTCTTCATAAGGCATTTGGGCATATTTGGCATTCATTGCTGGCAAAAAACTCATACCTCCAATATACTCCCTATGTTCCCACAACCAACGGGTAAGATCAAGTATCTCATAAGGCTGATAAGTAATTGTTACACTTGGATTATGCTCTGTCCAAAATATTTTGTTTTGCAACCAATATTCACACTGTGCAATTGCTCCTCTGTCTTTTTGGGTGATAGCACCATCAGGAGACTTAACAGGAAAATGAGCCACGTAAATAGTAGCATTTTCTAAAGTTTGACCATTTTCAGGATCCATAGGCACACCAGCATCTTTTAAAACTTTAAACACAGGAGTATGCGCCCCAACACGAACATTGCGAATATAGTAAGGAGCCATTCTAGCATGAAGACCTGATGAAGTATTTAAAAGTTGCGAAGAATTCCCTGAAGGCTTGACACAAGTTACTGCCGCAGATTGATTGATCTTAAAACGCTCCGCATAGATTCTATTAGTCTCAACCGCCACTTGCCTAAGCCTCATCATAACAGAAGGGTCTTGAACCACTGGACAATCCATTTGTCCTGTAATATCAACTCCCAAAAGGCGCTCTTCTTCACAATTTTTCTTCCATATCGGTCTTAAACCGGGAAAATGCGTAGCTAAAGATTGAATTGTGCCTAGGATAGTAGCCACTTCTACTTTTTCGCGCAAACTTTCATACGTGTCTTCTTGACGCGCCACAGCTATGGACAAATTGCAAAATTCATTAGGACGCAAATTTATTTCCCCACAAGGATTTGTGCCAAAACGCGCTTCTTTTCTTCTTTCAGGCCGAAACTTAATCGCACCAGGTCTATTAAATATTCCAGGCTCTCCGCGCTCGCTTTCAAACATATCAAGCATCAACCTCATAAATTCTTGTTGAGTAATTCCTCCCTCCGGGATTACAACTGAATTATTAGCGTTCCACCTTTGCCAATTATCACGCTCGAAGTCTCCAGATTTTGCAAGTCTCATATCCATATCGTCCCAATCAAAAAGCGAAATCATAGCGGTTCTTCTGACTCCGCCTGAAACAGCCGCATGCCCTACCATACACATAATGTCATGCGCATCAATCGTTCGCAAAAAACTACCTTGCCTGGCAAGTATCCTGTTCTTGGCAAAATCAAGCATTTGTTTTAGAGGTTCAGGTCCTGAGGCACGCCCTCCCTTTACTTTAAGAATTGCACCTGCAGACCTAACCTGAGAATAATCAAATTTTATATCTCCACCATCCAGCCATGTGTTCATACCAATACGAAGCGCTTCTATCCATCCTTCCGTAGTATCGGGAATAACAAAAGTGTCCTTTGTTTTGCCTGTTTGCCTTTTTACACGAGGAAGTTTTTCAACATACACGCTTTCTACTGAGAAACCAACACCGCAACCACTCATGGAAATCAAAAGCGCTTCGCAAAAAGCATCCACACTGTCAACTGGCAAATAGGAACAGTTATAAATGCTAATGTTTTGACGTCTTGCGCATTCGCCAGCTGTAGCAATCAATCTCATAGAGGGCATGGCTTTCATTTCTAAAATCATTGTTCGCAGTCTCTCATACTCTTGAGTCTTCAAAGCGTCGCCAGCAAGTTCGCGCAAGAAAGATACAGAACGATCTACCGTTTCTACCCATGTTTCTCTCCTGCCAAGCGTGTAGTTAAAACGAGAATACTTATCAAAAAATTGAAACTTCTGAAGCTGTGTTGGAAAAAACTTGTCTGATTCTTCAAAAGCTTGCTTTACTTCTGGAGGGATCGGTCTAACTTCGCGGAGTTTGGCGTGTTCAGCCCTATACAAAATATATCTTTTTGCCGCTTCAAACTCACCTGCGGCTTGAAGAACTATTTCAACCGCGTCTTGCACATGCTCAACATTTGGAAGTTCATATTTGGCAGAAATTATATTTGCCACCCACTTTGCCAAATTAGAAACAGGTATCTCAGGAGTGCGATTAAAGGATGCAAAGCATTTTTCCATTGCTGTTTCTATTTTCTTGATATCAAATTCCACCACCCGACCATCGCGCTTTTTTATTAACTTTGGCCATTTGGAACTATCAAAAGGCGCTTTAGTTTCCTTAATAAAATTAATCATTGAAGCGTTTGACGAGTGTCCGTTGGCTTGAGACGACTGACTATTTTTTACTTTTTTGGTTTTTGTGTTTTCAATTTTGGCTTTTTGTAATGACATAACAGCAAAATCTATAAAATTAAATTTAATAAATTTTTAAACAAGCTATAAAGTTTTACTTTTTTTCTATAGCCTTTGCGAAATCTTCTAAATCTTCAAATTCAAGATAAACACTAGCAAACCTTAACCATGCCACTTTGTCTATTTTTTTTAGACGTCTTAGAACCGCTTTGCCTATTGTCGACGAATAAATTTCGTCGCGCCCTTTTTTAAACATTTCTTGTTCAACATTGTTGACTAAACTCTCAACTAAATCCAAGGATACCGGCCTTTTCTCTATCGCTTTTAATATCCCTTTTCTAACTTTTTCCCGATCAAAAGGCTCTCTTAAACCATTTTTCTTTACTACCCATAAAGAGCTTTTTTTTACCCGCTCATAGGTAGTAAAACGTTTTTTGCACTTTAGACATTTACGACGACGCCTAATACTTTCATGCTCGTTATCCACTCGCGATTCTAAAACCTGCGAATCTAAAAAACCGCAACATGGACACTTCATAAAAAATCAAAACAAAAGTTTCAGATTTCTAAGCTGAAAACTTGACAATTTTAATCACTATAGCTAGTGAGCTAAACCATACTGCAACACTAAATATGGATAGTCAACTAATACTAAAACGCACAAAATAGATCACGCAACCAATATTAAAGGGTGTAAATGGCTTTTTCAGAACTTTGTACCAATTTTTACTGAAGTTTTTCCGTAAAAAAATTCAAAGACAAAATCTACAATAAAACCTCAAAAGCAAAAATTTCTCAAAACAGCAACCTATTGCCAATTAAACGGATTTTCTGGTGGAGTTAGTCCATCCTCAAGCAAATTGTTGCGAGATTGTTCGTAAACTCGCATTGGATACTTTTTAGTATTTGAAATCACAGGTCGCAACTGATCAGGATAACTTGATTCTAATTCAAGCAGTATCTCATAATGTTTAAGAGCCGCCATCGCCAATCTTTTGTCAAACTCGCTGGTTTTTATTCCCCTAGCGCGATTCTTCTGGTTTTGATTTAGCGCTTCTTCAAGATATTTTTCTGCCTTTGTCGCGGTTGAAATCGAATTTTCTACATCTGAACTTTCCATCAACAAAAGCGAGGAACCAATTCTTTTGTCTGCAAACAAAAGCAAAAGTTCAGCTCTCCTTGAATCGTTAGTTGTCACAAAAAGCCAAAACTTGTCTCGCGCCGCTTTTAGTATCCAAAATAAAGATCCAGGAAGAACCTTCCCCGGATACGCCAAATCATAATCTATCTGTAAATTTGAGTACGAAATGCTTTTTGAAGAATCTGGCGAAGACACTTTCTCGTACTTAACTGCGGCAGTTCGCAAAACAGAAATAAACAAAATAGCAAAACCAAAAAAAATAATTGTCCCACCAATTACAAAAAACTTCATTTGTAGATGCTATTGAGCACACACATATCAAAAAACAAATTATTCAATTTTAGTTTAAAATTAGTCTATCTTTCCTTTGAATTTTTACCTTTGAAACTTCCACAACTTTCATGAAAACAGGCAGCCATATTATTAAGAACAACAACATCTACCTCCCCACAAACACCACTTCTTGTAAACACTATCACTTTCCCGTCTTCGGTTATTTTGATTTCTTTAACTGGAATACTTAATTGATCAAGTTTTTGTTGCAACTGCGCAACAATACAAGGCAAATCTTTTAAATCATATAACGGAACTGGTGACAAAAAACTAGGAATTCGTCTCATTAAGAGGATTATAAAATTTTTTACAAAAGATTCAACTTGTTAGTTTTGTTTTAGCAACATATTGGCACAATAAATAGACAATTTCATAGATTTGTTGCTGAAAAGCATTTTTCAAATTTATCCATACCGTGTTTCATTTTTTATCTAATTTTATCTAAACAAAATAATTGGCCACTCCCAAAGAAAATGGAGAAAAATTGGAGCGATAATATTTTTAGTCTTTGCAAAAACATAACTAGCGCCAACTCCAAAGACAAAAGTCAAAAACAAATAAGTCAAAGAGTCCATAAGGTTAAATTGCCACCACAAAAAACTCACAGGCAAATGCACTAAAGACCATAAAAAACTTGATAAAAGATTGGGAATCCAAATTCCACCCAAAGCATGTTTCAATCTGGTATAAACATACCCTCTAAACGCAATTTCTTCAGAAATTGCAGTTGCAACTGAAATAATCAAAGCAGTATAGAATTCTCCTCCAATATTCGCCCCAAAATGAACCCAGCGGTATTTGATGATGTTTATCAATAAACCAAAAATAGCAAACAAAACTCCCAACCCCAAAACCCAATAAATTGAAGCAAAAAGCCCTTTCCCCGAAATACCAATTGTGGAAATGCTCGATTTCTCTTTTCTAAGCAAAAAAAAGACAGGTATAAGCCAAATAATTGGCTTTAAAAATAATTCTTCGATATCTTCAGGAAGTTTGTACAAAAACCTGTAAATTCCCCAAACCAAAAAAAGATATGCAAAAAAATAAATTGCGTTTCTGAAAGCTGTTTCTTTTCTAGGCATAGTCATTTAAATTCTACAAAGATTTTCTTTTCAGCCAGTAATTTTTTACTTAAGCTAGTTTTAGTCTTGCTCTTTTATCTTTATTTTGATGCAAATCTAACCTGCACTGCTCAAAAGCTTTATCCATCGCGCTAACAATCAATTTTATGCATTTTTTGGCTTGGGCAAAAGTAAGAATGTTCTGAGAGTTAGGAAACCAATGAAAAACCAAATTTCTGCCATGTTTCCAAGCATTCCACAAAGTATCAGGAAGTTTATTGCCCCCACAATACAAAACTAAACGATCATACACACTTTCATCTTTTCTAAACCTGGGTTCAAGAGCTGGATTTAAAGCGCGACCAATGCGAAATTTTTTGCCATTAAAATCCTCTTTTGAGATGAATCCTAAATCATAAAAAAGAGTTTTCAAAAACCCTTCATAAGCCTTGGCAGCCGGAAAGACAATAAAGGAGTAGTCATGAAAAGTGTTGCGCCACAACCTCACATGATAAACCAACAAAATAGATTCCCTAAGAAGTTCTTGCATCTCACGATCTAAATAATGCCACCAACGCTTATTCTCTAATTCATTTTCTGTGATAAACACATGCATACTAAAAATTCTAACTTTTAGACAAGTTATGTATCAATCAGGAAATTATCAATTTGTTTCAAAATCTCTGCACTTCAATCTGTTATACACTTATGACATTAAATTCGCATTATTTAAATAAAATCATTTAGAGTATACTACAATCCATGATCCAAAAAGCCATCGACTCAGCAAAAAAAGCAAAATTAAGAAAGTTAAAAAAAAACGCAAGAATTGCTCACAAAGCAAAAGAAATAAACGCAAGCAAAGAAAATAACAAAAACAAAAAAATTGTATGGACAAAAACGCGCTTTACCAAATTTTTTATTTACTGGGGAGCTGTTGTTTGTTTTTTTGCGTGGTTGCTTTGGGATATTCCTCTTCCTTCAAAATTAGCAACCCAGCAAATTCCAGTATCAACAAAGATCTATGATAGAAATGGAGAACTGTTATACGAAATATACGCTGACAAAAAAAGCACCCCTTATAAACTATCAGAAATTCCAAATCACGTTAAAAACGCGACTATTGCAATAGAAGACAAAGATTTTTATAAACATTCAGGTATTTCTATTGCGGGGATTGCGCGAGCATTCTACAAAACAATTGTGGAAGGCAAAATACAAGGAGGATCTACACTTACCCAACAGCTTGTAAAAAATTCACTTTTAACTCCTGAAAGGACAATACGCAGAAAGATAAGAGAATTTCTGTTAACCCAAGTTGTAGAAATTGTCTACTCTAAAGATCAAATTTTAGAGATGTATTTGAATCAATCGCCATATGGAGGAACAGCATACGGAATAGGAGCCGCAGCTGAAACTTATTTTGGGAAAGCGCCTTCAGAACTCACTCTTGCAGAAGCAGCACTTTTAGCAGGGCTCCCTCAAGCTCCAACACGATACTCTCCTTTTGGAGCATATCCGGAGCTTGCAAATCAAAGACAGCAAAGTGTATTAAAACGCATGGTCGAAGATGGTTACATCACTCAGGAAGAGGCTGAAAATGCAGCCAATGAAAAACTAAATTACGTTGATAGAAGCACTTTTAAAGCCCCTCATTTTTCCTTGTGGATTAAAAGTTTGCTGGCAGAAAAATACGGAGAGGCTGTCGTGGAAAAGGGCGGACTCAGGGTAACTACCACTCTTGACTTATCTTTGCAAGAATTTGCGCAAAATGCTGTCGCCACTGAAGTGGCAAAGCTTGCCAAACAAAATGTTAAAAATGGAGCTGTAATTGTAACTCACCCTTCAACAGGACAAATACTTGCAATGGTAGGATCAAAGGACTACAACGCAAAAGACGAAGATGGAAAAGTAAATGTAATCTTTTCAAAAAGACAACCGGGAAGCGCAATAAAACCGCTAAATTATGCACTTGCCATTGAAGACCGCAAAATCACCGCATCGACACCACTTGCAGATGTACCAACTTGTTTCTTGGTAACAGGACAGTCTCCTTATTGCCCGAAAAATTATGACGGCTCTTTTCACGGAGCCGTGCAAACCAGATTTGCGCTTGCAAATTCATACAATGTACCAGCAGTGCGAGTTTTAGCGTTAAACGGAATTGATAAATTTGTGGAATTTACCAATAAAATGGGACTACAGACTTTATCAGACACATCAAGATACGGACTTTCACTAACACTTGGAGGCGGAGAAGTAAGGCCATACGATATGGCAGTTGCGTTTGGGGTTTTTGCCAATGGCGGAATTCTACAGCCACTAACAGGTATCTTAAAAGTTGAAGATTACAAAGGTAAAATTCTAGAAAAATTTGATATAAACAATACTCTCTCCGGAGAAAGAATAATCTCTCCAGAAACAGCATTTATAATATCCCATATGCTACACGATAACGGCGCACGATCTGCAACATTTGGCTTAAATTCTTTTTTAAATGTGCGCGGGCACCCTGAAGTCTCTGTAAAAACTGGAACAACTAATGACCTAAAAGACAATTGGACTGTTGGATACACAGCGCATGCGGTAGTTGTAACTTGGGTAGGCAACAATGACTATTCCTCAATGAGCGGAACAATATCAGGAGTATCAGGTGCATCACCTATATGGAACACGGTAATTAAAAAAGTTCTCGAAAAAGCAGAAGAAGGTATTTACCACCCCAATGACCGTGGCCACGCTTGGCCTAAAAAGCCAAACGGTGTTGTTGGCGCAACCGTTTGTGCAACAAACGGCAATAGAGTTTCCGACCCCAACTCGCTTGAATGCCCCACCAGGTTTGAATATTTCTTAAAAGAGAATGTTGGAGCCAACGTTCAAACAGGAAACATGGATATGTTAATAGATCAAAAAACAGGAGAAATTATTTATGAAGGCACACAATCACAAAACACAGAAATTCAAAATAAAAAATATCTTGTTGATCCTATTGGTACAATTGTATGCTTAGAATGTCCAATATCGAAAAAATTTGTCGAAAAAATAAAATATCCAATAAGTATCAAAAATCGCTAATTACCAATATGTTTTTAAGTTTTAAATAGAGCATGCTCGCTTTTCTTTGTTATAGCAGTAAAAAAATTCAAACTTGTATTTCATTTGTTGAATAAAAAAACTTGATTCTATAAAATTAAAAAGACCAAATGAAAAACAAAAAATTTCTTATATATTCATTCTCAACATTAACATTATTAATCATTATATTGACAAGTGTTTACATTGGAATTTTCTTTAAAAAAGAAATACAAGATGTTAACAATAACAAAGAAAATTACAGTTATCAGCCAACAATACAAAATCAAACAAATTCAAATCCAGAAAACATGCCAAATATTCCACAAAATGATCCTGTAGATTTTCCATTAACAGGTATTATTAAAAGTTCAAATAATTTGAAAAATTATTATTTGGACCTCAGAAACGGCAAAATAATAAATCTTAAAATTAAAAATGAAACTTTATCTTTATCAAAATTGGCAAACAAAAAAGTGCTTATAACAGCTCCAGTCGATTTGTCAACTAATACAATCGAAATTCAGGATATTTCTCAAATTACAATATTGCCAGATTTTGATGAAAAAAACTAAAATAAGTTTTAAATTTAAATTCAAAAAATTTAATCTTTTTAAATTTATCGAAACATTAAATTAAATTAACAAAATAAAAATCAATTAACCATGTTTTCGTAAACTATTTTAGATATCTCAGGAACTGCCAAATCTGCTTCGCGTTCTACAATCCCCTTGCTCATAATAACAATTACGTAAGGTAATCTCGCATAAACGATACCTGCATCATTTACAACGTGCAATTCTCTACCATATTTGTGAGAAGCTTTAACACTTTCGGGCAAACCAGCTGATATCCAAGCTTCATAAATTGTATCTGTAAGAAATAAGAGCATTTCCTCTGTATTTTTTTTATTTAAAATGTTTCCTTTCCATAAACTTTCAAAAAACACCCCTATATCTTCCGGAGTGGTCATGTTATCATCAAAATTGGTATTTTTCATACCACTTTTTAGAATCATTTCTCTTACTTTTGTAACACCCACCGTCTTGATACCAATAATATAAGCAGTGTTGTCTGATTGTTTGCCCATAGCAGAAATAATATTTCTATAAGTAATTTGATAACCAACTGGCTTTCCCACCAAACTTCCAGAACCTCCAACTTTGTCAGATTGCATAAGGACATATTTACTATCTAAATCAATCTTGCCTTTTTCACTTTCTAAATACATAGCCGCCATAACAGGAAGCTTCATCAAAGATGCTGCTTGAAATTTCTCAGTATGATTTATACCAAAACTAAAACCACTTGTAAGATTAATCACATAAACACCATACACTCCATTTAATCTTTTGGTGATTTTTTTAATTTCAGAAATAATTTCGTCAGCTTTTTCTTTGTCTTTTTTTCTGCTATCTAAAACAATAGTTTCTTCGCTAACAAAAGGCATAGATATATCGGGTGGCTGAACGCGCGGAGCGTTCGCCAATTTCCAAGACCGCGAATGCAAAGCAAAAATAACCGATAACCCCGCTGTAACAAATAAAGCAGTCATAACCACTATCCTTTCTTTTGTCCCCCATTCTTTTTTTGGTTCCCTTCGTTTTCTTTTATTGTGAGGGTTTAAGTCTTTAAAATCAGAGTCTTTTACTCTAAAAGAGCTTTTCTTAAAACCTTGCGATTTGTTTTCTTCCCTATCATCAGCTTCGCTATCTGATTTTATATCAATTTGCTTTTTTAGCTTATTTTTACTATGATTTCCTTTGCCAAAGAAAAACATATAACAATTATACTAAATAAATCATCTTCAAATGAAATGGGAAAGACAAGTCCGGAACAAAAAACCCAAGCCTATTACAACAAATTGACAAAATAGAGCAAAAGACATATATCAAATCAAATAAATACTGAAATGTGGGTAACATTAAGTCAAGAAGCGTGGGAAACATTAACTCAATATGTAACAAAAAATTTTGAAACTAATCGTCCAGTCGAAGAAATAGTAGAATGTATTCTCGTACAATTAGCAATAGCAAGACAGCAAAGATCAATTATAGAAAAGACTCTAAGAGAGGCTCAAACACCAATTGAGATAATCGAAGCATTGAAAGCCTATGGAAATTGGTACCAAAGATACCCAAAGATTAAATTAACTGAAGGCCCTTTTAAAAAATGGGAATATAAAATTAGCTCTTGGAATTCACCACGTCTTGCTTGCCAAAAAATAGTCGATATGTTGATTTTGTATGATGGAAAGATAAATCAAGATCTCATCAATGTAGTAACATCAGAATTAGTTAATATTAGAAACAAAGGCGACAAAGAATTCTCAGAAATTTTCTTAAAAAATCTGCTATTTCATTCTTGTTTTGATAAAGATCACAAAGATGTTAAAAAACAGGAAGCCGCTTTGGCATTGTGTGATGAATTAATAAAAAATGGATTAGCTCCTGCCAGTTTTTATTACAAACAAACAAGCAGTTATCCTTTATCTGGAAACTTATTATTCCTTTATAAACTTTATGAAGGCTTATCAGGACAAGGAATCTGTGAAAATCCTAGTGAATACATACCAGAAAACGAAACGCCCGAAGTACTTTTTGATATTGCTACAAAAATCGTGTATCAGGTAATAGAAAAAATAAACAAATCAGAGAGAATAATTAACATCCTAAAACCAAAGGAGGGAATAGGCTCTGTCCCATACACTGATTTTATCAAATTAGCCAACCGCATAATTCAACTCTATCAAGGACAAGAATTGCATACAGGCATTAAATTTGAGACGCTAAATGAACAATCTTTAGATGATCTCCCTCAAGCTTTTCTCCGAATTATGCATTTTGCAACGCTTGTAAATAAGGAAACAACACAAGAAGCTAAAAACGAAAACGAATTAGAAAATCAAGGTCGTCTAGACTATTCAGACTACATTGATCTTGCTCTGCTAATTTGCGAGGAAGCGCTTGCAAGAAAAAACGCTCAGAAAGTCCTGACAATAGGAGATATAGCAATGCTATACCCCACCGCAAGTTCAAAGGAATTGCAAACAATCATAGAAAAATTACAACAAAATAACCAAGGACAAATGCCTTCTTTGGGAAAATTTCTTAGAGAAAAACAAGAACAAGGATCGCTAACACCTGGGTATAGAGTATTTAAACCGGGTTATGGAGCGAGCAGTTAAAAAAACCTAAAAAGAAAAAACAAATCAGCTTTTTCTTTTGTCCCACACTTGCTTGTTCACAATGTTAGATGGCATTTTGCCTTCTAAAAAATCATTAATCGCGACCACCGCCAACTCTCCCATTTTTTCCCGAGCCTCGTATGTAGCAGATGCTATATGGGGAGTTAAAATCACATTTTCCATAGCAACTAATTCAGGGTTTATATTTGGTTCGTTTTCAAAAACATCAAGTCCTGCCCCCCCTAAATGCCCTTGCCTAAGAGCGTCAACCAAAGCTTGCTCGTGCACCACAGAACCTCTTGCTGTATTTACCAGAATTGCTCCTTTTTTCATTTTGTAAATAGTGTCATAGTTGATAAGATGATGAGTTTCTTTTGTCAATGGAACGTTAAGAGACACAAAATCGCTTTGAGAAAGAAGACTTTCTAAACTTTCAGCATATTCCACTCCCAGCTCTGATTCCGCTTTCTGATCGCGAGAACGATTGTAGTAAAGAACTTTCATTTGAAAGCCTTGAGCTCGCCTTGCCACCATACTTCCTATTCTGCCCATGCCAACTATTCCTAATGTTTTGCCTATAAAAGTGTGGCCCAAGAAAACGCTTGGCTCCCAGCCTTTGTAAGCGCCCTGTCTTGTAGCTTGATCCGCTTCAACCACACGCCGAGCTAAACTCATCATCAGACACCAAGTTAATTCTGCCACCGATTCGTTCACTTCGTCGCAAGGAGTATTTGTAACTACAATTCCGCGTTTGGTCATCGCCTCAACGTCAATATTGTCATAACCAACAGCATAATTAGAAATCATCCTAAGCTGTGGGCCAATTGCATCTGCCACTTCTGCAGTAATTTTGTCAGTCAAAAGAGTTAAAAGGATATCAGACCCCGCGCCCATTTCTAAAAGTTCAGACGCGCTAAGCGGCCTATCATAAGGAGAGACTACTACCTCTCGCCCGCCACCATTAAGCCAATGCAATTTTGAAGTGGGAATATTTCTGGTAACAAAAATCTTCACAATTTAAATATAAGTTGAAAAATCGCTAAAGCGCAATAACGAATTTTATGTAATTAAAACAGATCTCTTCAAAATCACTCGCTAATATCAAAAAATCTCTGCCATTGGTGCATAATGTATACACTAAAAATTTTCTAGGTATAAATACGCAAAACCTCACTCTCGTGAGCCAACTAGACTAATAGGCATATCGTTAGGCATATTGTGCGTTTTAAATCGAAAAATTCGGCTAAGCCAAAATTTTGCAAAAGCTCAGTTAGAAATCAAATGTACCTGTTTCACAAAGTAACAGTAAATATATATAAAAATATAAAGACAAATTAATTCTTTTATTTAAACCACCCACTCCACATTATTATTTGAACTTGCCCAATTGTCAAAATGATAATTAATTTAGCCACAAACAAATCATACTAAATGTTTGTTTAAATATCCCATTACATATAAATAAGACACATACATCAAAGCTCAAATTAGATTCATCACATAACTTAATTCTTTAGCAAGAATGTTTTGTGGGGAAGCATTAATAAAAACAGTTTCAATCACTTTTTGGTTATCCAGACTAATGCCACAAACTACAAGTTGACCAATAAAGCATCTTTATCAATCTTATCAAGCCAATCTCTCAATTGATTCTCGTAAAGAAGACCTCTTTGTGGACCAACAAAACCAATTTTAGATGCCGCGTTTACTGTTCCCCAAATCATCCCTTCCTGCAAACTTTTGCCTTTAATTAGGGCGGCAATACAACCTGAAGAATAAGAATCTCCAGCTCCGGTTTTTTCACAAACATCTACAGGCAAAATTCCACATTTATAGTACCCATTGGCGTTTCTTGCATATGAACCATTTGCACCATCAGTAACAATAACATTTTTAGGACCCAGTGCGTATAAATCATCCAAAAGCTGTTTCTCTTCCCCATACGAATTGTTGTCAAACTCGCATATCTCCTGAGCCTCTTCACGATTTACTATCAGAATCTCGCATTTTTCCAAAAACCGCAAAAGCCATGCTTTGCCTTTTTTTATTTGTCTTCCTCCGGGATTGAAAACCAACTTTGTGTCATTTTTAGAAAGCCAAAGATACACATCTTCAAAAAAATCTTCAAAATTTTCTCCTATTGAAGTTAAATAAGCCCATTTTGCAGATGGCAAATCAGTTGGAAAAGGAGGCCTTTGAGGAGGATAGTACGAAAGTATGGTGCGTTCTCCTTGATAATTGATCACAGCGCCAAACCCTTCGGGAACTCCTTTCGTTTGGGTAACATATTTCATGTTTATCCCTTCAGAAACTAAAGTTTTGGCGGCGAAATCAGCCATCATTCCACATCCAAGTTCGGCAACCAAATAATTATCTATTCCAAGCCTTTTTGTGCCAACAGCGACATTCGCGCCATTGCCGCCAAGCAAATATGTCGCGCTTTTTAGCGAAATTTTTGCAGCGTATGTAAGTTTGATAAAACAATCCTTGCTATCAAGCGAACACTCCTGCTCCGCTTTGTCAGGAGGAACTTCCAAAAAAGCGTCTACCCTTGCAGAACCAAAAACAACAAGCTCAGCCATGTAAATATTAAACAATGCATACTATTTCGTCTTTTATAATTGCAATTTCAAAAAAATCTTAGTTAACCTCTGCTAATAATAATCTTTGATCAAATAAACACAGCCATTTTAGTCTTTGCAACCTAAATTTCCACAACTTCCACACCACTACTTTTTGCCCTCTCGAGCCAAGTAATCATGTCACGTTCGTTTAAAAGTCCTTTTTGCGCGCCAACATATCCAATCACAGATGCCGAATTAACAGTTCCCCACAAAAGAGCTTCAGAAAAACTTTTGCCTCTTATAATCGCTGACAAACATCCGCTACCAAAAGCGTCACCAGCTCCTGTTCTTTCATAAGATTCGACCGGTAGAATTCCAACCTTCAAGTATTTCAATCCATCAAAAGCAAATGCTCCATTTGATCCATCTGTGATAACAGCAGTTCTGGGCCCAAGTTTTGTCAAAGCCAAAAGCAAATTTTTCTCATTACCATATGTATCGATAAGAGATGTTAATTTTTGAGCTTCTTCGCGATTCACATATATTAATTCACATCTTTCAAGAATCGGCTTTATAACACTTATGTCTACCCTTAATTGTCTGCTACCGGGATTAAAAGCAAGTTTTACATTGGGATGTTTTACAAGCCAGTTTAAAAAATGATTGTAAAAAGGGGTAAAAGTCTCACCCATTGAAGTTAGATATACCCAAGCCACATCAGGAAGAGCAACAGGAAATTCATACGAGCGCGGAGCGTGATATGAAAATATTGTCCTTTCCCCACAATAGTTAATTATTGTTGAATAATTAGTGCCAGCCGTTGGTTGCTGAATAACATAAGTTTGATCAACTTTCTCCCGATCCAAAATTTCAACTACTTGATTGCCTATAAGATCGCCACCCAATGTCGCCACAAGAGCGGTTTTTACTCCAAGTCGAGTTGTGCCAACCGCATTATTGGCAGCATTACCTCCAAGACAAAATTCCAAATTCTTAACAGGTATTTTGTCTCCGTACGAAAAACAAATAAAACATTCTTTTGAATTTAATTGACACAAAGTATCAGTTTCCTCAGGCAACATAAACACATCCATAGAAACATCTCCAATTGTCAACAAATCAAACTTTTGATTCATTTTTTATATTTTAAAATTTAATCAAAAAATAAACGATCCTAATACAATAAGGTGCTAACCTTCGGCTTTCCAAACACCAATAGACGCATCGCTTGCTTTCTTTAAAATATTAACAAAAACTTCTTGAGCTTTCTTCACATTTTCTTCTAAGCCTCTCCAAGTTTCCATAACAGGAGACTGTAGTGCTCTTGAATAAGAAAAAGAAAGCCTCCAAGGTAAATTCTTTTCCTTGTTCATCTCTGCCAAATTTTCTATCGCCTGATTCGAATCTTGCCCACCCGACAAAAACATAATTCCGGGAACCTCACTAGGGACCACCGCTTTCAAACAAGAAAGCGTGGCTTTTGCAATTTCATCTGAACTTGTCTGTTCACTAGAAACTTTGCCTGGCAAAACCATGTTGGGTTTTAGGATAATACCAGTTAAATCCACTTTTTCTCTCTCAATCGCTTGAAAGACAGTTTTCAAAGTTTTATAAGTCACCTGCGCGCAACGCTCGATATCATGATCTCCATCCATTAAAACTTCTGGTTCTATTATTGGCACCATTTGGAATTCCTGCACAATTTTGGCATATTTTGCCAAAAAACTGGCATTTTCTAACACACACCTCTCTGTGGGCATGTCCTTTCCTATTGATATAACAGCGCGCCATTTTGTAAAAAAAGCGCCTTTTGACTTATACACACTCAACCTTTCCACCAAATCATCCAATCCTTTAGTAATCTTCTCCTCGCTTCCGGGAACCAAAGACTGCGTACCTTGGTCTACTTTTATGCCCGGTAAAATACCACGATTTAGCAAAAATTCAGCAAAGTAAACCCCATCAATAGTTTGTTGATCAAGTGTTTCTTCAAACAAAATTACTCCGCTTAAATATTTTTCAATATCTGGCGCAGTAAAAAGCATTTCTCGATAAAAACGTCTTGTTTCTGGTGTGCAATCTATTCCAAAAGCGGCAAAACGTCTTTCTATTGTTGGTACACTTTCATCGGCCGCCAAAAGACCTTTTGGAATTTGTATCATCTTACTTATTATCTGGTGAATAGATAACAATTCCATAAATTTTTGCTACAAACACTATTACTGCCTTTGTTTATCTTATAATGTATATTGCTAACAATACTAAATATAGCCTTAACTACCATCTGATTGAAAGTGTTGAAAATATGTTTCACAATAATCACAATATAAAGATGGATAAACTAACAAATGCGAATTCTTCACAGACAATCCTAGAAAAAACTGGTTTAGAGGGGAAAAACAGGACAAGTCTTAAAGAGAAGTTAATATATGTTTTTAATGATCAAATATTTAGATCTTTTTTGTTTGTTTTTCTGATAGCAATATTATTCTTTGCGTCTCTTTACATAGCATACCTAAAAAGCAAAAACGAAAAACTAGAAAAACAGTTAAAGGAAGCTCTTAACGAAATACCTAAAGCAAAAGTTATTATTCCAAAAAATACCCCATCAACATATTATAAAGAAGAAGCTGCTGCTAATACCAACTTTTTACAGAATAAGATGGAAAATAATTAGGTTCATGCCCGATTGACAATAAATGTTTTAATAATATAGATTTAGGATATCATCCATGAAGTTAATAAATTGGGTTAAAAGTAATTTGCTTTCAATAATCGCTATTGTTTTAGCCACCTACTTTCTTGCTCGTCCTCTACTTGGCATATTTAGCAATAATTTAAGTACTAGCTATCAAAAAAATATATCAACATCATTTTCTGGATCACCTATCAATTACGGAATTGAAGATTCTAAACATATAGATATAGGTAACGTAGGATATGGCAGAAGAATAGAAGGCACTCCATCTTCAATAGGAGAATATCCACCGCAAACAACCACGCATGATCGTCTTGTGATCAGAGAGTCATCTCTTTCACTTCTGGTTGCAAATGTAACAGAA
Organism: Patescibacteria group bacterium; assembly: GCA_026416845.1. Classification (GTDB taxonomy): domain Bacteria; phylum Patescibacteriota; class Microgenomatia; order UBA8517; family UBA8517; genus JANWVB01. Next base: position 35,443 of record JAOAEL010000003.1, read on the forward strand.
ATTCGGCAAAAAATCATTTCTCACGCACAAAGCGTTGGTGGCTACATGGTTTCTGCCAGCACAACAAATCCTGACAATCAAGCAAGCGCTGTAGTTATTGTCAGAATTCCTGCTGAAAAACTTGAAGAAACTCTAAACGTTTACCGTTCTTTTGGCATAAGAGTAGTTTCTGAAAATTTATATGGTTATGATGTTACAGACCAATATGTAGACATCGAGAAAAGAATCAGTCAATACGAAAAAACACTTAAAAGGTATGAAGATCTTTTGGATCGCGCCACTTTGGTTGCCGATATCACCAATATTACACAGCAAATCTTATCCACTCAAAGCCAAATTGACTCGCTAAAAGGACAGCAAAATGCTTTAACCCAAAATGCCAAACTTGCAAAGCTAACAATATATCTCTCCACAGACGAAATCGCGCTTCCCTACACTCCAGATGAAGCATTCAGGCCTCAAGTGATTTTCAAAAATGCCACCAGATCAATGATTGGTACCTTAAGAAACATTGCTGAATTTGCAATCTGGGCAGGTGTATACGCGGTAATCTGGGTGCCCGCTCTTCTAATTTTTATTGTAGTCAAAAAGCTATGGCAAAAAAGACCTAAATAATTTTCTGAGTTATTTCCCAACTTTTTAATTATTGACACAAATCGACAATTGCAAACTAGTCAAGCAAATTATTCTAAACTTAAAAAAACAATAAAAAATTAAAAATAACTCAAACAATCAAAACACATAACAAATCAATACAATTGCTTCTTTCAAAATTCTAACATTGTTAGATATTTTTACGCTCAATCACTCTTTTAACAGCGTTGACAATATCGCGAGGTTTCATACCATACTTTTCCAAAAGCTCGCCAGGGACTCCACTCTCTCCAAAAGAATCATGCACGCCAACAAACTCAATTGGAACTGGATAATTTTGCGCAAGAAATTCAGAAATAGCTCCTCCTAAACCACCTGAAATTTGATGTTCTTCCACAGTCACAATTGCGTTAGTTTTTTTAACAGCAGACAAAATAGCGCTTCTATCAAGAGGCTTTATGGTATGATTGTTTATTACAATTGAGCCTATTCCATTTTTATCTAAATCTTTCGCGGCAATCAAAGCTTCATAAAGCAAAGGCCCACAAGCTATGATTGTAACTTCCGGGTTTTTTGACTCCCAAAAAACAATTGCTTTGCCAATTTTAAAAGGAGTGTTGTCAGTTGTCATCACAGGAGTTTTCTCGCGAGTTAATCTTATGTAGCTTGGTTTGCCATTTTGAGCTAGAGCAATTGTTGCTTTTTTGGCTTCTTGAGCATCACAAGGAACAACAACCACCATATTGGGTAAAACTCTCATAAGAGCAATGTCTTCAAGCATTTGATGCGTAGCGCCATCTGGTCCAACAGAAATTCCAGCATGAGCTCCAACTATTTTTACCGGCACATTGTTTAGACAAATAGTAGTTCTAATTTGCTCCCAATTCCTTCCCGGTGAAAAAGCAGCATAACTTGCCACAAAGGGAATCTTGCCATAATTTGCAAGTCCGCTACCGACAGTTGCTATTAATTGCTCCGCGACACCCGCTTCTATAAAACGATCCGGAAATTTCTCTTTAAACAAAATGCTTCTTGTTGATTCTGTCAAATCAGCGCAAACCACAACAACACGATCATCTTCTTGTCCTGCAATCACAAGTCCTTCGCCGTACCCTTGCCGAGTTGATTCTTGTTCCAATTCATCTGAAAAAATTTTGTTCGAGAGTTTAGCCAAAGAATTTATCATGACAATCAAATAACAACTATTTTTAAAAAAAACTACTGATGCTCAGAAATTATTTTTCCTTGTAATGTTCTTAACTCATGCAAAGCTTTTTGCGCTTCTTCTTTATTGGGTGGTTTGCCATGCCAAGCATAATCATTTTCCATAAAATCAACGCCCTTGCCCGGGATAGTGTGAGCAATGATAACGGTAGGATTATGTTGCATCGCGCGTGCCTGATTGCAAGCCTCAATGATTGCTTGTATATTATGTCCATCTATCTCCAAAACGCTCCAATTGAAAGCTTTGTATTTATCAGCCAAAGGCTCAAGTGGCATTACATCTTCTGTAAAACCATCTATTTGGATATTGTTCCTGTCAACAATCACTGTCAGATTTGAAAGATTATACTTGCCAGAAAATAAAACAGCTTCCCAATGATTGCCTTCGTTATGTTCCCCATCTGAACAAATACAATAAACTCTAAATTTTCTTTTATCCATTCTTGCGCCATACGCGTACCCTGCGGCTTGAGCAAGCCCACTGCCAAGTGGGCCAGATGTGCTTTCTAATCCGGGAAGTTTTTCCCTCTCAGGATGTCCTTGCAAACGCGACCCTAATTTCCTTAAAGTAAAAAGCTCTTCAATAGGAAAATACCCAGCATGTGCCATTGCCGCATAACGAACTGGCGCAATATGCCCACAGGACAAAAAAAGCCTGTCTCTCTCTGTCCAATTGGGATCATCAGGTCTGTGATTTAAAACACAAAAATACAAAGCGGTAAAAACATCGGCCATTCCAAGAGATCCGGCTGAATGGCCGCTACCTGCTTCAAGAAGCATTTTTACAACACTTTGGCGAATCTCGTTTGCTTTTAAGTAAAGATTGTCAATGTCAGAATCAGGCATATAATCATAATATAATCCAAAAGACAAAAAACTTAAAACATCTTTTAAAAATAATGTAATGCCAATTGTCTTGAAATTTAATAAGAGTTATTTTTATAATAAGCAATAACCAAAAAAGCACCAAGAAAAATCTCAATCTAGTAAAATTCAAATCAAATGGATCAAAACCCCGAAAATCACTTGATAAAAATCCCAAGCATATCCAAAAAAAGGGATGAAGTGGTTATTGCTAGTATAGACATAAGCACAGAAAACGTATATGCTAAAGCCGAAATTTTGCAATCAGAAAATGGCACCAAAACAGTTCACATTATCGGAATCGAAAACCTAACAAACAAAAAAGGCATTGGCAGAAGAGCACAAGAAGAAATTTTGAGACAGGCAATCCAGCGTGGAGCAACAAGAATTAGATCTGAAGTAGTTTCAGCCGCAATTGCACATTTGTATGGGAACTGGTTTGGAAAAGATCCAGTGTTTGAAACCATTACAGGAGAAAGACTATCACCAGAGGAAGTAGCAGAAAAAATAAACACAGGCAAGATTAAAATAGCTTACCTTGATGCTGAAATTTCTGAAAATTTGAAAAGAAAAATTCTAAATGATACTTAAATTTTTATATTTATATTTTTTAGTAAATTAAAAAAAATGAGCCTCGTAACTTTCTAAACTCATAATAAAACTCAAAATTTACTTTAATAATTTTCGATCTCTTTTTTTGCTTCCTCAAATATCTTAATAGCTTTATCAACTTGATTAGCTTTAACATATAAAGCGGTCAAATCTTCATAAACCGGAAAGTATTTATAATTCCAAAACAAATCAGGGTTAAATGCTTTTAATTCCTCATAAAGAGATATCGCATCTTCACACCTTTGCTGTCTTTCATAAACCATAGCTAAAGTTCTTATATTGTCATAATTCTGGAAAAATGCGGCAGGCAAGTTTTTTCTTGCTTCCTCAAGCATAATTGCCGCTTGGTCATAGTCCCAAATTCCATCCCGTAAATATATTTCTTGCGCATAAAAACCAACCTCTTTTGCATAAAACTTTCCGGCTTTACTTTTTATCTCACTAGCAAAAGTGACCAATTTATCACGCGTGATATAACCACTCCTTACCCATTCTAAATAAAGTTGCATCAATTTATGAAAAGGAGGCAAATAATCACTATCATCCCAAAATTTGGATTCTTGCCAAGTTTTAAACTCTTCATAAATTTTAATTTGTTCATCAATTTGCCCATCGTATAAACTTGCTATCTGAAGCACATTAAGCTTTTGATCGTAAAAAAGCTCTGGATTTTCGCTTCTTGCTTTTTGCATAAACAATCTAGCCTTATCTATAAGCTTCTTTTTGGATTTTCCTTTCGCTCTTTTCGCTTTGCTGATATAGTTAAATGTCAATTCATATATCCTTGAATAATAAGCCTGAGGATTTTTGTGTTTAGTTTCTTCAAATATTTTCAAAGCCGCATCTAAATCATCAAAATAATAAATACAAAACATAGCATGATCAATGCTTATTTCCTCCCAATAAAGACTTGTTTTTTTGCTACGAATTTCTTCCAAAAACCGCATTTTTTGATTACCAGGCAAAATCTTTGCTAAACCAACATAAGCCTTGCCATCACAAGGATTAATATCAATATTTTTCTTTAAAAGATACATTCCTATGTCAACATAGTTTTTAGTGATAAATTGGCCTGTGTTACTGGCAAAAGATGAATTAATACAAACATTTCCATCCTTGTCTGGAGCCATAACTAAATGCGGGTATGGAATACTGGCTTTCCAAATTTCTTTTTGTTCCGTATAGGGATTAATCCTTATGAATAGATTAGGGATATCTTTAACTTGTCGTAACTGTTTATCATTTTCCACTCCTTGACGAGTATTTTCAGTTATGTATGTCAAAAATTTTGAGCTAACAGGAATAAAACGAGCGTTAACAAAAGCCATCTTTTTATATTTTAAAAAGGTCTGAATTTCCAAGTTTGAAACCAAAGGATTTCTCTTTCTTAGACCATCAATTAATTGTTCATCAGTCTGGCTTTCTAAACCAAGGATGTTTTCAAAGCTTGTGTCCATGACAAGTTTACGTCCGCTGGGCAAATCAAACTCGCAACAAACATGCCCCTTAGTGTTATTATCTAACATCTCTTTTACACAACTAGCCCGCGCTCTAATCCCCAAATATTTAGAAATTGCAAGCAAAACACTCACTTTACCTGCACATACTGCTTCTTCTTTTTCCAAAACTTCAGTTAAGTTAGTGACCAAGTTGCCTAAATTAGGAAAAATCCGATCTAATTTATTACCAATAAAGATTAATAAACTTTGTACCTGCTCGTCCAATTTCACAAGTTTTAGTCTTTCTTCAACTCTATCAAAATCTAGATTGCTTATTTTTCTAGCTTGATCTTGCAATTCTGAAAATTTCTTGCGCAAACTGACAATATCTATAGCTTCGTCTTTGTCGGGATTTTCAAATCCAGAGTTTGAAATAACAAAACTGCATTTATCTTTGAAACTATTTTGGAGCTTCAAAATTCTTTCTTTTTTTTCTTCATCATTTAAAGGTAATTTGTCTACTTTTATAATCTCATCTTTTAAATTGTCAAATTCTTGAGCCAAATTATTGCTTTCAATTACTTTTGCATAAGAGGAATCAAATTCATAACCTTCCAATATAGAAAATAATTTGCGAAACTTGCCAACAAAACCAAGCGGATTTTGCATTCTATTTAAAACCCTTGCAACATTTAACGTAAATGCGGTTTCTATATACTCGTTAATTAAAATATCAGCCAATGTCTGCACTTGTTTTGTATCTAGCCGATTGGAAATTGCCTTTAATATTTTTGGGGACTGAACCAATTTCTTAATTTTTTGCTTTGCTCGATTGCTTAATTTTGCCACATTTGTTTCGACAAGTTTTTGGTAATAATCTTTCTCTTTATCTCCCTCACATAAACCTAGCCCAATACGATCAATTATGCTTTTCCACGCTAAAACTTTGACTTCTAGCTCGCTACTCGCACTATCATGTACGCAGTTTTGCAAAACATCAAACAACAATTTTGCCCGCGCAGAAACCATAGCAAGCTTGTCAATTAATCTAGATCTTTTTCCTAACAAAGTTCTAATAAATTCTTCTTGATTTTTAATTGCTTTTTTCTCAGGGGTATATCTTGAGAAATCTGTTATTTCTCCTTTTCTTGCTTGATCAAGCAAGGATTCTCTTAGTTGCAAAATTAGTTCAGCAACTCCAAAAAGCGAGGTCATTTTTGCTTTAACTTCCTCAGATAAATTTAAATTATTATCCTTTGCTATTTTGATTCCACACTGTTCCTGCAATACATAAGTTACTCCTAAAATTAACTTTGCTAGTTTCTCTTCTGCTAAAGAACTCAAATGATTAACAAAATGCTCCAATTTGCTATTCATAAATTCAACTTACAAAAAATAAAGCAAGAAATAAAGCTAAAAATTATTAAATATAAAAACTTTATCAATTGAGCAATATTCAAAAAAATTCAAGCTTTTCAAAAGAAGATGCTAAAAAATTAAACCTTTTTTGCAAGTTTATCCCTATCTAGAAGCTGAAAGGCTTTTTCTTCCTCTTTGGGATTTTCTCTTAAAGAGATAGCCTGATCAAAAATCTTTATAGCTTTTAGAACCTCTTTTGGGTTATTACAAATTTTGTAAACCTTTAAATCTTCAGGGCGTATCCTCATATTCAGCCTAAAAGCTTTCATTATGTCATACCAATAATCACCATAAAGTACCAATGGTTTATGATGACCAAAATAAAGTCTTGCTAATCCCCAAGCCATACCAAATTCAGAAATTGTGCCAGTCCCACCACGCAAAACAATATAAGCATCTCCCAATTCAAGAAGTTTCATGGTGCGAGACAAATAGTCTTTCTCAACAATTTCCTCGTCTAAAGGATTTTTTTTGTCTCTTCCTTCAAAATTAGTGATATCTCTAGGATAAAATGTGGCACCAATTACTCTTGCGCCACCAGCTTTTGCTCCTTCGCTTACAGCACGCATCGTTCCAGGACCTCCGCCATTAACAGCGTCATAACCATGCTCCGCCATAAACTTGGCAAGTTCATAAGCATCTTTATAAAGAGGATCCCATTCCTGCGCATCCGCAAACCCAAAATATGTTATTTGTTTTATTTTTCTACCTGTTTGATTCATAAGTTAAAACATTTTTTAAATTTTCAATATTCTCACTAATTTCTCCATTAAACAAACTTCGCCCGATACAAACCTCATCTGCTCCCGCTTGGTAAACTTTATGTATATTATCAGAATTTATCCCACCATCAACACATATCAAATATGCATAATTATAATTTTGCCTTATCTCTGCAAGTTTCTCTATTTTTTCAAGCGCTTTCTCCTGAAACTTTTGCCCGCCAAAACCAGCTTTAACACTCATTATCAAAACAACATCAATATCATCAATCGCCAAATCGTCAATCTCGGCAATATCTGTATCTATATCAATTGCCAAACCAACTTCTTTTTTAAAACTTGTAACAACATCAATAAATTCGACTTGATTATCCATCATTTCAATTTGACCAATTATCCGATCTGCATTGGCTTTTACACACTTTTTTACCCAAGAATATGGATCGCAAACCATAAGATGATAGTCTAGAAAAAGTTTTGTTTTATAATCTGCAATAACAAGTGGGTCAATAGTTACATTTTTGGCAAATTGGTTATCCACAACATCAATCTGGACACGATCCACCTGACTCTCGCAAATTGAAAGCAGTTTACAAACTTCATCTTTGCTGTTACTAAGAATTGCTGGAATAATTTTTAACATTAAAATTTAATAATAACTGGCATATTTTTTTTGATGTCAAAAACTAATGGTTCATATACGCAAAAGCTAAATATACAACAAGCAATTTTTCAACTTTGCGGATTAAACAAAAGTGTCAACGGATCACTGGGGGCATGATTCAATCCGTTTTCAAGCAATCGTCCCACTCTAATCACTTGCTCCACTAAACGATTGGCATACCCCCATTCGTTGTCATACCAAGCAAAAACTTTTACCAGATTTCCACCAACTACCTGTGTCAAACTAAGATCAACTATGGCTGACTCGCTTCTGCCTATAATATCCGCCGAAACAATCGGATCTTCTGTGTAAGCAAGAATGCCTTTGTAAAGGGCATTTTTATTTACCGCCTCTTTTATGACCATATTAACTTCCTCCTTGGTAACATTTTTCTTAAGAACAAAAGTAAAATCGGTAATTGACCCGGTAATTGTTGGAACTCTTAAACTCATTCCGTCAAAAATCCCTTTCAAATCAGGCAAAGTTTCAGCAGTTGCAATAGCGGCTCCAGTTGTAGTGGGAACAATGCTTGCGGCGGCGGCGCGTCCTCTGCGAAGATCTTTGTGCGAACTATCTTGCAAAACTTGATCATCGGTATAACTATGAACAGTAGTCATCATAGCCTTTTCTATACCAAACGCAGAAAGCATAACCGCGGCAACAGGCGCGATACAGTTAGTGGTGCAGCTGGCATTTGAAATAACCATAGCTTCATTACTAACTTCATTCACTCCAAGCACATAAGTGTTCACATTTTCACCTCTTGCAGGAGCGGATATAACGACTCTTTTTGCTCCTCCCAAGGCATGTTTTTTGGCATTTTCTTCATCAGTGAACCTGCCAGTTGATTCAATAACCACGTCAACTTTATATTTGCCCCAAGGAATTTTAGCCGGATCCTTCTGGGCCAAAACAGGAACTTTTAAATCTTTGCCTTTTACTACCAGATTGCCAATTTGAGGATCTTCATCTGTAATTTCTTCAGGCTTTTTGATTTCTTCATGCCCAATCTCGAGCTCAAATTTCCTATAGGTGGTATCATAGTTTGTCAGGTGAGCCCAACCAGAAGTAGGCATTGAACCTGAAGTGTTAACAGCTCCAAAGTTAATCTCGCTTGCATGCTTGGTAAGCCCTATTCGAAAAGCAAGTCTGCCAATTCTGCCAAAACCGTTTATTCCAACATTTACCATAAGAGTTAAACCGTAATAATTTAAGAATAAGCAATGTAACTTATTTTGACAATGAGTTTTTTACCCCTAAAAGCAATAATACTTTTACAACCACTCTTTCTTCAAAAACTCTTCCCGAAAGAAATCAAAATAAAAATAATCATGATTGTCTGCTTGCATCTTAACCAATTTAATATCTTTATTAGCGCCATTTAAAAATTCTTTCACCTGATCATACAAGCCATGAGGATCTAAATCATTTTGCACAACCAAAATTTTTTTGGCGCTAATGCCAAAAAAACAATTTGCAAATTTTTCTTTTGCAAAAACACTTAAGTCATTAAGCGGCAAACCGCAAAAAATAATTCTTTCAAAATCCACATCTTGTTCATGTGCAATCAAATTTGCTCCAACATAAGTTCCAATAGACTTAGCAAGCAAAAACAAATTATTTTGGTTTTTTATTTTTTCTTTTATTCCCAATATCTCTTTTTTAAGCGAAAAATCCTTTTTATTTCCTGTTCTCCAATGAGTCCATTCGCGCAAAATACAAGAATTTCTTTTCCCTTTCGACAAACTCTTGCCTGCCTCTTCAAGCCATATTTTGTTCTTTACTGAAAAACCAGGAAGAATTAAAACTTTCATTTGCGATTTTGACTTTTTTATTTCTGCACAAGAGCTTCAATTCCGGGCAAAGTTTTTAATGACAAATACTCAAGCATTGCCCCACCGCCAACTGATATCCAATCAAATTTATCATTTAGATTAAGTAGTGTAATCGCGGCTTCTGCGTCTCCACCACCTGCCACTTTATAAGCGTGCGAATTTGCAATTGCTGTAAATACTTCTTTTGTGCCTTGCCGATGATCTTCATCTTCGTACTTACCGGGAACTCCAGCTAAAACTATTGTCCCTGCTTTGGCAATTTCCGCTTTGAAAATCTCAATAGTATCAGAATTTATATCTTCATTATCAAGAGTCAAACTGCCAATGATTAATTTATCTGGATACGGATTTTCGTCACCGTAATATTTAGGCAAAAGCCCACCTGCAAGAATTCTATCAACATGATTTACCAAATGACTTATATAATCCATTTTATCTCTTTTTACACCACTAATAACTGCCACTATAGGACGATTGGGGTTTTCCAAAACTCTTAAAAGCATCTCAACTTCCTTTTCAAATCTAAACCCTGCTGCTGATGGGAGAAAATTTGGAATTCCCACAATCGAGGCATGCCCACGATGCGACACAGCAAATGCTTCATTTACATAACATTGCGCAAGACTTGCCAAATGCCTTGCAAACTCTAAATCATTCTCTTCCTCCCTCTTGTCAAACCTAATATTCTCCAACAAAACAACATCTCCATCTTGCATTGTTTCTAATTTTTCTTGCCCAGCGCCAAAAATATCACGAATAAAAAAAACACTTCTGCCAAGCAATTCTTCTAAAACGAAAACTAACCTTTGAAGCGATAATTCTTCATTAATTCTCCCCTCAGGGCGACCTTTGTGTCCAATTATAATAACTTTTGAATTTGAGTTTAACAAATAATCCAAAGTGTCTTTGGAAAGTTCGATTCTGGAGAAATCATTATCTACATCCAAATCCATTCGTAATATAACTTTCTTTTTTGACACATCCAAATCGTGGAGCTTTCTGATATTCATGTTAATTATTCTCTTCTATCTTTTTTATATCATCCAGTCTTCTTTTGTGCTTTTCTTTGCCGCTAAAGCCAGTTTCCAAAAAAGTTCGTGTCATCTCTTTAGCATCTTTTTCACTTATGAAATCGGCCGCTAAAACAAGAATGTTCATATCGTCATCGTTTCTGCCCGCCTTTACTTGTTCGGGATTTATACCAATTGAGGCTCGAACTCCGTCAAATTTATTCGCAGTAACATCCACCCCTACACCGCTTCCACATATTAGAATTCCACGATCTTTTGGATTATCAGCAACAACAATTGCCACTTTTTCAGCATAAAGCGTGTAATCATCAGCCAAATCAAGCTGGTAAGCTCCCATATCCAAAACCTGGTAATTATTTTCCAAAAGCCACTTGTAAATTTTTTGCTTAAGATAAAAGCCTCTATGGTCTGCACCAACGTATACTTTCATAAAATTAACAAAGCATTAACAATAATTTATCATAATTTCACAAAACATATGCAAATCAACTGCCTGTTCAGTTACTTATAAAATCGAATATCATTGTAAATATTTAAAAAATTAACAAGAATAAACACTGCTAACACTTCATCTTTATTTAATTATGACTAAAGAAATAATTTTAATTCATGGTTGGGACTACAGATTCTACAACAACAATATAAACAAAAACGCTTCTAAAGACATAGCTTGGAGCAAAAGAAAAATACTGATTGAATTACTAGGCAAACGATACAGGTTAAATTACTTTAACTTGCCTGGTTTTTGCAATGTGCCAGAACCATCAAGAGAAAGATTTGACGTTGAAGATTTTGGGGATTATCTTGCCAACTGGATTAAAAGAAAAAGACACAAGCCTTACGCAATTCTTGGTTATTCATTCGGCTCAGTTGTGGCGCTTGACTACAAAGCAAGACACAATAATCATATCCCGACAGTTTTAATCTCCCCGGCAATTCGCAGAAAAGAAACTTTTAAATCCGAAATTGCGCATTTAGCTAAAGGTCTAATTCCCGAATTTATATCGGGAGCGTTAAAAAATAGTTACCAATATTTATTTAGCAAGTACTATAGAAATGGCACCCCTTTTTTGAGAAAAAGTTATGATTTAATTGTCAGAAAAGACGAAACTTGCAAGTTACGGAGTGTTGATCCCAAAAGTTTATTGCTAATCTATGGATTAGAAGATAATGCCACTTTATGGCAAGATGTTGAAAACGTTGTTGTCAAAATTGGTATCAATTACGGTCTGATAAAAAATGGTAAACATAATATTGGCGAGACAAATCCTTTGGAAATAGTTAAATTGATAGATAAGTTTTTAGAATCAAAATGAGGTATTGCAAAAGATATTGTGCAAATATTATTCACACGCTTGTTTGCGTTTATTGGCAAATTTATTAATGCTTAAAAATCTGCTAAACTTGCCCGGTATGGAACAGGAAGGTTTAGAGTTAGAGAAAGAAAATACTCCAAACCAAGAAATAAGCTTAAGTATCATTTCGCCACGAGAATATGACAGTCTTGGGACATTAAAATGGAGAGAATATCTTAATGCGCAAAGATCAGCCGAAGCATGGCGCCCTCCTGGCAACAGTTCTTGGAAAGAATATGCAAGATACCAAACCATACAAAGCATTGACGAATGGTCACAATATATCAAACCAAGATATAGTGACGGTGAGCGAGTTAGCATAATTGGAATAACAAATTTAATATGATCTGGAATTTCAGGTCCAAACACTGCCGTGGTGCTAGATAGTGGCGGCACTCACAGTGTTGCTATGGCCGTAAAGCTAGCAGAATCAGGATACCAGCCAATTGTTATGCTTGACGCAATAGTTCATCCCAAAGGGATAGTGAGAGCAGAACAAGATTTGGCAGTGCTTTTGTACTTTGCCGGCGAGATGGAAAAATTAAAAACCGAAGGAAAAATAACAGACACCTCATCACCGGTTTTTGTTTTAAATTGTCATAGAATTGGTTTTTGTGAAAGTTTATTCGACAACAGCTATACATTCACAAACAAAGACTTCCCAAATGCCAAAGAATTAAAAGCAAACAGCATAACTTGCGTTGTTTACTTAAATGAAACCAACCAAAACGGGTACATATTACCAGACTTTCAAGCAATTGACCGTGTAAGCGATGATCTACAACCATTAATAATGGATTGGCAGGCAAATGGAATACAAGTACTTTATTCAGGAGTTTATCCTTGGCCAAACGATCCTCAATTACCAAAACCAATTGAATTTATAAGAACATATCAAATACACAATCAATCTGACACTACAATTACCAAAAACTGCGCAAGAGAAATCAAATGGTGAATCTTGACTTTCAAATCTATTAAAAAATCCAATATCATTTAAAAACAAACCTGTAAATTTCTATCAAAACAAAAATAATTATCCTTAATACCCACTTGTCAAATCCAAAAGCACTTTTTTGGGATCTTCTGAAAGCACAACCGAAGAAGAAACCGCCACGCCGCTGGCTCCTAATTTTAGGCTTGTTTGAACATCATACCTATCTTTGACACCAGCCCCCACAATCACAGGAATCGGAGATACAACTTCAACAACAGAAGAAATAACATCAGGCTTGGCGCGAGCCACCGAAGTCTCTAAAGACGCAATAAGTTCAGGCGGTTCGTATCCGATTAAATTAGGCCTATAAGCGATATAAGATCTTGCTTCTTCCAAACTTGAAGCAAAAACCAAAGTGGTAAGTCCAAGACTGCGAGCACGATTTATAGTGTTTTTCAAAACATCCTCAGAAAGTTTGTGTTCGGAATGATTAAGCAAAACACCAGTTGCTCCTGATTCTTGTATGGCTTCAAGAGTAATAAAACCAGTGGATTGACCAGGTTCGTAAAAATCGGCATGTTGCGCCCAAGTTCCTGTTATCATTGTTTGATGAACAAGTTGTAAATCAGTAATTTGAGGAGCCGCAATTATTTCCCTGCCAGTTTCAACTATTACCTCGCGTATAATTCTTGCCAAATTCTGCGCCCTTATATGACTAACCTGTTGGTAAGTTTTAAAATTAACTATTATCATGACTGTTTCTCAAGATTGGTTTTACAACTTAATAAAATTAGACAAACAAAAACGATAAATATTTATACCATGTTGGCGAATCAATTTTAACTATCTCTCCTGTCACTGCGGAAATGTAAGTTTGCACTGGCACTTTATATGTGTAAAAAGAATAAAAAGAAAAATGCTTCTCTCCTGAGAGTTTATAAAAAATCTTGCCATTTTCATCTATTATTTCAGAATCATTGGCAACTAAACTGACAATTCTGGAACGAAGCGCCGTAAAAACTGCCTGTTGAGGGAAGATAGTCAAATTTGATTCCCCATAGGAAGTTTTCAAACTAACCCTTGCTTCTTTGGGATCAATTAAAATCGGTAAAGAAGTTAACGCTTTGGTTTCGTCTTGAGCGATAACAAACTTGCCGTCTTGCACCGACACTGAGATTTTGCTTATCGCGGGTCTTTCTTCTATCTCCAAAATTTTATCTCCAAAGTTTGTCACTTCAAAAACTTTCTCTTTATTGTCTAATGAAACAATCATATTCAAACTGCTTCCAATTTTTGAAAGCTCAATTGCGGGATTTGACAATTTATGTGAAAGGTTTGCAATTTTAGTAACTGCAATCTCGGAAACCTGAGCCTCAGGCAAAACAACCTTGTCAGATAAAACATTCCACCTTAACTCTCCTGATTTGTCGATAATAACTATTTGAGCCTTTATGTCGCTAGCACAACAAACAAAAAAGCAAAGAGCCACAATTAACAAATAAAACAACCTCATAAGCTACTTTCAAACAAGAGACTATAAAAAAAACCTACCAACAAATCAATAATAGAATTACCGCATTTTTAACGCAAAATTTCCGAGTTTGGTTTCAGTTATTTTTAAGATAAACGCCAAAAAGACCCAAAACTGATGCGACTAAAAGCCATTGTGTTGATGCAAGCCAAATATCCCAACCAAGATAGCCAATGGCAGATAGCACAACAGCTATCACAGCGCCAAACATCAAAAGCGGAGATAAAGACTGCATCATTGTTTCATTGTTACTTGATTTTTTTGCCATAATAAAAAATCACCTCCCTTTTTTTGCTTGAAAAACTTTTTTTAACTTAAACTCAAATACTCAAATTCAGTATAACAACAAACGCGCAAATGTTTAAATATGTTATTACAAGACATAATACTCAATAAAATATCCTGTTAAATAGGCAAAACTCGCCGCCATGCCTCCAAGCAATAAAAGCTCAAAGCCTCCTTTGATAAAATTTTTGTGAGTAAAAAGCGAACGCAAAGCGCCAATAAAAAATAAAGAGATAACAACAACAATTATAGATCCCAAAAATTTGTTATGAAAATTAAAAACATAAGGAATCATTGGCAAAAAACCTGCAACAACAAAAGAAATATAAGTAACAGCTCCATGCTTAAGTGGAGAATTTACAATTACCTTTTTCCCCAGCGCTTTTTCGTATTCCATTTGACTTTTAATATTCATATAATTGCCAAATGCCATGGAAAGCCCATCGGCCAGTAGATTTGCAAATCCCAAAATTAACACAACAGAAGGCGCCAATGAAGCTCCTGAGACTCCACTGACAACTGCAAAAGTGGTAATTATTCCATCGCTTGCCGCAAAAACACTGTCTCCTAAATAAGTGGCCTGCTGGTAAACACGAGAGACTTTGGGCATCAATTTTATACTAACACAAAAACATTCTTGCAAAGTACCAAACAAAAAACTATAGTGATGACTGTAAGCTGTGTTCAAGGAATTGGGTGAAAATCCCAAACTGTGCCGCAACTGTAAATGGTTTTTTTGACATCTAAAGTCAAAAAAATCAAAGTCAGAAAACTAGCAGCTTATAATTTCTCGTTGGTCTTTTTCTCGAGCAAGAAAAACCATGAGCACCATAGAAGGATTGCTTAATCAGTATTATGCTGGTTGGAAAAATCAGCCCGATAATAGAGTTGTGGTAGAAGTGGCTTCTGTTTATTTGGAACAGAAACATCTGCCTGAAAGTTATGGTTTTAAGATCACTTCAAATGGACTTGTTGATAATACATCTGGCAAGCTCGTTAGATCTTTTATCGCAAGAAACACAAGAACAGACCAGATAGAAGGAGAGGCGTTTGACAAAATAGAAAAATGGGCAGTTGAATACGGATTGAAACAAGGGAAAAACGCAATCTCCTCAATATGGATTAGCCCTCCAAGCGCTGATCGATCGGAAGACACTAAATTTATAATTAGCACAATACAAAAAAAGTTGGTGGGGACAAGCCAGACTTTACAATTGCGCTTTTTTGGTAAGAGGCAGTCCTGATCAAGCTATCAATGTGGCAAACAAAATGATTTCAGCAATGAATCTTTCATTGCCTTCGTTTACAGAATTAGATTCACTGCGAGCTAACCCATTTTTGTTCAAAGACAAAATTGATATTTCAGAAATTATAAGGATCATTGAATCCGAATATCCTAGGCAAGAAGCGATTGAAATTATAAAGCAAGGCAAAGTTGATCAAGTTACTCGTCAAGCATCACAACTAGGCAAAGATTATCTGAGAAAAGCAAAATACGGACAAAAAATTGGCAATAAATCTCAACAATTCATGTCATCAACATACGAATATGAACCAAGTTGCCCACCTGTGTTTTATACCGAGACATCATCCGCATCTGAAATCATGCTAAAAGACGGAATAAAATATAAATTTGTCAAAAAATGTGGAGGAAAAACTTGGTGGGGCGGCACATGTAATGCAAAAATTGAAAAATTCATAGCAAAAGGGTATAAATGCCCACATTGCAAAAACATATACCAAGGGTGTTGAATGATGAGATCTTAAACAAAATCAATTAAAATGCCAGAAACTTTGCAATTTATTAGAATCAAAAAGTTTTAAAAAGCAATTCTTGAAAACATTGGCAAACACAAAAAATTTGCTAGTTTTGGCGCAGTGTAATCAAAAATCAAATTGCTCTTGAACCCATTTTGCTGTTGGCGGATTACCGTTGAAACAGGGATTACCCGGTCTTTTTTGGCTCAACAGATGACAATTTTGTTTAGGATTATCGCCAATCAAAACTTCCCAATACCTACCCCACACACAAATGTCATAAACTTTTCTTAAACTTCCATCCTCTGATCTTCTATAAACTTTATACATGTACTGACAACTGTCACACTCTATTTTTCTACCAGTAGGGCTTCCATCCCACCTACCCCCTCTTGTGAGATTTTCATGCAAAATAATTCTCTCGGGATTAGACATAATTTAAATTGATCAAAAGCTTATCTTAAAAATTATAAAAAAATCGCATAAAGTCAAAGCGAGAGCATAAAATTGTTTTATTGGCAATAAGTCGTTTTATCACTTCTAAACACAAAGCAAGCAATAATTTATTGCCAAAAACAAATCACTATTTTAATCTATTCTGGCAATAAAAAATTAAATTGTACCAACAATTTTAACCTTGCGCACTTGATTAATAAAACAATATAATTTGTTCAATGGATTATTCAAACCTGCCAACTTCAGCAAACTCAAAATTAAAGAATGCCAGTTCACAAATACCAGCTAATGATTCTACGACAACAAATAATCAACCAGTTGAAAGCATAGTTATCATTAGCCCGGAGTCAATAGATACACAAACCGCAAGTAAACCAACAGAAAGCTCCAAAGGAAAATCTAAAAAGCTTTTCTTAGGCATGGTAATTGCTTTTTTACTTCTGGCAATTGTTGTAAGCGGTGGAATGTATGCTCTTGCATATAATAAAATCAAGCTTCCTCAATTTTCTGAATTTCAGAAGAAAGTTGAATTTTTGGTAATGGACTTGCCTTTCATACGAAAGTCAGCAAGATATCTAATTTACAAAACATCCTTTGCAAACAAATCATACACATCATATGGTTTTGACATATCGTTAGCAATCAGCCCAAATGAAAGTACAATCCCAAACCTTTTAGGAATTTCCAATTTTGACTTTTCAGCAAAAGGACAAATAGATTATTCAGATTTAGAAAACATAATTTTATCCACAAATGTATCAGCAACAAAAGAATTAAATATTGACTTTGCTCTCAAAAATAAGCTTCTCTATTTCAAAATCAACAAATTTCCACTGGCTATACTTGCTCTTACTGGACTTGACTCAGAGTCGGTCTCGACCCTCACAAACGTTTGGGTTAGTTACGATACTACAACTCTTGCGACAAACGCTAGAGAGTTGCTTGATAACTCAAAATCTGAAAAAGGACAATTCCAATTTTCTGAAAAATTAATTGAAGAAATCGATGAAACAATAGCAAAGGAGATTTCGGTCACTGAAGAATTAGATAATGGAATTAAAGTCTACAAACTTAAGCTAAACCCAACTAATGAAACTCTGAATAAGCTGATCATAGAAATTGAAAAGGAATTTGGGATCCAATCGGGTCAATTTAGTAAGATATCAGATATAATCAAAAATGCTTCAATTGAAATTTGGTTAGACGCAAAAAATTTTTACACAAAACAAATCTCGGCAATCTTTACAATCAAGCCAAACAAAAATAACCAAAATCAACAATTTAATATTTCAGAAACACCAAGTATTTCCTATGATAATCTGATTGGTGAAAACACAGAAACAAAAGTAGCGCTAGTTATTAAGTTTTTTGACTTTGGCAAACCTGTCCAAATTGAGATGCCCGAAAATCCAATAACTTTTGAACAATACTTAGCAAAGTGGTCCTTAATCGTACTTGGACGCTACAAAAATTCAGAAACAAATTTCAATCTGTATAAAGAATCTTTTGAACAACTTCCTCAGTGATTTTAGTGATTAAAGTATTTTTTTAATCCTTCGGTAGTGTCAAAATAGAACGCATGCTTGTCTAAAAGTTCTAAAAGTTCGGATTTCCTTATCCACTTTGACCATTCCCATTCTTGAGAATTAGGAATCTTACCATTATATATCAGTTCATAAAAATGAACATTGTAAAGTATTGGCCATAAACCCCAAGTTAATGTAAATAATTTTTTTGGAGTTTTATTAATTCCAGTTTCTTCAAACAACTCACGCTTAGCAGCTTCATCGACAACTTCTCCAAATTTAACCTTGCCCCCAGCTCCAACTCCCAAAAAGCCTGGAGCAACAATTTTTTTGACACTTCTTTTGTGTACAAAATATTCGCCTTTATTGTTTTTTATAAAAACAATTACTACATCCACAATTTAGATTGTAAAATATTTCATGAATAAAACAATATCTCCAAAACCCCGAAAAAAGCTAAAAAAAAATGCATGTAAAAATTAAATCAATTTTCTTAATCTTAAAATTTATAAAAGAAAATAAAACAAATTTGCAAAAATAAAATAAAAGCAAAATAAAAAATTAAAAAATTTTAAATTTCAATTTCCTGGTTTAAATTCGGCAAAAACACTTCATTAATACTCAATGTTTCAGCAATTTTATCTGCCAAAACTCTCCTTTGTTCATCCTCGCCATGTGTGAGTATTACTTTACTTACTCCTTTGATATTAGACAACCAATCTATCAGTTGTCCCTGATCCGCATGCGAGCTCATGGATTCAGTATGAGAAACATGCGCTTTTATAAAAATAGTCTCTTCGTCTATAATCACCTGACTTGCACCATCTAAAATCTCTCTTCCTAAAGTCTCCTCGCCTTGGTAACCAACAAGAAAAATTCTGTTTTTACTATCACCTAAAAACGCCGCCGCGTGAGCTACAATTCTACCACCATTCATCATACCGCTTCCTGCAATTATAATTTTTGTTTCTTGCGAAGTTCTAATAGCAATACTCTCCTCATAACGCATCACAACCTTTAAACCCGGAAAATAAAAAGGGGGTTCTTTAGACAACTCTGACTGAAAATTATAATTGAAAAAATCAAAGTACTTAAGATATATGTCAATTGCTTTTTGTGCCATTGGCCCATCCAAATAAACCGGCAATTCATAAGGTATTTTGCCCTCTGCCTTTAAATGTTTAATCAAATGAAGCACTTTTTGAGTCCTATCAAGAGCAAAAGCTGGAATTAAAAGGGTTCCTCCTGTTTTTACTATTTCAATAATTTCTCGTTCCAATTCTTCACTTGGATCGCTTTTAGGATGAAGCTTATCCCCATATGTTGACTCCATAACAACAACATCCGCATCTTTTATGAACTCTAACGGCATTAGCAAAGAATCAGGGCTATTTCCCAAATCTCCGCTAAACACAACTTTTTTGATCTTAGAATTTGATTTTGTATCTTCTACTAGAACACTTGCAGATCCTAAAAGGTGCCCTGCGTCAAAAAATGTGATTTCAAAATTGCCAATTTTAAATTTTTGATGATATTTAACTATAGCAAAGCGCGAGATAGTCTTAAAAACTTGCTTTTCATTAAAAAGAATAGGCCTATCATCTTTTATCGCTATCTTTGCCGTGTCCAGAAGCGAAAGAGCCGTTAAGTCATATGTGGGAGCCGTAAGCCAAATTTTGCCTCTAAATCCATTTTTTATTGCAATAGGCAATCTACCGCAATGGTCCAAATGGGCGTGAGTAAGTATTATCCCAGAAAGCTTAGAACAATCATAATCATATCTAAGGTAATTAAGCTTTTCTATTTCTTCTGTTCCCTGAAACATCCCAAGGTCAATCAATATAGACTGCCCACTATCCGAAGTTAAAGCATAAGATGAACCAGTAACAGTTCCAGCAGCACCTAAAAATTTTATTTTCATAACAAATAAAATAAATAATATTAAATTAATTAATTATTGCATATAATCAAAAAAACTATCTTTGAACAACAAACTTAAATGACACTTGCATGTCTAAAAAAAAAGTTTTAAATTTTAGTTAATATAATAATAAATACTAATATAAATACATATATACAAGCATTTTCAAAACTCAAATTTCTCTTAAAAAAATAAATGAAAAAACTAAAAAAAAATCAGATTAAAAAGCAATCTTTTATATTAGTTCTAACTGCGTTTTTAACTTTATCGCTAATAATAGCAATATATTTGCAAATAAACAGGAAACAAAAACCTATAGAACAAACAATTGCCACTACTTTAGTAAATGTTTCTCCAATTACAGATTCTATTTTGTCAGATTTTCCTTTCCCAAGAGGCAAATCAGCTCCTTTTGGTTGGTATAGTTGTGGAGGAGCAGAAGGAAACCCGCCAAGCTATTCTAATATCATGTCCCCAAATAATCCTTGTATTGTTGATAAGTACACTGTTATATTTCCAAGTTTTGGTTTCGGGGTCAGAAAAACATCTCCGCCTTACAACACCGGAAATCCTTTGATTACAAAAATGAGAGATCTTGATCGTGCAAAACAACATCTTGTTTACCTTGGTTGCAATTGGAGGAACCCTGATCCTAATGCTACTGGAAACAATTATTACTATAATGCAGCTTGCGAAGATCCTGTTCTTTGGGAAGAAGAAATAAAAAAATTAAAAGATCAAGGAGTAACAGAAAATGACTTTTTCGCATTTTACCAAACAGATGAACAACACCATTATAATGCACAATTAGCAATGTATAATGCTGTTAAAAAATACTATCCAAATGTTCCAGTGTTTGCATCACTAAATGACAAAACAAATCTCACCTACAGAGTACCTAAAATAGACGTTTTGGTCGCACAAAGTTATCCTTATGCTAATGGTGAAAAAATTGCTGGCACATATCTTCGTTTAGCACGAACAATACCTAGATGGCATAATAATAAAAACAACATAAGAATACCTGTTTTTATGGCAACAGAATCTTATGGAATTTGTAAAGTCGTTCCTGATAATCCTTCTTTAAACACTATTGAAAAAATAAAAAACAGAATAAAAGTTAGTAACATAATGGGAATAATGGCCGGAGCGCAAGGAATCATTTCTTACTTTATGGGAACAGAATACGAAAAAGATTGCAACGACAAGTGTGCCAGGTCAACTCCATGTGAAATCGCACATAAAGAGTTTTATCCTATTTATAATCACATTTGGCCTTGGATTTTAGCAGGAAAAAGAGAAGAATTGCCTGTAAATATTCATAGCGGAGTAATGATTTCAAGATTAAATAAAACCAGCTTTGTTTATGAACCCAAAAACAACGATATCGGTCCGTTAGAATATAAAACTGTTGTTTCTTGGAAATTTTTAAACGATTCCAATCAACCTTTAATTTTAGTTGCAAGCCTACTGGAACCATCAGAAACTGTTGAACCAAACAATATAACAATTCAAAATGTACCAAATGGTATATACGCAGTTATTGGAGAAAATAAAAATATTGCTGTAACTAGCAATACAATACAAGACACAATTTATCCTTATGGATATCGAATATATCAGTTTGTAACTGGTTTTACACCAACACCAACACCAACTCCAACTCCAACACCAACACCAACACCAACACCAACACCAACACCAACTCCAACTCCAACACCAACACCAACTCCAACAAATTTTGTCAAGATATTAAGAAAATTTAGTAATGCTAAATACTCTATCTCCACTGTTTCTGAAAACATGCAACCATTTACAGACAGGTCAATAACTTTAGTATCGGTACCCAAAAAATACTTAGGAGATGTAATACTTCGAACCCCTGTTGAAGATAGAAATAAAACTGAGACAAGATTAATAGAATTGAATATAAGTCACAAATCTCAAGTCTATATCGCGTTTGACTCTAGAGTGCCAAGCACAAGTTTACCTTCTTGGCTTTCAGAAAAAAATGGCTGGACAAAAACAAATGACGTGCTTCAGTTAAGTGAGTCATCAAAAAGTCATACCTTATATGTAAAAGAATACCCTGCAGGAAATCTGATTTTAAGCGGAGCCAGCCTTCCAGATTATTACTTTAATTACTATGTGATAATAAAAAAGATTTGACTTAAATCTGTTTTATTTCTAAAGTATGAATTATTTTTTTATGACTTCGTAGTTTCTTCTTAGTTAGTTAATTGGTTAGCATTTCAATATAAAACAATTTTTAATAAATAAATGTTATAATCTTTATTTGTATATTTGTATTCGTAAATTTTTAAAAGTAAGATTAAGTATATTTCCTTTTAACTTTCATATAATTCTTAGATATGTATGTCTAAATTTTACATTACTACAACTCTACCTTATGTAAATGCGAATCCTCATATAGGATTCGCGCTTGAAATAGTTCAGGCAGATACAATAGCTCGCACGCATAGATTGCTCGGCGACGAAGTAATATTCAACTTTGGTACAGATGAGCACGGCCTAAAAATTTACAAAAAAGCTTTGGAAGAAGGAAAAAATCCACAAGACTATGTAGATGAATACGCCAAAAAGTTTGATGCTCTCAAAGAAGCTTTAAATCTAACTTACACTAATTTCATAAGAACAACAAATCCTATCCATAAAAAGGCCGCTCAAGAATTTTGGAAAAGATGTCTGGAAAACAAAGATATTTACAAAAAAATGTACAAAGTCAAATACTGTGTAGGTTGCGAATTAGAAAAAACAGAATCCGAACTTGTTGAAGGTAAATGTCCTCTTCATCCTAACTTGGAATTGGAAATAATAGAAGAAGAAAATTATTTTTTTAGATTTTCAAAATATCAAAAACCACTTTTGAATTTTTACAAAGAGAACCCAAACTTTATTGTTCCAAACAGTAAATTTAAGGAAATTAAATCTTTTGTTAAAAAAGGGCTGCAAGACTTTTCTATCTCGCGACTAAAAGCGAAAATGCCTTGGGGTATTGACATACCAAATGATCCAGAACAGGTAATGTATGTTTGGTTTGACGCGCTTATAAATTACATATCCACACTTGGATGGCCTAAACAAGATAGCAACTATAAGAATTTCTGGCCAGGATACCAATTTGCAGGCAAAGACAATTTACGCCAGCAAGCAGCAATTTGGCAAGCAATGCTTATGTCCGCAGGATTGCCCAATTCACGTCAAATATTCATACATGGTTTTATAACCGTAAATGGGCAAAAAATAAGCAAGTCTTTAGGAAATGCCATTAATCCCATTGAGATAGTTAACAAATATGGCACCGATGCTTTAAGATATTACCTCCTAGCAAAAATCCATCCTTACGAAGATAGCGATTTTACTTATGAAAAATTTGAAAAAGTTTACAACGCTGATCTTGCCAACGGACTTGGAAATTTATTTGCTCGCATTTCTGCAATGACTCGAAATTTGCAAATAGAAACTGACAAAAAAAAGTTAAAAATTTCCAAAGAGGTCGTAAATTGGTTATCTGAATATCGTTTTGACAAAGCTTTAAAATTTGTATGGCAACAAATAAAAAAAGCTGATATTTACATAAATGAAAACAAAGTTTGGGAGTTGCCAAACATAAAGAAAAAAAACGCACTCTCTTATTTAATCAATGCAATCGAACAAATCGCATTTGACCTTCAACCATTTTTGCCAGAAACTGCAGAAAAAATCCTTAATTACGATTTCACATTAATAAAAGCTCCTCAAAAACCTCTCTTCCCAAGGTTAAAACAAAATAAATGAAAACCTTTGTATCAAAACACGATCAATTAATAACACGATTACTGGAAATTTTACCCGGATTTACATCGTGGAACTTAATACTGTTCCCTTATTGGGGAATATTTTTGATTCCAAATTTAACAGCATATTTCATATTAGTTTTTAATGTTTACTGGTTTTATCAATCTCTAACAATCGCAATCTCTTCAGTAATCACGCATCTGCGAATACAAGAAACAATCAAAACAAATTGGGTTAACGAACTCAAAAAATTAAAAAATTACAAGCATGTGCATCATGCTATCATTGTTACCACATACAAAGAACCACTTCATACATTAGAAAAAACACTTGACAACATCGCAAATCAAACACTTCCCAAAAACCAAATTTCAGTTTGTTTGGCAATGGAAGCCGCTGAACCGGAAGAAGAAAGAATACCCAAAGTAAAAGCATTGCAAAAAAAATTTAGAAACAAATTTGCAAATTTTTTTGTAACTGTGCACACGCTCGCCAAAGGAGAAATCAAAGGCAAAGCCTCAAACGAAAGATACGCGGCAATCTGGTTAAAAAATGAACTTGTGGACAAAAGAAAAATGAATATAAAAAATATCATAGTCACAAGTTGCGATGCCGATCATGCATATCACCAAAGCCATTTTGCGCTTCTAACTTACCAATTTTTGAAAAACCCAAACAGATTGGATACATTCTGGCAAGGGGCGGTTTTGTTTTACAAAAATATCTGGGAATTGCCAATGATAAGCAGAGTCCTAAACACTCTAATGTCCATGTGGCAATTTTCTCAACTATCAAGAAAAGATAGACTAATAAACGGACAAAATTACTCTTTGCCACTTTACCTGCTTGACAAAGCTGGCTACTGGGACCCTGACAAAATACCTGAAGATTGGGGAATATTTTTCAAATCTTTTTATGCAAATAATGGCAAAGTGGAAGTTGAACCTTTGTATTTGCCTGTTTTGGTAGACGCGGCCCAATCAACAACATTTTGGAAAACGATGGTAAACCAATACGAACAACTCAAACGTTGGGCATGGGGAGTTTCCGACACTCCCTGGATTGTAAAAAATTATTTATTTTCAAGAAACGTTCCCTTCGCATCAAAAACTTTCAGATTAATAACATTTGCTTGGTCGCACTTCTTGTGGCCTGTAAATTGGTTTCTGATTACAATAGGACTTACTTTGCCATCTTTTATAAATCCAGCTTTTGGAAGAACCACATTAGGATACATGGTTCCACAAGTGTCTTCTCTTCTTCTGACAATAGCGTTATGTTTTTTGGTTGTAATGCTTATTTTTGACAACATTTATCGTCCACCTAAACCTGCAAATTACCCAAAATGGAAAGTTTTTATAAAACCGCTTGAGTTTGTGTTAATGCCTGTTGTTGGTTTTGTGTTTGGAGCATTGCCGGGGCTGGATGCACACACCAGACTGATGATGGGAAAATATATTGACTATAGGGTTACCGAAAAAGTGTAATACAAAACAAACAAATCAAATAAAATATAAATCTGTTTAAATACTATTTCAATATTAATCACTCAAATTTTAATTCGTGGAATAACACAAGCAATCTTAAAGTAAAACTTAGCTTCTCTTTTCTCTTAAAGCGTCAACCAAAGGACTTGGTGAAATTTTTGGATCTGAAGAGACATCAGCCATGGCTAACAAAAATCTAATCATCTCATATCCATTATATACAGCGCCTATTCTAATCATATTTACTTTGTCCATAATTTTTTATCAATTCAGCAACCTTACGCAAGTTTTCAGTAAAAGAACCTATTTGAGTATCCAAAACTAAACTTATGGTACCTCTAATTCTATTAGCATATTCATCACTATCATAAAATCCAAAAGCGGATATTACACTTCCTTGAAAGATCCGAAAACATCTGATTCATCATAATATCTTGTCCCAAAAACAAATCCTATTGGTTTTAATCTCTCTAAAGGTGTGGCAATCGCAATTTCCACCTTTAATCTACTATAAATTTCATCTGAAAAAATATAACTCGCAAATAAAAAATACTCTGTCTCCAAACAATCAACATATTTAGTAATCTTTCCAGAAATTCTTCCAGAAATTCTTAGTAACAAAGGACAAAAGAAACATGATCTTTAAGCCTAGCTTGTTTTACTTGGTGCAATATTATTAAAAAAAGCCAATTTCATTATTAACTTTGTTGTTGAAACATTCGCAAATGTTGCTTGGCTTTGGTTGTTTTTATAATATCTTCGTACGGATTTATAGAAAACAATATCATCAATCCTATAACTACCAAACTTGCAGCATAAAAAATTTGTGGATACAAATTAAAGCAAACTAAAACAATAAGCAATATTCTGTCAAGCTCAGTAAGTAAATTAGATATATAAATAAATTAACAAAAACGCCAAAATTGCCAAAATAGCAACAATTATAACTCCCAAACTAATAATCCACGCTAGTACTTTCCTCGCTTTACTAACCTCTCTAACCTGAAGAACTACTGTTTTTGCAATTTTGTCATGCCATCCCTGGTTTTTCTTATCAAACAAAATCCACAAAAATCCAATCATAAAAAATAATGAAGAAATTGTCTTGCCAACCACTTCTCTTAGTATCACTCTAAACCAAGTAATCTCTGCCCCGTCTTCTGATCTAACCTCCAAACCAACAAATTGCTTGCCAAATGTCGCATTTTTAAACCTTAACAAAAAAACACCATAAAAAACAGAAATTAAGCTGGATAAATTCTGAGCCATATTCCAATTTTGTAATACACTTAAGTTATTACTCCTATAATTACTTGCCTCATAAAGCAAAGCGTAATAAAAAGGAAATAAGAAAAAAATAACCATGACAAAAATTATCAATGCATCAAGAATAGCTGCAATAAAACGAAGTGATAAACTTGCATATGCGTACGTCTCCCTAGTACCAGTAGTACAAGTCTGACCCTCGGCAACCGCAGCAACATTATTATTACTTTTAGTTTGATTTACCGATCCTATGTTTTCACTTACCTCACTTGTGTGTTCGTACATGTGTATTTACACTTTACCACATACCAGAGATCTCTCAATACTCTATTTGAATTAAACAAATGCCTTGGTCAACAGATATCAAAATTGCTTAACAAAAACTTTGGCATTGGCATCCCAAATGCCTATTCTATACCATTATTTTGCTAGTCAAATGTTACTATAACTGATAATTTTTCAACCAGATCACATAATCAATTCCATCTATCAATCCATTGTTGTCAAAATCACCATATCTCGCTCCTTTTTTAGCTTGCAAATAATTATTTAACCATATCACATAATCACTTCCATCTACTTTATTGTCACAATTTGCATCTCCGGCTTTTGTACAATAAATAGACGGAATTGGACTGGTTGACATTAGACTGTTATTAATACAAGTTTCTTTCACATCTTTAATAACTCCATGCAACTGCGGCGAGTTAAAAAGATATTGACGATACTCTGCAGGATTTCTCCATGGGTAATAAATTAATCCATCAAGAGTTCCTGTACTAATTATTTCACAAGTAAAATTTTTCAATTGCGAATATGTCGGCATTATATAATTACCACTTGGAGCTCCACCAAAAGTCTGAACCGAAAAAAATAATTGTGCATTAATGCCTCTTTCTTGTAAAATTTTTCTATCATTTTTTACACTCTCGATAGCATCCTGACAACTTCCCTCTGCGCCACCAAAACAATGAAGCCAAACCGCAATTATATCTCCCATACCATTTGTAATTTTGGCACTAGAATTTTGTTTCTCTAAATCCGCAATTCCATCCATATAGACAAAAACTGGAACGTCTGGCGCTATTCTCTTCATTGCGGCATAAAGATTCCTGATGTCATCATTTGCTGTAGCCAAGTTGAGACCAGCTGACCAATATGGCTCATTAATATTGAACACTACAAGTACAATTATTATCCTTAAACATGATTTAATTAATGCATATTCACCCCAAGACTTGCCTCAATACCGTTTCGCAAACAACACGCGGTTTTACTTGACATATAATCTTAAATACCACAATTATCTAATCACTTCAGATAACTTCCCAAAACATCTCTTTGGAAGCAAAGATTCCATCACAAAATTTAATTCATGTGATTTTACACAAACCATATCTTGAACATCAACTGTACCGCGTCATGCCATTAAAAGAACTTTAGATTGTGCAAAAACAATTTGATTAGAAAGAAAAAAA
Source organism: Patescibacteria group bacterium (assembly GCA_026416845.1). Lineage (GTDB taxonomy): Bacteria > Patescibacteriota > Microgenomatia > UBA8517 > UBA8517 > JANWVB01. Next base: position 63,645 of record JAOAEL010000003.1, read on the forward strand.
AGATAAAAATGTCTTAATTTCAAGCATTTTTTGTAAAATCCTATAACCTAATTTATTTCTAGTTTAATTTGCTGTCTTTACATCTGGGTTTTGATAGATGAAATTTCAATTTATGGAAATTTAGTTTGCGTTATTTTTCTCTAAGACAGAAAAAGCCTGACAAAAATTAAACAAATAAAAAACATATAATGAAAAACAACCTAATTTTAATTATTTTAAATATACAAAAAGAAACTAACCTTTATCTAAATTAACTATTATTATAGTGTTATCAATTATAGTGTTAGCAATAAGCTTTTTATGGATAACCAACTAATAACAAGTATTTGGGGAGATGAAGGATTTAGCGCAATTTTGTCAATGAGGCCAATACCAGAAATTTTAAAAATTGTCTCTCAAGATACATCTCCTCCCCTTTGGAATATTTTGCTACATTGCACTTTTCAGCTTTTTGGTACAAGTGAAGTTGTAATAAGAAGTCTATCGTTAATTTTCTACATTCTGGCAATAATTTTTACATTCAGAATCGGATCGATTTTGTGGAGTAAAAAAACAGGCGCGATTGCCGCTAGTCTTACAGCTCTAAATCCATTTTTCTTTATGTACGCGTTTGAAGGTCGCATGTACTCTATTCTCGCGCTTGGAGTAACAGCTTCTATGTACCATTTCTTAAAGATCATCACTCGTGAAAAAGGTGAAATAACAAAAACAACAACAAAAATCGGCTATGTTTTTTGGACTCTTTGGGCTTTGTACTCGCATCATTTTGCAACATTTGCACTTGTTGCGCAAGGTTTGTGGTTTTTATACGAAATCGCTTTGGGAAATCGCAAGAACGGTCGTATCTTATTTAAACTTTTCCTTTTTGTAGGACTCGGCTATATCCCATGGATCTGGCCACTTTACATGCAAATTACAAAGTTAAGTAGCGGCTTTTGGCTTGGCAAACCCGACTATGAAGATCTGAAAATCTTAATATATGACTACTTGGCGGAAGGAATAAAGAGCCTTGATTATAAAATTCCACTTCTGAATCTGCCAATTCATAAATTAGCTTTGTACTCCGTTTTTGGCATTTTGCTAACTCGCAAATGGTGGAAGGGGATCAAAAAAAGTTTGTTTCTTCTTTTATGGTTTTTCGCGCCAATCGCCACTGTTTGGATTATTTCACAATATTTCACATCAATTTTTTACAATCGCTATCTTTTATTCACAATACCAAGCGCTATGCTTATACTGGCTTCACTAAGATCAAAATTATCTATAATTCCAATTTCATTAACAATAATTATCTTTGGCATAATTGATTTTCATTATTTTGTAAATCCAACAAAAATGCCCTTCCGTGAATATTCAGCTTATGTAAAAAATATTTTAAGCGAGGATGAGAATATCTTTTTAATTAATTGGAATTCAAGCGCTCATCATTTATGGGAATCAAAATACTACAAAATTACAGCACCTTTGTACCTGCCAAACGGAAACAATTTGCCTTATTATGTTGGCACTGCCTTAATGACAGAAGAAGATATAATACGAAAGCTTCCCAACGCTTCAAAAATTGGTGTAATAACGTCTGGAAACCCAGATGAGGTTGTCTTTGAAGGCTACAAAAAAACTGAAATGAAAAATTTTGAAGGTTTGAAATTTTTGTTGTTTGAGAAAGGATAAAAATTATTTACTCCGTACAAATAAGCATACTATACTTAACCAATACATTAACAGAATGTTAGCAAATAACTCAAAAAGCAATTTATTATGCCAAAATGGCTATTCTTACTTTTAATTGCAGTTCTTTTGATTAGAATACCAACTTTTTTTGAACCATATTCTTATGGGGATGAGATGATATACCTCACAATAGGTGAAGGAATCAGGCAAGGACTAACTCTTTACAAAGATCTGCACGACAACAAACCACCACTTATTTATTTTACCGCCGCAATTGCGCAAAGCTTATTTTGGTTTAAAGCAATTCTTGCCTTGTGGAATTTGGTGACAATTTTTTTGTTCTGGAAATTAACTGAAAAATTTTTCAACGAAACAAAAAAAGCAAGACTGGTGGCAACTTCAATTTTTGCAATTTTGACAAATATTCCCCTCTTGGAAGGAAATATAGCAAACGCCGAAATTTTTATGATTGGATTTACAATTATCTCTCTCTTATTTCTGTTTAAAAAAAATGCGAGTTTCAACGACTTTTTTATAAGCGGGATTTTTTTATCCATTGCAGGACTTTACAAAATTCCCGCCTTACTTGATTCTTTGGCAATTTTAATGCTTTTTGCTTACAAATCAAAAACAGATCAAATCAAACTCATAAATCTAATAAAAAACCTAACCCACTTTGTCGCTGGACTTTCTGTCCCGATAATCTTTACTCTTGTCTGGTATTCGTCCAAGGGTGTTTTAAATGAATATGTTTCAGCAACAATAATCCAAAATTTCGATTATTTGTCATCTTGGAGGCCGGATGATGTTCAAAAATCATTTTTCATTAGAAACTATCCCCTTTTTGTGCGCTTTTTAATTTTAGCAGTGGTGTTTGCAATCATCTTTGTAAAAAGAAGAGAAATTGATAAAAATTTCGCATTTGCCACTGCGTGGTTGCTTACATCCACTTTCGCGGTAACATTATCCGAAAGACCATACCCTCATTATCTGATTCAATCTGTACCCGGAATTTCTATAATGTTGTCCTATTTCTTAACCAATAAATCAAAATTCCAAGTATATGCTTTATTCCCCCTGTTTATAGTAATTGCTGTTCCTTTTTATTACAAATTCTGGTACTACGAGCCAATTTCATATTATAAATCGTTTATATCATTCGCGTTAGGCAACTATACAAAAGAGGAATACTTTCAAACTTTCGGAGAAAACATCAATAGAAACTACAAAATAGCAAAATACATAAACAATAATTCCCATCGCTATAACAACATTTTTGTATGGGACGACTCTCCATCTTTATACGCCCTTACCAGAAGACTTCCCACAATCAAATACGTGGCAGGATACCACATTAATGAATTTGCAAACAAAAAGGATATTATTGATCAAATGCAAAAAAAACCGCCAGAGTATGTGGTAGTCATTCCTAATTCGGAACAATTTAATGAACTGGAAATTTTTTTACAGGAAAGATATGCTTTTGCTTTACAAATTGATGAAGCTAAAATCTGGAAAAGGCTTTATTGATGCCTAATTAATTTCTTATAATTTTAAGCCTGATTCTTCTTAAATAAACAAAGTATAATGCTTCCATGCATACTGAAAAAAACTTGATCTCGGAAACCAAATCCTTGCCTTTAATCAAACTTGTTTTTCTGGCTTTAATTATAAATATTGCAACAATAATTCTAATTGTCCTCGTAAAAGAAAACATGCCACCTGAGATTCCTCTTTTTTACGGCAAAACAGAAGGTTCAGAACAACTTGCTCCGTTAAACTACATTTATATTCCTCCTGTTATGTCTATTTTAATACTATTTATTAATGTCGGATGTTCTATCTTTGTAAAAGATAAATTTATAAAAAATTCACTGTCTGTGGTGTCTTTTATTTGTAGTTTATTCACAACTATTGCGGTAATCAAAATAATAAACCTTGTCGGATCAATATTGTGAAAAATGTTTGAGAATATACCGAATTTAAACAACGTGGCGATTGCGGCGATTACCGCTTTAACAATTAGTTTGCTTTCAACTCCATTTGTAATATTTTTATCTGAAAAATTTGGTCTGATAGACGATCCCGCTACAAATAAACATCCAAAAGTAATCCATACTTATCCGGTACCTCGCGCTGGGGGACTAGCAATATACTTAGGAGTTCTTTTTGCGTCCTTGCTTTTTCTACCACTAGACAAACATTTGCTTGCAATATTGCTTGGGGCAAGCATTATCACAATATTAGGACTGTTGGATGACAAATATAATATAAATCCGTACATTAGAATGGTCGCTTTACTTGTAATAAGCTTTATCCCTGTTGCTTCAGGAATAGGAATTTCTTATTTCACAAATCCTTTAGGTGGAACAATAGATCTTTCCAACTATCAAATCAGTTTTAATCTATTTGGAAATAGTCATAACATTTGGATAATCGCCGACATTTTCGCAATTTGCTGGATATTTTTTTTGATGAATATAATTAACATGGGTGCAAAAGGCGTAGACGGGCAACTCCCCGGTGTTTCCACAATTGCAGCAATATTCATCGCAGTTTTATCATTTAGATACTCCGCTGATATAACACAATGGCCTGTAATAGTACTCGCTTCCATCACTGCTGGCGCTTTCTTAGGTTTTTTACCTTGGAACTTTTATCCGCAAAAAATTATGCCAGGCTATTCTGGATCAACACTTGCAGGATACTTGCTTTCAGTACTTTCAATTTTGTCAACCACAAAAGTTGGAACTCTTTTTGTTCTGCTTAGCATACCAATCATCGATACATTATACACAATAATAAGAAGAATAATTTCAGGTAAATCCCCCGTATGGGGAGACAAAGGACACCTGCACCACAGACTCCTCGAATCCGGACTTTCCAAAAGAATGGTAGCAATTTTTTATTGGTTAGGCGCTTTTGTACTTGGAATCTTTGCAATTTCGTTGAATGCTCAATTTAAGTTATATACTATATTTATAGTTGCAATATTTGTGGGATTTTTACTGCTTACACTTAAAAAATCAAAATGAGCATAAAAATAATTTTTTACCTCATAAAAGCCTTTCGACCAGTACATTGGATCAAAAATCTTTCTATTTTTGCAGCACTTTTGTTTTCTCCTCATCTACTTTCAATTAAAAGCTTTGAGCTCTTAGTCAATGCTTTTTTTGCTTTTTGTTTGGCAACTTCAGCAACCTATATTTTCAACGATATCATCGACGCTCCATATGATCATGCGCATCCAATCAAAAAACATAGACCTATCGCATCAGGAAAAATTTCAATACGTCTTGCCGCTATGACCGCTTTAATATTGATAGGAATTTCAACTTTTATCGCTTCATTCATAAATAATCCCATTTTTTCAATTTTACTTTATATTTATCTTTCCTTGCAATTTTTGTACACAATTTGGCTAAAGAACATTTCTGTAATAGATATTTTGACAATAGCATCAGGATTTGTATTAAGAGTTTACGCGGGAGCTTTTGTAATTGACGCTCACTTGTCTGTTTGGTTCATGTTGTGTGTTATTTCAGTAGCCCTTTTTTTAGCGTCAGGAAAAAGAAGAGCAGAAATTGGAATTATTCAAAAAGCAAACGTCACACGCAAAAGTCTATCAAATTACTCAAAACCCTTACTCAATTCATATGTGACTATGTTTGGAAACGCCGCGTGGATGAGTTGGGCTCTTTATACATTTTACGAATCACCTCAAGTAACAAACGACATCTGGGTACTGTTGTCAGAAATATCAAGAACAACAACAATAAGCAAACTTTTAATGATAACAATTCCAGTGGCTATCTTTGGGATCATGAGATATCAAAGTTTAATATTTCAAAACAAAACCGAAGCTCCTGAAAAACTTTTGCTTACGGATAAAAGCTTAGTAATCTCAAGTTTATTGTGGGTTGGACTTGTAATAATAATTTTATACGCTGGTATTGCGGAACATTAAAACAATTTATTTACAACCATACTCAATAAGAATTATTGTTTTTAAGTGCTTTTTTTAATTAAAAAATCAATACAAATAACAATTTTGCGTAATTTAATTTTTTAAAATTATAAACAAAGCAAATCAAATATGAAATGTGAAGACATCTAATAACTATTATTCCTAAAATGAAGACAATTTAATCCACGTCGTTAATTTATAACCTTCAATAACTTTAACTAAAAAACTTTTTGATTGATAACCTTCTTTTTCAAATGAAAGTAAATATTCTCCTTGAGATAAATTGCTTTTATATGGTGTCAAACCAACTTTAACACCATTCACAAAAACGGTAACATCATATGGCTCAGAAACAATGACAATACCAGTTTCTTTGTTAAAACCTTTTTCAAAAGAAACAATTGCAACAGAAGTTTGATCTTCTGTTAAACCAGAATTATAAGAAAAAAAAGTTTTTACACCTTCTACCAAATCTAATTTTGTCTGATAAGCTAAAAAATCACTATTCAAAGGAACAACTTCGATAGCAATTTCTCCTGGAGTATAAATACCTTCATATGGCGTTTCTCCTACATTCAAACCATTTACAAAAACAAAGCTTTTTGGTTCTGTATTAACAACAATGCCAGCAAATTTTGGTCTCAAAACAAACAATGCTCCCAAAATTGTAAAACACAAAACAACAAGCAAGGTAATAAAAAATTTATGTATACATATATGCATAATTTAAATTTCACTAAAAATTATATCAAGTTTTAAAAACAGAAAAAAATACTTGACAAAAAAAATAAAAAATATATCATCTTATTAGCACTCTAGAAAGACGAGTGCCAAAAGAAACTAAGAAAAGGAGGTGAGAAACATGACAAGCTTAGTACACAAAAATTTGTTTAAGTCTTTGTTTCCTTCTGCTGGGTGGATGGATGACTTTGACATTTTAGCAACATCATCACAAAGAGGTTTAAAAGTTAGAGAAACAGAAAAGGAAATTGTACTAGAAGCAGTGGTCGCAGGCGTTCCTGCAAAAAACGTTGAAGTAAATATAGAAGATGGTGTTGTAACAATCAAAGCAGAAAGAAACGAAGAAAAAAAAGAAAAAAATGAATACATAGCAAGCTCGTACCAATATTACTACACAACAGCATTGTCTGGAGGACAGTGGGAAAAAGCTGAAGCTGAGATAGAAAATGGGATAGTAACAATTACAATTCCTAAAACTGAAAGCGCCAGACCACAAAAAATCGTTGTTAAAGAGAAGAAGTAAATTAGATATAATATTAAAGCTAGCAGATAACAAAACCCTATCTATTTTAGGGTTTTGTTTTTTTTAGAATTTCAGAAACCAATAAAATAAAAATAAATCCAAAGTTGGCCAAGTGGCGAAGTGGTAACGCTGAGGTCTGCAAAACCTCCATACGCGGGTTCGATTCCCGCCTTGGCCTCAAACAAATTTATATTTAAAAAATCAAATCTAGCAAAATTTACAACTTATCATTAGTTTAAAAATTTTTAATTAAATAAATTCGCCCATCTTTAAAGTAAACCAATTTAACAAAATAAAATCTTATGTACCATCTGTTTTTTTCTCACTTTCATTTTCTAATTTTTATTTTGATTTTCTAAACTTTTCAAAAAAGCTTATTTTTATACTCTAACTTAAAAATTTAAAAAACAAATTTGCTTACAAATACCTACAAATTACCACTTGACAAAAATTCAAACTTATTTGACAATTATTAAAACAAGTTGTAAAATTACTTTCTTGTTAAATTACTTTCTTGTTATGTTAAATGGAATTGTTTTAGCTGGATCATTAAATTTAGCTCCCAATAACGGTTTAGCCG
>JAOAEL010000003.1:71226-151731 GCA_026416845.1 Patescibacteria group bacterium
GGAGCTTTAATTGGTTTAGTTATAGTTTTTGCAGCATGGGCTATAGTAAATCTTGCTAGCACGTTCTTGGGTACTTCATTGACTAATTTGACTATTCCTAATATTTAATAATATTCAATACTTTTGAATCAAACAAAGCAAACAATGGTTTATTCTTTTTGTTTGCATACAATACCACATTGTACAGCAAGACCAGCTTTTAACATTTTTATATCAATAATATAAAAATACTTTTTTAATATTTTTATTTTTCTTTCTTCGCTTCTTATATATGCCCCACGATCTAAAGTCACCATTAATTTTTTTAGTAAACCTTTTGGATTTGGTATGATATCACAAACCACTAAATAAGTAATATTTAATTTTTTCAAATTGTCAAACAACAAAAATAATTCTTGATCAGACAAATGATGCATCATACTAACAAAAATAATTCCAACTTTTTTTCCTTTCAAACTTCTATATTTATAAGAAAGAACATTTCCTACTAAAAAATTCGCATTTTTAAATTTTTTGTATTTTTTTTTTGCAAAAGCAATAAACTTTTGATTAATGTCAATGCCAATATACTCTTTGTACCTTTTATCAAAAAAGTCACCAGTTCCGCAACCAATATCCAAAACCAAATCAGGAGATCCGCAAGATAACCATTTATAAACATAAGCTTTCATTGATTTTTGGTTGCCAGTTATAATGTATCTTATCGAATTAAACCAAAAAGGATAATCTAGTATTCGCAATATGTCAAATTTCATAAATTTAATTCTTACAAATCCTTTTTTTTATCTGAAAAATCATTATAACACTAAGAGTTTTATCAAAAAATATTTTCGATTAGTGATGTCAATATTAATAGTTTACTTTATGTTCGCAATTTCATTCTTTTTTTTCTCACCAATCTACGAAGAAGTAGACGACGTATCAATGATGCGTATGGCAAGCGGGCAATACTCAAACAATCCAAGCTCACTGCTTGTATACATCAATCCAATATATGGCAAATTATTGTCTTTCCTTTACACAATTAACGAGTCTTTCCCTTGGTATGGAGCAACATTTTACACTTTGCTCTTTGTATCTTATGTAATAATATTAAGTACAATAAGCGCAAAACTAAATTTCGTAAACTTTGTTCTACTATTCATTTTTATCCTTCCATTATTTATCTGGTCGATAATATTTTTACAATACACCGCAATATCAAGTTATGTTGTCTTTGCTGGTTTACTGTTAGCATGTTGGAATTGTTACCAAAATAAAAATGTCTCTATAGCTTTGCAAATTGCCTCAATAATTTTTGTTTTAATAGGAGGTTTGATCAGAAAAGAATCATTTATATACGTTTTCGCAATTTCTTCACCAATACTTGTCTATTCTTTTCTAAAGAACAAAAATAAAATGGCAAAAAAATTTCTAGCATATTTTGTAATAACTTCATTAATCTTATTTGGTTTAAGTACAAAAATTGGCAACAAAAAATACAATATATCCCTAGAATGGACTGAATATATGCACTGGATTAATACACAATCTCTTTTTCACGAATATAACCTATTTAATTATGACAAAAATGAAGACATTTATAAAAAGTTTAACTGGAGTTACAATGACTATCTAACATTAAGCAATTGGTTTTATTTTGATAAAGGCATATACAATACACAAACACTCTCTCAAATCTTAAATCAGTCAATTTTAAAAAATATATCTTACGAAGGAATCAAATTCACAATTGATACTATTTTAACTACAATATCAGCATACTCATCAATTGTAATGCAAATCATATTTTTTTCTGGGACAATTTGCTTTGTCAATGCAACAACCAAAAATCAAAAAACATATATTTTTGCAACCTTAATGATTTCAGCGGCAATTGTGACAATCTTTTGCTTCCTAGGCAGGGTATTTCCCACTAGATTAATGCATCCATATTTACTAATAACTGCCACTTCGGCTATCTATTTTTTGAACAAAGCAAAAACTTTAAAACCATCTATCTCCACAATAATTTTATTGACAATTTATTTAATCACTTCTTTAAATACAACACTAACTTTTATGCACTTTGCTTCTTATAATCAAATTAAAACCAAAAATTTTAAAGAAATACTAAAAATACTGCCTCAAGAAAATCTAATAATAAACTGGGCATCATCCATACCAATACACTGGATTAGTCCGCTAGAAGCTAGAACTTTTGAAAACATTGACCTTATCGGTACAGGTTGGCCAATCAGATCTCCTTATGAAGGACCTTACTTGCAAAAATACAACATTAGCAACGTTTATCTGGATATTATAGACAATAAAAATGTATACCTAGTTGCAACAGAGAAACATCTTGAAATTTATCAAAAATTTTTAGACGAACATTATGGTGTTAAAATAAACACAGTTAAACTCGCCGATCTAACATTATATGAAATTCACCCAAGATATTCCTACGGCGCCAAAGTTTACCAAATCATTTCTGATAAAAATCATTTCTGATAAAAACTAAAAATGCGTAAAAATCAAATTTTGACCATCTTTTTCGCAATCCTTATAGCTTTATACTTTGTTTTTAATGTATTTAAACTATCAATAATTTTAGATAACGATTTTGGTTGGCATTTAAAAACGGGTGAATACATCAAAAACTATGGCATACCTCAAAATGACCCATTTTCTTATACAATGCCTTCTTTCCCATTTGTCAATCACGCATGGTTAACAAGTTTGCTAGTATTTGAGTTATATAGTCTTGAAAGCAAATTTTTGTTGCCAACTTTATTTACTTTACTTGCTTTTCTGTCTGTATTATTAATTGTTTACCCTTTTTGGTCAAAACAAAACCGTGTACCCAAATATTTGATACTAATTCTAGCGATTCTTTGTCTTGCTGCATTTGCTCCTTATATTGGCATAAGATCTCAAGTTGCTTCTTGGCTTATGTTTTCAATCCTTTTTGTCGTTTTACTTAACAAGAAATTATTTGAAAGTTATAAAATCTTAATTCCACTATTAATACTAGTTTGGGTAAACATTCATGGAAGCTTTATCGCAGGAATTTTTATATTAACTATTGTAATCATTGTAAAAACAATTAAAAACAAAAAAGTTGATAAAACAAATTTTTTGGTTTTAATAGGATCTTTCTTTGCTACTTTCATAAACCCATACAAAGAACGAATATGGAACGAGGTGTGGATGCAATTATCGGATGGCAAACTTGATGAAAGAATAGTAGAATGGTTACCATCTTTCTATTTTTTCAATCCTTCTTTCTTAATTCTTTTAGTTTTAAGCGCTTTACTAATGCTTAAATACCAAAAAAAAGTTTCATGGGAAGAAAAAATTTTGTATTTAATACTATCTAGTCAAGCAATATTAACTACTAGACACGTGCCAATATTTAGCCTTTTTTCTTTATATCTAATATTAAAATCTTTAAACTTTTTTGCAGAAGAAATAAAAAAAATAAAGTATGGATTATCAAGATTTAAAAAAGCATCTATTTATTTTTCAATAATTATTTTTGTGATTTTAGTATTAGAAAATTTCTTCTGGATTGATTGGCTTTCAAAATACTCCGTTTCAAAATTTTATCCTCAAGAAGCAGTAATTTATTTAAAAAACAACATGCCTCATGGCAACATATTTTCAGAATACGGTTGGGGAGGATATTTGATATGGCAATATCCTGAGAAAAAAGTTTTTATAGACGGACGTATGCCAACATGGAAATGGAATAATGCTCCAAGCAAAGAATTATCAAATGCCATGGATACATACTTGAAAATTTTAAGAGGAGAAATTGATTCAAAAAATATCTTTACTCAATTCAATATTGATACTGTATTATGGTCGAAAAGTCAAAATCAAAAAACAAAAGATTCAAATTTAAAAAAAATATTAAAACACATTGAAGATAAATTCAACAAATATTATAAATTTAGCCTGAATTACAATTTCCTCGAAGAATTACAAAATGAAGGTTGGAAAGTTGTATATGAAGATAAAACCTCCGTAATTCTTAAAATTCAATAATAAAATAAATTTCAAAATTTTTGAAAGCTCTACTTGACAAAAATTGAAACTTATTTGACAATTATTAAAACAAGTTGTAAAATTACTTTCTTGTTATGTTAAATGGAATTGTTTTAGCTGGATCATTAAATTTAGCTCCCAATAACGGTTTAGCCGCAAATGCTATTGGCTTTACTCCTGAAAGAATTGTTAGTGCTTTAATTTTGTTTGCGTTAGTAATTGCTGCTTTAGTCTTCTTTTTCATGCTTCTTTGGGGTGGCATTGAGTGGATACTAGCAGGTGGAGATAAAAATAAAACTGAAGAAGCAAGAGGCCGTATTACAGGAGCTTTAATTGGTTTAGTTATAGTTTTTGCAGCATGGGCTATAGTAAATCTTGCTAGCACGTTCTTGGGTACTTCTCTTACTAACTTAACAATACCAAATATTTAATATTTAATGTAGGTTTACAGTTAAATTTTTTACTTTTTATATTTTTCTCACATATTTAGCTTTAAAAACACGCAAAAGCAAGCTTAATATTAAAAAGTCCTAAAAACTACAGAATCTATTTAACCAACGATCCAAAAACAAAAAAGTAAGAATCAAAAATGAAAAAAACTTAAAAAACTTAATAGTCAATATTATTATGATTTACTGTATCTTTTTTCTCCTCTAAAATATCAGCTATTAAACACTCAGTTGTAAGAACCATCATGGCAACAGAAGCTGCATTAGTAAGAGCTGTTCTCGTAACTTTTACCGGATCCAACAAACCAAACTTTGTCATTGATCCAAACTCGCCTGTTAATGCATTATAACCATAATCATTATCATTAGAATCAAGAATCTTGTTAAGTACATACCCGTCGTCTTCACCTGCATTTTTAGCAAGCCACCTCACAGGCTGTTCAAGAGACTTTTTGACAATATCAATGCCTACTTGCTCATCAGAATTATCAGCTTTTAGATTGTCTAGAACTTTTCTCATGCGCAAAAGCGCAACACCACCACCAGGCAGAATTCCTTCTTCTATAGCGGCTTTTGTGGCTCCGACAGCATCTTTTACACGTTCTTTCTTCTCATTCATCTCAACTTCAGTAGCGGCTCCCACATTTATTTGTGCCACCCCACCAGAAAGTTTTGCCAATCTCTCTTCAAGTTTTTCTCTATCAAAATCGCTATCTGTAGATTTAATTTGATTTTTAATCAGAGCAATTCTGGCATCTATATCAGACTTGCTTCCTTTACCTCCAATTATTCTGGTATTGTCTTTATCTGCCCAAACCTTGTCTGCTTTGCCTAAATCTTCAATTTTTATAGATTCAAAAGTGCGCCCCAAATCATCTGTAATCACTGTCCCACCAGTCAAAACAGCAATATCTCCAAGCATTTCTTTTCTGCGGTCCCCAAAGCCGGGCGCTTTTACTGCCAAAACATTTAATGCTCCTTTTAATTTATTTACAACCAAAGTCGCCAAAGCTTCAGCTTCTAAATCATCAGCTATAATTACCAAATTTTTAGAAACTTTTACAAACTTCTCTAGAAATGGCAAAAGATCTTGAATAGAACTGATTTTCTTATCTGTTAAAAGTATGTACGGATCTTCTACCTCAGCCTCCATTTTTTCAGCATTGGTAACAAAATAAGGAGATACATAACCTTTGTCAAATTCCATTCCTTCTTTATACTCAATTTCTATTTCAAAACCTTTGCCTTCTTCAACAGTAACAACACCATCTCTACCGACTTTTTCTAACGCCTCAGCTATTGTAGCTCCAATTACTGGATCCCCGGCAGAAACCGTGGCTACTTGTTGAATTTCTTCTTTGCTTTTGATTGGCTTTGCTGTTTTTTGCAATTCATCGATAACAGCTTTGACTGCTTTTTCTATACCTTTTTTAACAATCATAGGATTTGCCCCAGCGGTAATATTTTTCATGCCAGCAAGAGTAATCTGATATGTCAAAAGAGTTGAAGTTGTAGTTCCGTCTCCCGATATATCGTTGGTCTTACTAGCAGCTTCTTTTATAAGCTGCGCTCCCATATTTTCAAAAGGATCTTTAAGCTCAATTTCTTTTGCCACAGTAACCCCATCATGAATAATATTTGGAGAACCCCACTTCTTTTCAATAGCAACATTTCTACCTTTTGGCCCAAGAGTAGTTACCACTGCTTTGGCAACTACATCCATGCCTCTTAATAAAGCTTGTCTTGCATCATCGCCAAATTTGAGTTGTTTTGCCATATTTAGCTAATCTTTAATTAATAAAAATTATTTTGACTTTCTATTACTTAATTGGCTATTACCGCCAAAACATCTTCAAATTTTACAAACAAGTATTCTTTACCATCAACTTTTACTTCGTTTCCTCCCCATTTTTTGTAAACGATCTTTTGACCAATTTTTGCAGGAGATGATTTTTTAACACCATTATCAGTAATTTCATCAGGACCAACTGCTAAAACAGTTCCTTGCTGTGGCTTATCACCACTTACATTGTCGGGAAGATATATACCTCCTGCTGTTTTTTCTTCAACAACAGCAGGCTCAACTATTAAATACCCTGATGTTGGAACTAGATTAAGATTTTTTTCACTTTTGTTTTTTGACATAAGCCTTAAACTTTATTCTATTCTATTGTATATTATTTTAAAGTTAAGAAATTGCCTGAAGTGAAGTTAAGCTTGGCAACTTCTTTCTGTAGGCAATTGGTATTGTATTTATCTTATTTTTTTTTGTCAAGAGGTCAATTTGAACTAAAATTGCGCGTTGGCCTTATACCAAATTGGGCCAATAAAGAAATCACTTTCGAGTTAAATGACGTATCTTTATTTAACATCCGTTCTTCAAAAATTTTATTTAACTGACTATTAATTCCTGTTGTTCCATCATGTGTTTCATAAGCTAAATACCAACTTCTAGCATATTTCGCCAAAGCAAATACAGATCCTAAAACTGGATGATCAGCATAAATCAAATTTAGATCTGGCCTTGAGGTTAAAATTGGCAATTTTCCTTGAGAATGAAGAATTTGATTTAGCTTTTTCAAAGAATCTTCACTTGCCATAAATTTAAGAAGCTTCCACGAAATATCAACACTAGCACTTCTTTCGTAAACACTATATACCCAATATGTTGCATAGGAATAAACTGGATCTGTTGGCCTTTCAGGTTGAACTTGCGGCAAGGGAACTGTTTTAAACTTTAAATTTGGATTCGATTGCACAATTTCTTGAGCCTTTCTTGTTGGTCCAAAGTACATAGCTAGTTGGTTTTTCGAAAAAGCAATTGTAGAGTTTGGCATACTTGAGTTCCACACACCTCTATTTTCATGAAAGTATTTGTAAAAATTAAATACATCAATCATTGATTGAGAATCTAAATTGGAAAAATCAACTCTATTTTGGTACATCATTAAACCAATAATCTCAGGCCAATAGTCAACATTGCTGGTTATTCCAAAAGCAACAGGAGACTGCAGTATTTTTTTGCTTTGGGGATCAACTTGAAACAATATACCACTATCAACTAATGATTGGAAATCGCTCCAATATTTAGGCGGCTCAAGAGACGCGGCTGTAAAAACATCGGTGTTAATGTACAAAGTCAATGCGTCATAAACAAGCGGTATGGCAATCACGCCTTTTTTCGTAACTAAATCTGAAGTCATTATAGGATAAAAAGATGAGTTAAATTGGCTCTTTGTCATTATCGATTCGGGCAATGAAGATAAATACGGAGTAAACATCACTGGCCATGTGTTGTGAATTTCAAAAATATCAGGACCTTTTCCTGATGCAAGTGCATTTATCAATCTTTCTCTATAGTCTTTTGG
The DNA here is from genome assembly GCA_026416845.1 of Patescibacteria group bacterium. GTDB lineage: Bacteria > Patescibacteriota > Microgenomatia > UBA8517 > UBA8517 > JANWVB01. The sequence continues at coordinate 79,076 of JAOAEL010000003.1, forward strand.
AGATTGTTTAATATAAGTGACATCAACATCAGGATTTTCGCTTTCAAATTGCTCAATTAATGGCAACAAAACCGATTCGTCCATTGTTAGCCCCCACCAAACTATCTTTCCAGCATCGCCAACAGTTTTTGTCTGACTAGAGTTTCTGTATAAAACAAAACCAACTACAGCCACAAATAAAACCAAAACAAAACCTAATAAAATAAATAAAACAAATTTCGGAAATGGTCTGTTTGCAGACTTTTGAGTCATTAAATCAGTAGCTTGGGGCGTTGGAGGTCCGGATTGAGCTATTTGTTGAATGTTTTCACTTTGCAAACCTTCTTTTAGATTATTCTGGGGAAGATTGGTGTTAAAACCTGACTGTAAATCTGCCAAATTTTCTTTTTTGCTATCCTTAATTGGGGCATCAAGACCAACGTCTAAAGAACTAGGTACGTTGACATTCGATGCGCTATCTGCTTGACTGTTGTTTCGTTTGATCAAATTACTATAATCGTTAGAAAAGCTTGGTAAATTTGAGACACTTTGATCTTGCTGAATTTTTTCTTCTAATATATCAAGCAAATTTTTGCCTTCCTGATTAACCAAAGAGTCGTCAGAATTATTAGACACATCATTCCCTAAAGCAACTTTCTCTTGACTAACAGGTGGCTCATTATTTGTATAATTTGTATCGTTTGAAATATCAACTTGCGTTTTGTCTTCCAAAAAAACTGGCTGATCTGGTTGAACATTTGTACCGACTGATTGATAAACTGTTTGCGAAGAAGACAATAAATTTTCATTAACATTTTTTACACTTTCAACCTCTAAAGGCGAACTTGCTCCCGTGTCAACATTTGTCACAATAGGATCGCTAGCGAAATTGGCTCCAACATTGACAGGAGGATCGTCGCTGGGGAAAAAATTATTCTGCACATTTTGTTTGTTTTGATCATCCATATAATTTAGTTAAAAACTATAAAAATAAAAAATCTAAACAAATAAGTCTATGCAATAGTAATCTTACCATATTCATTATGTCCAAGTATTCAGATAAAATAGCTACAATTTGAGCATGAAAAAATCAAGATTAATATTAACCAAAAACACAATCTTTGCGCCAATTTTGTTTTTCTTGTGTCTCTCTATTGTTTTTATGACAACGGCAGTCTTTTATGTTAACTTATACATCTCTTCTTACTTTTTGCCAAATTCTTACATAGGAACCGTAAATGTCAGCAGTTTAAATTATGAAGAAGCAGTAAAAAAAATTGAAGAATATTATCAAAATAAACAATACTTAACTATTTTGGTTAATGAGCAAAAATACACAATCTCAAAAGAAGAAATAAATCTCAACATAAATTACGACTCATCTGTTAAAAATGCCTTAAATTCACAAAAAAATAAAGGCTTTTGGAATGCGATAAAAACAAACCTAAGCTCTTTGAAAAATTACCAAAATTACAATATTTTCTATTACCTAGATGAAAATTACTTAAACACGTTTATAGATATTGTTTACAACCAGTCAACAGTTGAGCCAATTAGTCCCATTCTTTATTTGGAGAATAATGTTATAACAATCAAAGACGGGAAAATAGGAAAAACTTTTAACAAACAAGAAGTTTATGAAAATCTTGTAAACAACATTAAATCGGGCAGTTTGCTACCAGTGCAAGTGAAACCAATAACAATTGATCCTAGAATTGGCGAAAACAAAAAGCAAGAAATCATTGCAACTGGACAAAAACTAATAGGAAAAAGTGTTATATTATTAAACGAAAACACAAAAATTGTTATAAAAGATAGTGAACTTGTCAGTTTTTTGGGATTTGATAAAAAATATGACTTAAAGAAAATAGAAAATTATATACGAGAAAATGTCGTGCCAGTTTTAAACAAAAATCCGCAAAACGCAACACTTGAAATAGAAAATGGAAAAGTGGTGAAATTTACACCTTCACAAGATGGTTATATAGTTATAGAAAAGTTGCTTGCAGAAGATATCATAAGACTAATTTCGCAATTAGAATTTTCAGAAGAAAAATCCCTAACCACATCAATTCCGTTGCAAAAAAAACAAGCTGACATTAAAACAGAAAACACAAACAGTCTTGGGATAAAAGAACTTATTGGCAGAGGAAAATCCTCATTTAAGGGATCAATACCCGGAAGAATCCACAATATAGAACTTGCATCTTCAAAACTTCACGGAATACTTATAGCGCCAGAGGAAACATTGTCTTTTAACAGTATCTTGGGTGATGTTTCAAAATATAGCGGATATAAGCAAGCATATATTATTCGCAATGGCAAAACAATTTTGGGAGACGGAGGAGGAGTATGCCAAGTCTCCACTACATTATTTAGAGCAGTATTAAACGCTGGACTACCAGTAATTGAAAGGTCTCATCACTCCTACCGAGTTGGTTATTACGAACAAGATTCCCCTCCTGGACTTGACGCAACTGTCTTTGCGCCAACTACAGACTTTAAATTTAAAAACGACACAAAACATTATATCCTTGTGCAGGTTTTGTTTGACGCAAAATCAAAAACTTTGACATTTGATCTTTATGGAACCAAAGATGGCAGGGTTGTTGAACTAACAAAACCTGTTATTAAAAGTTCTTCTCCTCCACCTGAAGATTTATACATAGATGATCCAAATTTGCCAATAGGAGAAATAAAACAAATTGAACATAAAGCATGGGGCGCAAAAGTCGTATTTGATTACACGGTAACCAAACCAAACGAAGAGCCGGTAAAAACTACTTTTGTATCTAATTATCGCCCATGGGGAGCTGTTTTTATGAAAGGCACAAAACAGTTAAACTAGAAACTTAAAATCAATATTTCCAATACCAAATTCACAAACCTTTTTTTGTTTCATTTAGCTTATGAGAATTTTAGGAATAGAAACAACATGCGACGAAACAAGTGTTTCGGTGGTCGAAAACGGCACTTTGGTTATTAGTAATATAGTTGCCACATCCTCTGATTTACATGCCAAAAGCGGAGGTATAATTCCCGAACAAGCCGCAAGAAAACAAATAGAATACATCATTCCTGTACTTGAGCAGTGCTTAGAACAAACATCTAAAGCCTTAAAATTGAAATTCAATCAAACAAAAAAAAGGCAAATTTCTGAAATTTTAAATTCCACAATCGATGCCATAGCTGTTGCTGTAGGGCCCGGATTAATTGGGTCTTTATTAGTTGGTGTTGAAACTGCAAAAACAATTGCCTTTGTAACAGGCAAACCAATTATTCCTATAAACCACTTAGTGGCACACATATATGCAAACTGGATAACCGAAAGCACAACATCACCGTACAAAACAACAAATTCACACATACACAAACCTAAAGGACATAGCGTGCCTGAATTGCCGGCAATAGCTCTTGTTGTTAGCGGCGGACACACTGATTTGGTTTATATGAAAAATCACGGAAAAATTGAATGGATTGGAGGAACAAAAGACGATGCGGCCGGTGAAGCATTTGATAAAACAGCACGATTGTTAGGATTACCTTATCCTGGAGGAGTGTATTTATCCAGATTAGCAGATGAATATTTGTCAATACCTCAAAATAAACACAACAAACTTAATCTCTTCCCACGTCCTATGATCGAAAGTAAAAATTTTGATTTTAGTTTTTCCGGATTAAAGACTGCTGTGTTAAGAAAAATACAAGACAAAGACAATAAAATGACAAAATCTGAACTGGCGGCACAAATACAAGAGGCAATAGTTGAATCTCTTGTCTACAAAACACTTAAAACAATTGAAAAATACAAACCAAAATCATTAATCATAGGAGGCGGCGTATCGGCGAATAAACGCCTAAGAGAAATGTTTGTAAATCAAATTTCCACAAGTTATCCACATGTAAAATTTTTTGCTCCGATACCTAAATATTCAACCGACAACGCCGCATCAATTGCGGCCTGCGCATACTTTAACTATAAACCAACGCAATGGAAACTTATAAATGCAAATTCAAGCCTGACAATTGCTGGAGAAAAGTAATTAAATTAAAAATGCAAATTATTAAAGTTAATATAAAAAATCCCGATCCACAAATTATCCACAAAGCCACCTGTGTCTTAGAAAACAAAGGAGTGGTAGTTTACCCAACCGACACCGCTTACGGAATTGGAGTTAACGCGTTTGAAGAAGAGGCAATAAAAAAACTATATAAGTTAAAGGGAAGAGATTTTAGCAAACCAACACACGTTGTAGTAAAAAAACTGGAAAATGATTAAAAAAATAGCATATACAAATGGATTGGCAAGAAAATTTTACGACAAATTTCTACCGGGACCACTAACTATTATTTTAACTAAGAAAAACTTAATTCCGGATATTTTAACAGCCAAAACAAAAACAATTGGTATACGTATACCAAAGTGCAATGTTACCAAAATGTTAAGTTCACACTTAAAACTTCCATATACTACTCCGTCGGCAAACAGGTCAGGAGAGAAAACACCCTATTCTATCGAGGAAGTTGCCAGTGTTCTTGATTTATCGCAAGTTGATTTAGTTTTAGATGGTGGTAAATTACCCAATGTGCCACCATCAACCATTGTTGATTTAACCTCAAATGAAATAAAAATTATAAGAGAAGGTGCCTTAAGTTTAGAAATACAAAAATTTATAAAGGATGAATTGTAAAAAATATCAATAGATTTAATTAAAATACTTTTCCTACATATTAAAAAAACAACTAATCAAAAAAATTTAAATCTTGAAATTTTATTTTTTGTGTTAAAATAGCCCTAAATGCATTCGTCTTTCAAGGCGAGTGGTTTAGTTAGTCCCTAAACCATTAAACATTTAAGTTTAATAAGCTTAAATGTTTTTTGCTCTGCGCTGAATTGAAACTTAAGCACAGCGGGTTTGCCCGTTATAGCATAAAAAATTGAGTACAAGCCTTTGGTGGTACCTCCGTCTCTTCAAGATGGCCAATGGTGGGTTTTGCTAAAATTCAATAAATCTTTCACCTAAGTAGAAATTATTTGAAAATGGAAAAAGCATACGACCATACAAAGTACGAGTCAAAAATTTATCAATTGTGGGAGCTATCTAACGCATTTTCGCCAATAGTTCCAAAATCCAAAAACGAACGTTTGCTTGCTAAACCGTTTTGTATAATAATGCCACCTCCAAATGCAAATGATCCGCTTCATATAGGACACGCAAGATTTGTTGCTATAGAGGACATACTTATCCGTTATCACAGAATGAAAGGCGAAGTCACACTTTGGTTGCCAGGATCTGATCATGCAGGCATTGAAACTCAATTTGTCTTTGAAAAAAAACTAAAAGAACAGGGAAAATCACGATTCGACTTTGACAGAGACACTCTTTATAAAATGATCATGGAATATGTGCAGACAAACACAAAAACTATGCATAATCAATTACGACAACTTGGCGCATCATGCGACTGGAGCAGGCACAAATTTACATTAGATCCAGATATCGTCCAATTTGTGCTAAACACTTTCAAAAAACTTTACGATGAAGGATATATCTACAGAGGCAAACGAATTGTAAATTATTGCCCATATTGTGGAACAAATTTTTCCGAGCTGGAAGTTGATTACAAAGAAACAGAAGATGAAATTTATTATCTAAATTACGGGATAATTAACATCGCGACAACTCGTCCTGAAACAATATTTGCCGATGTCGCCGTTGCCGTCAACCCAAATGACAAAAAATACTCTTCTTTAATTGGAAAAATAGCAGTTATCCCAATCATAAAAAGAGAGGTGCCAATTATCGCAGATGTATTAGTAGATCCTAATTTTGGAACAGGAGCGCTTAAAATTACACCAGCTCACAGCGCAACCGATTTTGACATTGGTATCAAGCACAAACTGCCAATAATTTCTGTTTTGGATGATCAAGGCAATATGACCAATTGCCCGGTTGAATATTTAGGCTTAAAAGCAAATCAAGCTCGCAAGAAAGTGGTAGAAGACCTTGAAACTCAAGGATATTTAATCAAAAAAGAATTGATAAATCACACTGTTGGACATTGCTACAGGTGCAAAGGAACTATTGAACCTAAAGTTTCAGAGCAGTGGTTTGTTAAAATAAAAGAATTGTCTCAAAAAGCAATCAAATTAATTAAAGACAAAGAAATAGTTTTCCCAAGTCGCAAGTATGAAAAGTTTGCTAAAAATTGGCTTAAAAATTTGCGTGACTGGAATATAAGTCGTCAAATAGTTTGGGGCATTCAAATACCTGCCTTTAGATGCCAAAAATGCCTTGAGTGGACTATCACAAACGGAGGAACACCACAAAATTGCCATTTTTGCAAACACGACAAATTCATCCAAGACCAAGACACATTTGACACATGGTTTTCTTCTGGACAATGGCCTTATGCAACATTAAAAACAACAAATCCAGGTGATTTTGATTTTTTCTACCCAACCACAATTATGAATAGTTCATATGACATTATTCCTTTTTGGATAATCAGAATGATAATGCTTGGCTTTTATGAAACTCAAAAACCGCCATTTAAAGTTGTCCTTGTCCATGGCTTGGTAAGAGACAAACACGGAATAAAAATAAGCAAGAGCAAAGGCAACGTGATTGATCCTATTGAAATGGTTGAAAAATATGGATCAGATGCTTTAAGGATGGGGCTTGTTTGGGGCGCAAATTTGGACAATGACATATCTTTGTCTGAAGAAAATATTAAAGGGCAAAGAAACTTTTGTAATAAATTATGGAACATAAGCCGTTTTGTTCTGGCAACCATACCAAGTAAATCAATATACAAGTTTCAAAGTTCAAAACCAAAAACAAAAAACAACAGTGACAAAGAAATATTGAAAAAACTTGCAAATACTGTGAAAAAAGTTACAAAACTGCTAGATAAGTATCGTCTAAATGAAGCTGCAGAGACAATTTATAGCTTTATCTGGAAAGACTTTGCAAACGACTATTTAGAAAAGTCAAAATTAAGAAAAGTTGAAGCGCAACCTGTGCTAGAATATGTTCTTAGCATATCGCTTAAACTAGCTCATCCATTTATGCCGTTTGTGACTGAAACCATTTGGCAAGAAATGCACAAGCACAGTTTAGAAAAAAACAACCTCCTCATTAACTCTTCTTGGCCAAAAGATTAACAAAAAAGCAATTTTTGTGCTTTTTCAATTTATTCTGAATTTTAAATTGTTGAAACAACAAAATATTTTTCAAAAGATATAAAAACAACTGAATTTTGTTGATTAAAAAGTACTTTTATCCAATTTATTTAAAAAAACTTATCTTTATAAAAAAATATTAATACGATATACAAATTCAAATAAACTAAACTTAATAAATAATAAATATTTTTTCATTTATTGTATACTTTGTTCTTGTGGAAATTGAACATTTGACTCAGTATCAACAACCAAAGGCTTTTGTTCTTCGTTTTCTTCAATCTTAACTATCACCAATTCTGGATTTGAAATAACTTTAAATTTTTCATCTTGAAGCTTAATATCTTTAACACAAATTGATTGATTAATTTCAATTAAACTCGATATATCAATAATAAACTTTTCTGGCAAATCTGAAGGCAATGCCTCAACTTCAATTTCATTCAAACAAGAAACAACTATACCTAAACCTTGCTTTTCTGCTGGAGATTCACCTGTTAACTCAATTGGCACTTTAGCTATTAATTTTTCTTTCAAATTTACTTGACGAAAATCAACATGAATAATCATCCCAGACACAGGATCATAAGAAACATTACTAATTAAAACAGGAATTATAAGATCTTCTACCTTCAAATCAACTAATCCTGTTTCACCAACCTGATTGTAAACATTTTTAAAATCCCTTAGATTAACAGAAACAGGGAAAGAGGACAAATCATTGCCAAAAATATTAGCCGGAATAATAGACCTTTCTCTTAATTTTTTAACTTTCCTTCCTAAAATATTTCTTTTTTGTACACTTAAAATTGGTCTAACTGTACTACTTATGGTATCGCTATTCATTATTTATTTAAATTTAATTTGAGTAAAACATCTGATAAAAGCAATGTATTATACTTATAAATTCCATTTTCAGTCAACACAAAATCGTCAGTAAAAACTGAAAGACCCAAAGGCGGGAATAAATCAATTTCATAATTTATTAAACTTCCGATCTGATTCTTCAAAATAAGCTGGTATTCACTTGCTAAAGGATATTCTTTAGAATTCCATTTAGAATCCCAAGTAAATATTACCTCTTCAATTCCTCTTTCAATTTGATGTTGAAACAAAACAATGCTCTTACCAAAATTATTTACTTCAACAACAGGCAAAACTTCTTTAACGATATTGTCATTATCTTTAACTAAATAAACAACTCCAACTCCAGCATTATTGGGAATCAAAACTCTCAAAACTTTAGGAAATTCGTTATAAACAGGATAAATAAGCTTGTGTTTTATTGTTCCTTCTTCAAAAGATATCTTAACTTTTACATTTCTAAAAGGCTGATCAGACAAGCTTGCATCAGATTCAAAAATACCAACTAAATCTTTATAGCAAATAGAGCATTGATATTCATCAATTATAGAAAATGTTTTCTTGTTTTTTGCTCTTAAATATAAATCTTCTCCCCAATACAAAATCTGCTTATTTTTCAATCCTTGAATAAAAAATTTTTCAATTCTGTCAGTATTAATTAACGAAACAATCTGCGAATAAATTTCATCTTTATCTGTTTTATCTGTATTAAAACCTATAGAATTCAAAAAATTGATATCAATATAAAATATGTGATCTATTAGATCAAAATTTATTTTCTGTTTTTCAGCTATAAGTTTTCTCAAAAATTCAAAAGAATGACTGTAATCTAAATCCCACATTGCATTTTTTAAATACCAAGAATTACTTTGACTAAACTGCAATAAAGAATAAGGCTGATCAACTTTAAACTCTATTAAATTTTCACCTGTTAATTCAGTATCTTTCAAAACAGTTATAGATTCAGTTGAATAGTATGGAAGATCAATAATTATTATTTTTTCAATTTCTGCTCCAAAACCTAATCTTTTTTTGTTGTTAGCAAAAACTAATACAACTTGAGAATTTTTATCTCCGCTCACAGATTTTAAAAATTCTGTTGACCAGCTTCTTAAAAATGAAAGCACAAAAAAATCTTTAAGTCTTGAATCAATAAACCAATTCAATATAAATTTTTCATAACGAGATAAATTTTGATAATCAGCCAAAATGAATTTAAGACTGCGTTCATACAAAATCAAATCATTCAAATAATTTTCAAAAACAAAAGGATCAATCCCGAATTCTGCAAAAACTCTTCTTAGACCCAATTTCATTCTATTTTCTAAATCATTTAAAAAAATGTATTTATAAAAAAAATAATAATAAACATCAATTTTTTTATAAAAATGATTAAAATATGGCAAATTTGAATATTTATTATTTAAAAAACCACCCAAAATAACCATGTTTTTGCAATAGTTATTTACACTAATTATTCCCGTTTTTTCATTTAAAAAAATAGAAAAATAGCTTAAAAAGAAAAAAAAGTAAGGCAAAAGAAAAAAAACAAAAATTGAAAAAACAAACCAGCATGCAGATCTTTTAAAATTTTTGCTTAAATTAAAAAATTTATAAAAAACTAAATTTTTTGCACTATCAAATTCTATTCTTCCTTTATCTTTTTGCTGAACTTTTTTAAACTTTAAAAAACAAAAAAAATTATTAAAAAATAAATTCTTCAAATCTTGATAGGAATAAAAATGATCTGGAATAAAAACTACAGATTCACCTAAAAACGAATCTGTTCTAACTAAAAATTCTTTTGAATTAAGATCCAAAAAACCTTCAATCAAAATTTCATTACCAATTTCAAAAATTTTACCTCTGCTAGAGTTCGAAAAAAAACTTTTTTCAATAAATGAAAGAAAAAATTTATAAGAAACAACCTTATTTATATTCAATAAATTATCAACCAAAACTTCACAACCTTCTTTTACACTTTCTCGTAAAAAATCTTCAACCAATATTCCAATTATAATCAAACAAAATCTATTTTTAATTGCAAAAGCAGCAACATTTTTAAACCAGCTAATATCTTCTAAAGAACAATATTCAGGAAAAATAATTATTGTTTTAATATTATTATTTATTAATTGCTTAAAATTAAATTTTTCTAAATTAAATCTTAAATCAATTAGAAAGTAGCGAACCCCTTCCAATTCGCAATTTAAATAATATCTAAAAACTAAAAGATCAAATTTTTCAAAATATTTTTTTGTCAAAGCAAACAATTTTTCGTCTTTTGTAACAACACACAACTTCGGGAAACAATAATCATTATGCATATTATTTTTATTCATGCTATGAAAGATTAAATATTTAAGCAAGATGCATAAAAAAATTAAAATAAAACTAGATAATTTTCCTGTATCTTTAACTTATAGGAGAGATAAATCTTTATTTACTAAAATGACCTTAATTTGCACTATCAAGTCTTTCGTTTACTAATTTATCAGCTACAAAATTTTCACTCCTTGGCACACATAAAATACTAATTTTTAAACCTAATTTTTTAATCATATTTAATGTTTTATCATACAAAATTTTTAATCTTTGATTTTTAACTTTATATTCACCTTTAACTTGTTTTACAACTAATTCTGAATCCATGTTTAAATTTATTCTTGAAAAATTAGACAAGTTCAACTTTTCAAGATAGCCCAAAGCCATCAGCAAACCTTGATATTCAGCTTCATTATTGGTAGCAACACCAAGATACTTTGATTCTTGATAAAACTGTAAATTGTTCACATATACTACAAATGCGCATGCAGCCATACCTGGATTGCCACGTGAACCACCATCTATAAAAACATCTATAACATTGTCGTCAAGATTCATAAAAAAACACTCGAATGAAATTATTATAACAACAAAGTCTTTAAAATAAATTACAAAGTCAAATTGAAAAGTATAATTTAAAAAATGAAGATTACTTTTTCTTAACAACAAGATAACGACTATTTTCCTCTCCTTCAGAAAAAGTTTCAACATCATCTCTTTGAGAAAGAAAAATATGAATAATCCTTCTTTGAGCTGGAGTGAGATTATACAAAGCTTGAGGCTGATTTGTCTCAATTGCACGCAAAGCAGCTTGAGAAGCAACATCCATTAAACGTTTTTTTTCTTTCTCTTTCCAATTAGCTATATCAACTATTATTCTTCTAAATTCAGAAGATTTATTTTTATAAATTAAATTAATTATCGTCTGTATTGAATGCAAAGTTTTACCTTTTTTACCAATCAAAAGACCAACAACATCATCAAAGGGCTCTAAATTTAAAAAAAATAAATCGTCCTGAAAAACAACATTAACATTAACTTTAATCCCTAAATTTAAAAACAATTGATGAGAAATTTCTGTAATTATTTTTTTTTCTTTTTCTATTTTTTCTTGTTTTTCGTCTAACATTTTAGATTATTTTATATTTTTTAAAACATATTTGCAAAGGTTTTTCATTGCAAAATATGTGTTATATCCTAAAGTTTAAAAGCTTTCTGACTTTATTTACAAAAGGCAAAAGTCCACCCCAACCACTTATAAAATATTGATTAACTATTTGATAAATCGAAAAAGTAATCCAGTAAAGAGCAAGCCCAGCGGGAAGTGTTAAACCCGCTAATAAAGTCATTATTGGAAATATATAGACAAAAGACTTTTGTATTGCAAACTGCATATCATCCGTTTCATTTTTGGTACTTTTTGCAACACTTTCAAAACTTTCTGTTAAAGGCATCATCATTTTCGAAGAAACAAACTGAACAATTGCAGCAAGAATAAGAAGAATCCCAGGCAATTCAAATGGTATGCCTTCAATTTTATAATAATCTGGTTTAGACAAATCTATGTGTAAAAACTTAGTGGAAACAACATCAGATTCAGAAAAAACAAGCGGTGGATACATAAGAGCATTCAAATTATCTTTAATATTATTGTTCGAAGAAAAAACATGTATAAAAAAATTAAAAAAAGCAATTAAAATGACTATTTGTAAAAAATATGGCAAGCAACCAGCAGAAGGATTAACACCTTTTTTTCTGTAAAGTTCAGTTTGAGCTTGAATAAATTTTATATTATTTCCTTTATGCTTTTTTTTAAGCTTAGCTACTTCTGGAGCTAAATCTTGCATCTTTTTTAATGATTCAATATATGGTTTAGTTAATGGACGGGTAACTAAAAGCAAGATAGTAGTAAATAATATAATTGCTAAACCAAGATTGGATCCAGTCAATTTGTAAATAGCAACAAGCCCATTGGCAATTGGTTGAGTAAATATTAAAGTAAATATATCCATTATAAATTTAAAATAAAAAATTAGATAAGTAAAAACAACACTTTATATTAAAAATTAAAAATTAAAAAAACTTAAACCTAATTAGGGAACAGGGTCAAATCCAAAACGATTTGTTAAAATACTGCATCTTAAGATTCTCATTATAGACAAAAATAACCCGTATAAAAAACCATGCTTTAGCATGGCTAAATAAGCATACTCGCTACAAGTAGGTGAAAATTTACATGAACCGCCAAAAACCAACCTAAACATAGGGGATACAAACATTTTATAAAAACGAAACAAGAAAAATAAAATGTATTTCATAAAAATCAAATATTACTTGAATTTTTATATTTTGTTTTTTTTAAAGCAAGGACCAAAGGTGAATACAATCTTTTACGATAATTTGGTTTAGTTTCAAATGAAGGATTAATTGGTAATTTAATTTTATGAAACAAAATTTGCACCTTTTTAAGAATCATCTCACACTCCGCAACTATTTCTTCATATTTTTTTTTATTAATTGAATTTAAAACAAAAAAAACAATATCTGCACCAAATTGACAATGCAAAAGACTTCTCCTAGACCCTTCCATTATTGCTCTTCTAACGTAATTTCTATAAACTGAGATTTTACATACCTTAGTAGAAACAACAACCGCAAACCTTTGATAATTCAAACCGTTAGGCAAAAATGAAACCTTCAAAAATGGAGAATAAACTTTTTTACCAAAATTTTTTACAATTTCAACCCTAGAAGAATTTGAAATTCTATATTTCTTAGAAATCATTAACCAATATTTTAAAAACAACTAAAAAGAAATACGATAACGACCTTTGATTAGTCTTCTTTTCATGACAAGCTTGCCTTTTTTACTAGAATTTCTTGAACGGAAACCATGTTTTCTTATCTTTTTAATTAGACTTGGATTGAGAGTGCGCTTAGACATAATTTTTAATTATCATCGTTAAGTATAGCAGATAATTATAAAATAAAAATACAAAAAATTTTAATAATAAATTAAAATTTTAAAAATTCAAAATCAATAAATTCCAAAAACAAAAAAATAAATTATTTTTTTATTCAATCAATTTACAAATTTACAACAATTGACAAATTTACAAGCTGTGGATATGCTATTTAAAGAATACAAATTAAATAATTTACTCTGCCTCCAAATGTGCCTCGCCTTAGTCAAAAATTTTTATTATGAATACAATTAATGATATTGATAAAGACATTTTGTGGAAAGAAACATTAGAAAGAATAAAATTAAGTGTAACCCTACCTAATTACAACGCTTGGTTCTTGCCAACGCACATTGTTTCTATATCACAAACTACCTCTGGATACTTAATAAACATAGGGTGCTCATCAAGTTTTGTTAAAAATACTTTAGAAACAAGATACTTGGGTTTTTTACAAGAAATACTAAAAAATTCATTACAAAAACACTGTGAATTAGAATTCTCAGTAAACACAAATCCAAATAAAATAACAGAATCACAATCAGACTCTCCACTTTTTGAAAGTTTAATAAACAAAACAGAAAACATTGATAATAAAGTAATTTCTTGCGGTTTGAGAAAAGGTTACACATTTACAAACTTCGCAGTTTCCTCTTCAAACCAAATGGCTTGGGCAGCGGCGGAAGCAGTTGCAAACAATCCAGGAAATGCATACAATCCGCTTTTTATATGGGGTGGTGTAGGTGTTGGAAAAACACACCTAATGAACGCAATAGGATACACAATTTTGGAATCCCAAATTGATGCAAACATATTCCTTTGCACAGGAGAACAATTTACAAATGATATTGTAGAAGGAATAAGAAATAAAACTACACAATCCGTACGTAATAAATACAGGAAATTGAAAGCTTTGTTCGTTGACGATATACAATTCATTGCAGGCAAAGACGCTGTTCAAGAAGAATTTTTCCATACATTCAATGCTTTAATTAACTCAGGTGGTCAAGTTGTACTAACATCTGACCGACCACCATCTGAAATCGCAAAATTGGAAGAAAGATTAAAAAGCCGGTTTGAAGCTGGATTAATTGTAGATATAGCTCAACCAGACTTCGAACTTAGATGTGCAATATTACAAATCAAATCAAAAGAAAAAGGAGTTGATCTAGATATGGAAACAATACAAATAATTGCAGCAAACATTAACTCCGCAAGACAAATAGAAGGATTTTTAACAAGGTTAATTACAGAAATAAAAGTGAAAGACATAGAAATAAGCCCTTCTTACGTACTTGAAATGTTAGGCAAACCCGAAAAAGAAGAAGTTAAAAGTAAAAATTCAAAATTAACACCGGAAGAAATCATATCAAAAGTAGCTAAATACTTCACAATAAGCAAAAAATGTCTTTTAGGCAATTCAAGACAAAAAAATTTCGTTGTCCCACGTCAAATATTGATGTATATACTTCGTGTGGAATTTGGCTTGTCTTTACAAGAAATAGGGAAAGTAATTGGAGGAAGGGATCATACCACTGTAATCCATGCTGTGAATAAAATTAAAAAATTAATCTCGAGCGATGTGAATATCCGTGGGGATATTGAGGGGATAAAAAAAACATTCTTGTGAATTAACTGAAAATTGTCTACTTATCAACAAATCTTGATATTTTATCCACAATTTTACTAACAATTAAATTAAATTTAATATAAACATAAAGTATAGAATTCAAACAAATCTGTTAATCCACTTTTCCACATATTACTATTACTACTACTTCTTTTAAATATACTAATTAAGTAAAAAATTCAATTGAAAATAAGAGACAAAAAATTTATACTGGTTTTATGAAAGTTGAAGTTAATCAAGAAGATCTGGTTCAAAAATTAGCAATATGTTCTAGATTTACAACTTCAAAAGTACAATTGCCCATATTAGCAAATGTCCTGATTACAGCAACTTCTAACAAAATTACATTAAAAGCTACAAATCTAGAGAGCTCCATCAGTTTTAGTATGGGTTCAAAAGTGATTGAAGAGGGAAGTATAACAATACCATCAAAAACTTTTTACGAAATTGTCTCTAATTTATCCAAAGGAGTTTTAACTTTAGTTGCTGAAAAAGAACAGTTACATATTTTTCAGGAAGGATATAATGCTTTGCTTGTAGGAATAAACAGTTTGGACTTTCCGGATGTGATTTCAACACCTCCAAAAGAAGGTATGTCATTCCAAGGGAAAGAAGCAATAGAAATTTTTCAAAATGTTCTTTTTAGTGTGTCTTCTGACGAAGCAAGACCTGTTTTGAATGGTGTTTTGTTTATTTTTGATGATCAAGAAAACATTGTTTTTGTATCAACTGATGGCTTTAGACTCACCAAATTTGTCAAAAATATCAAAAAAGAAAATAAAAATGTAAATAAATTATCTGGTAGAATAATTATACCCAAAAGCACTCTTGTTGAAGTATCAAAGATTTTTCAAGAAAATACTTTTACACTTAGCTTGATTGAAAAGGATAAGCAAGTTGTTTTTTCAGACGGTCTTTCTTGTGTTTTATCTTCAAGGATAATAGAAGGAGAATTCCCAAATTTTGAAAAAATATTGCCTAAAGAATCAAAATTGACTTTAAACGTCTCTAGAGATGATTTTTATCAAGCGATTAGATTAGCTTCTGTTTTTGCCAAAGATTCTTCTAATGTAGTTACCTTTGATATAAAAAAAGATGATATGTTTGTAAAATCAGAAAATTCAACAACTGGCAAACAATCAAAAAGAATTTTCTTTAAAAGGGTAGAGGGAACTGAAGAAGAAATGAAAATTTCCTTTAATTTTCATTTCTTAGATGACTTGTTAAAAGTAATTAAAGGTGAAAGCTTGGAAATAAGAATTTCATCCCCATTTTCTCCAGTTTTGTTTTTAGATCCTATTTGCAAAGAATTTATACATGTCATAATGCCAATTAAAACTCTTTGATTTTTCTTATCTCTTATTATTGGATTTTTACCTTTTTTGTTTTGCCTTCGAAATCGATTATATAAATATTATTTTCAACTATTCCTTGAATATATGTGACTCCGCTATTTTCCGTACCAGAAATTTTTATTCTTGGCGAAGTTTGTCCTGATCTAGTATCTAAGTAAAAGTATTCCGTTCCTGTTGTTGTATTTTCCATAAATATAATTATATTATTATCTTTCCATATGCCAATTAAACCTGTTTTTGGGAATTTAATTTGTTGAGATTTATTTGTTTCAATATCATAAATTGTAATGCCATTTGATGAAATTGAACAAACCTTTTTTCTATCTGGAGAGACTGAAAAACTATTTTGTTTAGATTCAAATAAAATTTGATTTTTATCAAGATCTATTACTTGGACTTCTCCACTATCTAGGGCTTCTCCTATTTCAACTAAAGCAACTATTGAATCTTTTAAAGCAAATACTTGGTTTGCTTCAGTCATCAAAATCTGAGAAGGTTTAAAATCATCCAAATTTGATTTGTATAATATCGACATTTTTGTTTGAGGCGTATAACTGCCAATTACATACAAATTTTCATTATCTTCTGATATAGAGATAGATGAAATAGGAGTCAGCAGTTCGCTTCCTTTTAGTTTTTTTACTGCTCCAGTATTTATATTTATTAAAACAATTTGATCATTTTGTTCAATTTTTCTTTCTAAAACTGCAATATAATTTTTGCCCTTTTGGTATGAAAAAACACTTTTAGGGTACAGAACTGTGACAAATTTTTCGTCTGTAACTTTTACTAAACTTTGTTCTCTTGGATCGATGGCAAGAAAAGAACTTTCTGATATTGGTGTTATTTTTATATATTGACTTTCGTTTATTGATACTGGCACTGATGAAACTTCTTTTGCAACTTCTTGTATTTTTTCAAGAGATATTTCTATTTCAGTGTCTTTATATAGATCGATAATTTCTTTTTTGTCTATGTAGTTTTGTTCTGAAATTAATATTTCGTATTTTCCTTTTGGAAGGTACAATTTAACTTTTCCTGATCCTTTTTCTTCGTTATTTAAGTATATTTTTGCTGTAGAAGGGTCTGTTTTTACACTTAGGTAGAATTGTTTAATTTCACTTTTTTTTAAATTATTTGTTTTTTCTTGATTTAGATAAATTCCATAAACTGCTAGGAGAAAAATTGTTACAAAAAAAACAATAAACAATATTTTATGTTTAAAAATAAAATTTGTAGCTTTTGATAAAAAATCCTGATTTTGGTACATTGCTTTTTTATTATATATACAATTATTATATATATACAATTTTAATTTTAAGTTATTATAACTTTAACTACTACCTACATTCTGCATATGCAATTCTAGATCCTGGACATTGATTTTCTCTTCCTTCACACCTGTTGTATCTTTCTATATTATTATTGAAATCTGTGGATGGGCAAGTATCCCCGTCTCCACCCACAAAACATGCTCCTCTTGCCGGATTTCTATTTATGGCAAAATGTAAATGCTCTGGAGAACCGGGTCTGCTAGCAGACCCGGTTCTATCGGTTGTTCCTAATATTTGACCTGCTTCTACTCTTTCATTTTCTGAAACAAATATCTCACAAAAGTGAGCATAATAATGGTAAAATCTTCTTCCACTTTGATCTATACTTTCAATTGCTAGGTTTTTGCCACCTATTGGGTCTATTCTACGATTTCGATTATTTCCAACAACCCAGATTACTCTTCCAGATGCATAAGCAACAACTGCAGCTCTAGCTGGAGGACTTCTATCTGATGAAACCCCGCTTGGAAATATATCAGTTGATCTGAATCCATCCCAATGAACACACGCATTTCCACTCATTCCTTCTGTTGTTCCTGAAAATGGGGCTACAGGAAAAGCGTATCTTTGATTATTTGACATCAATACCCCTGTAGGAGTTGGGATTGGGTTAGGAATTGGTCTTATTTCATTACAATTATCGACTTGTGGAGCGTTGCCTACAGAAATACAATGGGTATCTGAAACGACTTGTGTCTGATTTGTATTTTCTATTGTTGCTGAAAGCCTTATTGTGTCACAGACTAAAGAATTAGAATGACTTCTATTAATTCGTATTGAATAATTTGTGACATATTGTCCTATTCCTATTTCACTTGGAATATTTGGAGATCCAAGAATTTGAGCAGGTTGGTTTTGCGATACGGGTCCAGAATTAGATTGTCTATTAGGTAGTATGGTATAAGTATTAACAAAAGAAACGTTCGTTAAGTTTTGATTAGTAATTATTGTTATTGTATAGATTACTTCTACTTCTTCTGTTGGATTTTGTATTCTGCTTACTGGTGAACTTTTATCAATTATTATGTTTTCGGATTGATTTATTCCTTGCCTTCTTAAAATTAGATCATTTGCTTTGGGAACAACCAATCCACTTGTGTTTATTACAAGCAAAACAAATGCTACAAAAATTATTATACCTGCTAATGTTATAGAAAAGAGTATAAGAATTTGTGTAATTAAAATTATGGATAAAGAAGTAAATATTCCTATTAAAATGGAGATTGTTTTGCCTAGAATTTTGCCTATACCCTTAATATATTTGACAGGATCTTTTAAGAAGTTTATTATTTCGGGCAATATTGTTGCTATTAAACCTAAACCGCCTGTTGCTAAAGCTGAACCTGCTTTTACCAATAAGCTGGCTAATCCTTTGGCAATTGTGGACTTTGCTAGTTGAAATGTTGTATTTCTTGCCAAAGCGGCAGCTCCTCTTTTGATTATGTTTCCTCCTATTTTTTGGGTTGCGCTTGGTAGAAGTCCCTTTATTTTTCTTGCTTTTTCGTAAAAATTTCTTAATTGAGGGATTGTATTTAGTATTTCTTGATTCTTTTCAAATAGTTCTATTATATCTGATGCTCTTACTGATAAAACAGATTGTGTTAGTTGACTGTCTGTAGGTATTTGATAGTTTTTACTTTCGCCAAATTTTTCTAAAGCTTTTCTTGTTATTTCATAGCTTCCCGTGTAGGCGTCGATAGAGGGGTCGAGAGGCAAATTATTTTTTGAATCAAAGAGACCTGATTTTTGTAATTCTTGGTTTATCAAATCTCTTCGCCGAATGGCTTCCTTAATTTTTGGATTTTCTTTTGCTATTTTTTCAGCGGCGCCTGGATATATGCTTGCAAAATATAAAAACTGTTGTGATTCAACGAACTTTTTTATTTTATCATATGTTTCAGTTGGATTTAAATTTAATTGATTTTGTAGTTCTTCCCCTTGTTCTCCGGTTGAAATTGATTGAACTAAATAATCTGTAGCTTTGTTTATCCTAATTTTTCTATCTTCCAAAAGGAGTTCTGGGGTTATATTTTCTATTTTCGTTTTTAAAATGTATGTTGTTGGGGGAATATATTCCGTGTTTGTTGATCCTTTTGATAAGTTTACTTTTCCTGGAAGGTTGTTATCTATCCATCCTGGGTTATTTATGACAATTTCTGAGTCTTGTTCATTAAATCCGCTTAGTAGTGAGACACGAATTTTGCTATCTTTTTGTTTTTCTTTGTAAACATTTTGATTTTTTGATGAAATTTGTTTGACTTCTTTTTCTTTTTCTTCATAATCTTGGGATTCCGAAGCTATTTCTGCCAAGATTTCTATTGCTGTTCTATATTTTTCTTGCAAAATTTGATCGTATTTACGAAGATCTTTTTCATATTCAGCATCGAGTTGCATTTGTATAGATTCATTTCCTGATGGATCTATTTTTCTAACCGGTTTTTTAGCTTTTTGAAAAATGATGCTGTATCTTTCATCAGTTGTGTTTGTTAATAACATCGCTTCTGTAATGACTTGATTTGGGTCTAAAAATTGAAGATTTTTAATAATATTTGCGGCTATTAAGGCTCTTGAACTCGGAAACTTTGCTATTTTTACCGGTTTAATGTCTTTGCTTAATTTTTGATTTTCATTTTTGTATTGATAAAAATTTTCTTCTTTTGGAATTTTCTCGCTTTGCTTTTTTTGGATTTGTGTAATTGTTTCCTGTTTTCTAGGAAAATTGTTTCCGTGTATCAAAATTGTTTGATCGTATATTTTTCTTTTTTCAGGGTTTCTTAATGTATTGTAAGCTTCGGTTATATATTGAGCTGCTTGTAAAGCTTTTTGCTGATTTTCTGAATCGCTATTAACATGAAGGTCAGGATGGTATTTTTGTATCGCATTTCTGTATGCTTGTTTTATTTCTTCAAAAGTTGCATTTTCTGTAACTCCAAGTCTTTGATAATAGTTCATTTCCGGAAAGTTGTTGTTCATATATTTTTGGTTTTTATTTGTACATTATATTGTTTTATTACCGTAATTTAACTTAATTATTTGCAAAATTTTCATTAGACTGATAATTAAATTATTATTAGATTAATTAAATTATTTGCAAGTGTTAATAAGTAAAAAATTTTTGTTACTCATGTTTTTCTTTGTAGTAACTCTTGAGGTTTTGTTGTTATTAGTTTATGTTCTTCAGGTGATGCGATTACAGAAATTGGTACATGATTATTGCCTGCAAAAAATATGCCTTGTCCAATATTACTTCCTAGAAGTAATTGTTTTTCTCCTTGAGACAAATAAAAAACTTGTGTTATTTTATCGATTGCAGCTGGAGATTGTTTAAAAAGTACTCTAAGAGCTGCGTTTGTAACTACTGCTTTTCCTATATCTTGGCTTAAAAAATCTTCAACATCTTGTGTAATTGTTGTAATTCCCAAGTAATATTTTCTTGCTCGTTTTACAATTGACCAGAGAAATTGTGCGCTATCTGAATAACGCATCATATGCCATGCTTCATCTACTATTAGAATACGAGGCTTTAGTTCTTTTTTTACTCTAGTCCATATATAATCAAGAATTATAAACATTGCTATGGGTCTTAATTGATCTTGTAACTCTCGAACTGAAAAAACGGTAAATGGGTTTGTAATATCAAATGTTGTTTGTTGATCGAATATTCCTACATAACTGCCTTTTACAAATTTTTCTATTCTAGCTGCCAAATCTAGTGCTTCAGTAGTTTCCATACCTATTAAAATTTTATATAGATCTTCAATTAAAGGTGGTTCTTTAGTTTGTGTTTTTGGATCTTGAGTAATTCCTTTAGATTTATAGGTGGCTACTAAGGCTCGATCTAAAATAGCTTCTTGATATGGACTTATTTCTCCCATAATTATTTTAAATAATGAATGTAGTGAAAGTATTTTTAAACCTAGTTGATTTTCTCCTTCTTCGTTTATGTAAGATAAATCAAATGGATTTATTTTTACAGCTGAATTAAATGAGAAAGAAAGGTACTGTCCGCCAACTGCATCGCAAAGTGTTTTGTATTCGTTTTCTGGATCAATTATTATTATGTTTGTTCCTAACATTAAACTTCTTAGTGCTTCGAGTTTGACAAAATAACTTTTACCGCCACCTGAGCTTCCAAATATGACCATGTTTGAATTTTCTAATGAAAATCTATCAAAGACTATAAAAGATCCATTTTGAGAATTGATGCCATACAAAACACCTTTGTCGTGTGAAAGCTCGGCTGAGGTTAAAGGAAACATTGTTGCGAGTGAAGTAGTATCCATATTTCTTGTTATAGATAATCGATCCATTCCAAATGGCATTGTTGATAAAAATCCATTTTCCATATCTAAAGTTGCGTGTTTTGCTGTTACCAAAACTGAACCGAGTGTTGATTCTATTTGTTTTGTTATTTGATTTAATTGTTCAAGACTTGCTGCTCTAACTGTTACATAAAATGAAAACTCATAAAAATGTTCTATTCCTTTAACCAATTCTTGTTGAAGCCTTCTTGCGTCTTCCAATTTAGCTTCAGTTGATGGATTTAATATCTTGCCTCTTTCCAAATCTGTTGCGATTTCTGCTTCCATTTCAGCTATTTTGCGCATTAAATCATTTAAAACATCTTTTCCTTTTACAGGATAAATAAAAAATGAAATATCTAAAGAGCTATTAAAGTTAACTAATTGTTCTAACCAGCCCGGAGAAACAAATCTAGGATATCCAGATATAAACAAGGATCTTAAATATACATCGCCTATTTTTATGTGGTCTAAATCTATTTCTATTTCATTTGTTGCAATTACATTTACAAGTGGAACTCTTTCTTCAAACACCGCTTTAGCAATATTGGGGTATTGTGGTTTTTCTCCATGTATTAAAATTTCTTCTTGATTTTCATGATTTTCATTTTTTGATTCCTTTTTTTTTATTACAGTTTCTGTTATGGGATCAATTGTAAAGTTTATTTCTTCTTTTTTTTGAAAAGGTAAAAAACTTATATTTTTCATAATTAGAAATCATCTTCCGCGGTTTTAACTGGCACTTCTGGATTGTATACATTATAAAAAAGTTTCAGTAATTCTTCATCGTTAAGTTGTTTTAGTTTGATTGACAACCTGTTTGCCTGTCTTATTAGGTGATCTCTTTTGGGGTGGAGTGAAATCTTTGCTTTTCTAACAACATAAGATTTAGGATACGGAATTAAGGCTACACCTTTTTTTTGATTAGGGGAAAACATGCTTAGTGCAAAAGAATTTTTTGCAAGACCAAGTTCGTATGGATAAAATGGAATGGTGATATAAAATTTTTTGCTCAATATGTTTCGTTTTTTTATTGCTTCGTTTATGAAGTTTTTGTAGTCCATCATAATTTGTGCCAATTTTTCGTTTTTGATTTCTTTTTGTTTTTCTTCCAAATATTTCATGTAGCTAGAAATATCTTTTTTTTGAGAACTTACTGTAATTTGTATTGGAAATGAAAGCGAGTTTAAAAGTCCAGCATAGGATACTATTACAGCTTCTTGTTCGTTTTCTGATAGTAGTCCAAAATTAAGGGAAGTGGACTCCATTACTATTGCAGCTCCTCCATTTTTGTAAAATGCTATTCCATCTGTTATGTCTATAACAGGTACAAGTTCTTGAGAAGCGACTTTTAACGGTTTGTCAGGTGTAAATATAAAAGGAATTTTCATTATTATTTTTTTTTAATTAAATAGGGCTTATGATTAATGGTTTTAGAATCTCGCCTTTCAAAATAATTGTTATTGGTTCGAATTTATAATTTTCTTTTTCTGTCAAGATTTGATACTGACCATTTGCAAGAGGTGTTATAATTGCGAAGTGTCCTAAACTATTGCTTTTTAAAGCTCTAACTGGCAACCCATTTTCATCTCTAATTTCTATAATTGCGTTTTCGATTATTTTTCCGTCTTTTGTTATAACTTGACCTACAACAGTATTGGGTTGTGTCGGAAAAGCAGGGTGTGTTTCTGTTGAAAATTTTGCCGTTTGAGTTTGTTGGAAAATTATTTCTCCTAATATTGGTTTAATTTCTGAGTTTTGCGTGAATCTATCTATTTGTTTTGGTTCATAAACATAAGAGTTTTGATCTTTTACTTGATTTATTATACGTACATTTTGTGTTTGTGGAATAGAAATTTCAGTTTTATTTACACCAGATAAATCTTTTTGAATTGCTTCTAAAGGATTTTCGTTTATGTGCTTGTCAACTTTATTTAAAAATGCTGCCTCTTTTTTTTCTAGCACAGCTTGCCAAGAATAGCTTGTTTTTTGTTTGATTTCTTGATTGTTTGTTTGAATTTCTAAATCATTACTTGAAGTGTTTTGAGTAATTTCTTGTTCTTTGTTTTGGAATTGTTGTAATTCTGCTTGATAGGATGGAAGTTCGTCTTGAAAATAATACGGTTTTTGGTAATTAGCTTGCCATTCGTAGAGAGTTGGTGAATAAATTGATTTAAAAAAAAGAATTATCCAACGTGAAAGTGGTCTGTCTTCAACAGGGAAAAAAGCTAAAGCAATACCTAATAAAAAGGCAAACAGCATTAATGGCCATTTGATATAGGATGGAAGTCCCGATGAATACAAAATCAATGCAACCAACGTGCCACCAGCAACTTGGAAGAATTGTTTTATTGTCATATCTCCTACCAATTTGAATTGGTATGAAGATATTTGTTGGGGAATTGCATGTTCTTGGTCCATAGTAATTAGTTTGTTTAAGTTAAGTTATAAGTTAATAGAATTTTTTACATTTATTTTGAATTTTTTAATTTAAAAGTTATAATTGTACAAGAAAAATTTAATTTAGGCTAATTTGTGATAGAGTCTTAATCTAGATTTATATATAGTATTTTATATAATATAATTTTTAAAGTGGTTTAATAATTTTAAATAATTTAATAACTCTAGTTTAAATAGTGTTTATGGATAATGAAAGTAACAAAAATTTACCGCAATATGATCGTTGGTCCTTTGATGAACTTTTGGGTATGGTAGAGAACAATCCGTATAACGAAGAGTGCAAGCGGGAATTTGAAAAAAGAAAAGAAATTTTAAGCAATGACAATCGTTTAGTTCAAAAAATTTTAGAAGAATTTTATTCTCTAATAAGAAGTGGTGAACTTTTTCCAAACTTTAAGGAAATAGAGGGTCGAATACTTTCAGAGTTTCCGAAGTTTGATTCTGATAAGTATAAAGGAATGATTGCTGACACAGTTAAATCTGTTTTTGAAGAATTTAATTTTAGAAGAAAAATAGGAACTAGTTTTCAAAAATTTGAAAGAGATAAGCTAAATGAAAAACAGAGAAAAACTTTTGAAAATATTTTATCTCATCGATATGTAAATGTAACTATAGATTGGACTATTGTAGATTTAGATTTAATAGTTTATGGTAGTGATCGAGAAAATATAGCTAGAGAAGGGTATCAGCAAGTAATAAATTTGCTTTTGCAAATTATTCAAGACAAGAAACGAAAAGATGACGATAGAATTAAAGCCGGTGATGCAATTCGATCAATTTTCAAAGAATTGGGTAGAGAATTAGGGCTAGAATGGGTTGGCAGTTTTTTAGATACACTAGAAAGCATAATTAATGATCCAAATTTCAAATCTAAGAATGATTTAATCAAAAGCTTAAAAGCATTTATTGACATTATGGAATATAGTGTTTATCCGCATAATGGCTGTTTAAAAATTGAAACAGTTGAAAAATTGCTACACAAATATCTCAGTGTTAGACAAAAATATGGAGGAATTATAAATGCTTTGTTATCAGGTTTAATTCGGTACGCTGAAGTTATGACAAAAGAAGAAAAAGATAAAAATGAAGAACTTGATGACATTAAAAAGTTTGAGATTTTGGTTAATCCAAAGTACTTGGAATTTTTTGACAGAATTGAATCTGATGATCAAAAAAGAGCGGAACAAATAATTAGTTTTGCCGGAAAAGAAAAGGAAAAGCAAGTTGACAAAGAAAAACCACAAGTTGAGGAATCTTTGCATATAGAAATTTTTAGTTTGTTGTCAAAAATTTTAGATTCAGATATCCCTATAGTCCCAAGGCAAAGTTTTGAATTACCAGGTTTAAATTCTGGTTGGGTTCAAAAAACTTTATTTCAGGAAATTATTAGTTTAAATGAAAAAAATAAAGATGAAAATTTCAGAAAATTTGTAGAATCCGTTTTGTCAATTGTTGATTCTTACTCTGTGTTAAAAATGTGTTTAGAATCTTCTGGTAATGATTTAACAATTTTTGGACAGCGTGTCAGAATGTGTTACCTAACTGAAGAATTAAAGGAATATCTTGTTACTCCAGATAAAATACTTTGTGCTTATTCTGATCATAGATTAGTTGTGCCTTTCGCTTTGGAATTGCTAAAGCGTGCTAGCACTGACAATGGTTTAGATGGGTTAGGAAGATTGAACGCAAGACAACCAGGAGAGAGCAATGCTCAGTTTGAAGCCAGAATAAAAAATATAAAAGATAGAATTCTTTTGGAGCTAAAGAATGAGTGTGAAAATAAATTAATTGCTGGTTTAAGTTTAAAAATTGCGGAGAAAATTGCTAAGATTACATTTTTAGAATTTTTTTGGGATAATCAGTTTTTACTTGGAAAAATATCGAAAATGATGAATTTTAAAGAATATAGAGAGAGATTAAAGGATAGCGGTGATGTTGGTCCGAAGGATACTATTGAGATAATTCCAACTTTATTGTCTCCTTTTAATAAGTATGAGAGAATTGAAAATGGGGGAGAAGATTTTGATATAAAAACTGTTCAAGACATTGAACGTTTATATTTTGGTAGTAAGAAAGAATCTTTGGATTTATCCGAAGATTTTAAAAATTCTGGTAGATACTCTTGGCTCGATTATTGTTGTGTTGTTATTCCAAAATCTGCCAAAGCTTTTGATCGACTTTTAAATACTAATCCGCCACAAACGCTAGAAGAGGCTGAAGCTATAGCAACTGAATTAAATAGCGCTGATCCTAAAGGACGTTTCCGTTTGCTTGTTATATATATGTTGGGAATAATTCGCACAAATGATGCAAATGAAAAATTTGATCCTCGTAAGTTTCGATCTTTTTTTTATCAATACAGTTTAAAAAAAACAATTTTAGGACGATTTTTGCCAAAATGGTTAATTAATATTTTTGACACTAGAGGTAAAAGAACTGTGGAGTACATAACCGAAGAACAAGAAGAATGGCTTTATTATAAAACCAGTGGAATTGGAAATTTTTTTGAAAAATTTGAAAAATCTGTCAATTTACCTCCGATAAAAAACAAGAACAAAGAAAATTGAAAATTGAATTTTAATTGTTTACCACCAATCTGCTTTTAAGCATTTTTTTGCCTGTTGAATGAGCCGCTTTGATAGCTTCAGCAAATCTGAATTTACTTCTGTCTTTAATTGATTCAACGCCATAACTTACAAGCCCTCTTCCAAAACCAGTACCATATTGTCCTATAGCATCAGATGCCATACCATAACCAGCAATAGATTGTCCTATTGCACTTCCATAAGCAAAAGGTTGACTAGATATTAAAGACTGAATAAATTCTACTACTTTTGGTGTCATTGCAACGCATGCATAGCTAGCAAAAAGCCATAAAAGCGAGATTTGTTCTGATCCAAAAGTCATTGGAGGAGCCCACCCTGAAATTGCGCCTTCATTTCTAAACAGACTACCATTAACACCAAATCCAAAAAATCCTATCATAAGTGCATTGGGATTTGAGTTATTGAAAACTGGATTTAGGAAATTAAGAAGATCTCGCGAAAATGAATTATCTACAAAAAATGCTCCTGATAAAAATATATAAGACATCATAAACAAAACTCCTACAGTAGGATAAACAGCCAAGTTTTGAATGATACTTGAAATCCATTTTCTGAATCCACCAAAACCTGGATAAACTGAGCCTATAAGTATTTGAAATGGCCCTAAAATAACAAGAAGCAATAAATTTGCGAAAGATTTTATTAATATCCATGATACTTTGAAAAATATAAAGAGCAGTGAAATGCTCAAAACTATTACTAGCACAACAAGTATTGGCTTAAAAAGACCAATAGATACAGATGTTGATAATATTGAAACAAGGTTTGCTTCTGGTGTGAACAAAACAAAAGAGTAAGCTGCTACAAAACTTTGGAAATAACCAAGCAAGAAACCAATCAAACCTAAACCTCCTGGACCATTAACAAGTACTTGATATATAGTTAAAGCTGGATTTTGGTTGTTAGACACAAATATGCCTGTTTGCGTAAATGTAATACTAATAAGGCCAATAATTATATACATTAAATCTACCGCAAAACCTGCTATTGCATATGAAAAAGTTATCAAAATAAGAGTCTTAAAAACTGTCCATAAAGAAGATTGGACGGTAACAACTGCTTGCGGAGATATTTGCATTCGAAACATTATCATAAAGGATAAAAATATAATGACTAAAACAATCAAAACATAAGTTACATCTCTTGCTGCTTGCCATAGACCTCGAACTGGAGATAGCCCTCTAAAACCAGTCCCTTGAGAATCTGCTGCAGATTGCGCATAGACATTTGACAAACCAAATTTTTCAATAGAGTTTCTGATATAACCAATACCTGAAACTGGACGATCTTGTGTTGTAGAAAATGCAATTACTTCAGCAGAACTTTTTACTCTTTCGGCTATTGACTTTTCGTTTAATGGAGTAGCATCTGATATGGGGGTAAACATTCTAGCATACTCAGTTGCACAACCTGTTACATCAAAAGTTATATTGCAAGCTATTATTCTTTTAGGCAGTGGTATTAATTGAACTAAGGAATAAAAAATCCATTGGACCTGAGCAGCAGTGTACCTTTCTCCAAATATTTCTTGAGGGTTACTATCTTCATAAACTTTTATAAACCACTGAGGAAATGTTTGATCATACCAAGGACCCACTAACTGAGCATGAACTACCTTTGCGGATGGCAAAATATACAAAAAAGCAAATAAAATTAGCGGGAAAAAAAGTGATAAAAAAAACTTTTTGTTAAGCATAATAAGTAAAAAATTTAAATGTTACCTATTTTGCACTTAGTTTAAATTAAATGATAATTGAATATCATTAATTTGTGCAAGAGCCAAACTATCTTTTAATTTTTATTTGATAATATCGTAGTAAATTTTGACCTACAAATTGATCTGGTTCGGACGGAGGGAATTCTTCGACTACTCCGTGAATTATTATTTCTTGATTTCTTACACTCGCATCATTATCTGCATTTGCCACAAAGTAATCTGATCTAATACTGTAAATTCTACTCCAATTGCCAGAAGGATATTTGTATGTGTAATAAATCATTTTATAATCGCCACCGGCCCAAAAAACGTGAATTCCTCCAAGACTGTCCACGCTTATTGATGGATCGCCCCATACATCTGTTGAATCTGATATTGTTTCTATGTTCCATTCGTTTTGTGAAGATCTAATATCTTTGGATGCTACATACACTCTGGAAAACCTTCTTTCTTGGCCAATATATCCAATATCTCTAAATGCTACGAAAACTTTTCCTGAAGAATAGGCATGATTTGGATTTGCGTAATCAAACGCTCCTCCTTTGCCTTCCACTACCAAAGACTCAAGGTCAAATTGCTTGGTCCTTTCATTAAAATTCAAGAAAAATATGTCGCCTATACTTTTATTTGCTGCTCTTGCCCCTCCATATACCAAAGATATTATTCCGTCATTGGAAACAGCTAAATCTGGTTTTTCTCTGCCGTATATTTTGTAAGGGGATGCTCTTCTTGGATCAGACCAACTATTGCCGTCGTCTGTGGAGTATGAGTACATTACAAAATTTGCGTTTTCATTTGTTGCTTCGTTCCAAACAACAACTGCCAAATCTCCAATTGCTGCCACTCTTGGATGATTAATGCTTGGCCTGTTTGTTGCAACAACAATAGGATTTGTTTGTTCTGATATGGAATCAATGTTTGTCAGAGGAGCTTTTTTGAAAAGTATTGTTTTTGATTCATGAGTCCAAACATAGTAAAGTTTTGAATTTGCGATGTAATTATGTGTAGTTCTATAATCTGCTTGTACTCCATCTCCTTGTCCAACATTTATTTGTGATTGTGGAAATCTTTGATCTGAAGATGGTTTGGTTCTCAAAATAGCATTTTTATCATAATTGTATGATAAGTAAGTATGTGTATCATTGGCAGAGATTATTGGATTTTTTATGCCTGAAACTATGTTGGTTGATTCTTCTAAGCAAACATTTTCAGATTGTCTAGGTAAATTTGGCAAAATTTCAAACGTAATATCTTCAGAAACTTCTTCGGGCATTGTTTGTTCAAACATCCACAAAGCATATATCATATTTGAAAGTAGTTGCTTGGCTGCGGGGCTTGTAACTATGCTTCCATCTGTTACACCTCCGCCGTAGTTGGCTCCTTCTGTATTCAGATATATTGCCATTTTTGGATCTTTGCCTAACATAAAGGTAAAAAATTGCATTCTTTTTGTTGTTGTATTTTCTGAATCCGATTGTCTCCACTCTCTACCACCTTCAAGAATATCCTCCATACTTGCATTTTGTAATTGTCCAAGAAAATCCCTTACTAAACCTCTGTTTTGGTTAGGATGGGTATAGCTCCAATACCTTGCTCTACTTGATCTGGAGCTATTTTCTACGACTCTTTTTAAAACTTCTTGCAAAGTTTCATCTGAACTGCCATAAATTTTTTGAAAGGTTAATTTATACTTTTTTCCTGTTTCTGTTGCCTGAAATCCAGCTACTTGAATAAGAAAATCTTCAGTTCTTCGGTTTTGATTGTCTACTGGACCTGTATAATAACAGAAATTGCTTATGCTCCATGCACTGTCTGTTCCACCCAAGTTAGATATAGAATTAGAATTTTCGCCATCGTCGCAATTGTAAAGGTAAGGATCGGGCCAATATGAGTTTCCTGTTTCGTACCAAATCCATGCAGTTGTCAAATACCTTCTGATCCTATCATAGTTTCTGGATAGCAATTCTCGCTCTGCATTTAACAATTCTGCTGTAGACCTTTTTGCATTTTCATTATTTACAATTTGATTATACAATTGCTGGTATCCTCTTATAGTTTGGTTGTAGGTTGCTTCTCTTACCGGATCTGGCAATTTGTAATTTCTTATAATTTGAAGTATTTGCTCCCTTGTTATTTGATTTCCCGGAGGAGATGGTTGTCTTGGGCTTGGATTTGGATTTGTGTTATTTTGATCAAGATCTGAACAAGACAAAATTTCTCTTGGTGCTCTTCTGTTTGAAGTTGACGCTGGGGGTATAAATCTTCCGCCAAATCCTTTTGGTCTCAAGCTGGTTTGTAAACCTTCCAAGAAGTAATGGTATATTCCACCTAAATGAGGGAAATATACATGGGCACTTGATGGGTCTATTCCACTTCTGAAGTCGCTTAGTCTTATTGTTGTATTTGAAGAGTAAGATGCATAACTTGCCCCCGGCATGTCCCAAAATTGAGTTATAAAACTGTCTTCGCCTAATTTTGGTAAAATTCTACGTAAAATACTTGTTGGTCCAGCAACTGTTCTTGACCATATAGAGTCTAAAAGAGGGACACGAGTGTTTACATCGATTGTATTTGGAATAGTATACGAACATGTTGTGCTTATTTCTTCTGGAGGTTCACATCCCCATCCACAAATATAATTCTCTCTACATAAATTAAGAGAATTATCAAAACTTCCTTGACAGCTATAATTTGAAGGGGCACATGCTAAAGATCCTGAATTACTACATATTTCTAGAGATTGACAGTTTTGTTCAAAATGATTTCTGCAAGCATCTGTGGCATTTTCCAGTGGCAAAGGGAATGTACAACTTATTTGAGCTTTGTATGACAATGTTGCTTGAAATCCATCGGCAAATATTGTGTCTCCAAGTGGTCCATCTCTGTATTCCAAAGCTTGGCAAGCCCCAAAAAAATTGTTTGATATATCGGTATTCCCGCTTAAAAAGACATCTCTGAACACATCTTTTTCTAATGCTGGAGCATTTTTGGGTAAGTCGTATGGAACATACATTGATTGCATTATTTCGCTTAATTCTTCGGATTGTTGCAAGTGTGGAATGTAAAGATTTGAGGAGAGCCTGTCTCCGGTTAAACTTCTTTCTGTGACTGTCACATTTTCTGGTTGTTCTTGTTCTTGATCAGTTGCTATTTGCAAACTATATTCTCCTAATCTGTCTTCTGTTGATGCCATTGGAATATGTTGGAAAAACTCGTCATCTATTGATCTATTTGAAGGATTTTGAATTACGCTTTGTACTCCTGTTGTAGGATTATCGAAACAAAGAAAAACACCTACTCCTTGCAACCAAGTTGGCACAAGATTGCTTAAAGGTTCTCCTGCCTTAGGAAACCTTATTTCACGACAACTTTGACCGCGCCACTCATTTAGATCTCGTACATATTCTGCCCATTCTCTTGTTCCATATTCTTCTTCTTTTGGTGGTATTGCATTCCTTCTGGCCCAAAATCCAATTCTTAAGCCAGTTAATTGTGTTATTCCAAAGGTTTGGATTAACGTGTCAAAAATCCGATTACCTGTTGTTATATAATTGCAAGGAACTGGAACATTGCCAATTATCATGTTATTAATTCTCATACTTATTATGCATATTATTACTTGGTTATGTCTGGGGGTTGGGTTGTTAAAAGATGTTTGATTTTGAGAATTTCTCCCTTGCCCAACTAAGCCTGTTGCTTGTATTTGCCTTTCTCTTGCCAAATGCTGAATTCTTTGTGGAAGCATTTTGTTTAAAGGTCCAGAATAATCTATGACTTTTCTGAAAGAATCTGGATTTTCGGTAAAAAGTCCTGTTAATGCATTTATTATTCCCATGAAAGGATAGAAATACTCAGCGCGATAGGTTACTCCGCCTAAGTACCATGTTAGGTAGTTGTTCATTTTTTGAGCATGATCGATTTCTTCGAAAAGACTGAAAAGATTTGTGTTTCTTGCGTTTCTTACATTTTGTGTGTTTCCCAAAACTGGCAAATCCAAAGCATCGAGATCGATAGAGATTTGTCTTTCTCTGTTAATATCAAAATTGCAGTTTTGAGCCAAATTTTCCTCTGTGCATCTTGTTGGGCTTATTTGAGTTGCACCTTGATTGTTTGGTGATAAGATCTGAAATCTTCCTGTTTCAAATTGAAAATTTATTTGCACGGTATCTTCCAAAATTATGTCGTTTCCGCAAAAAAGAGCTATTTGCGATTGAGGTGTGTTGTTTGGTAAACAAGGACTTGCCTGATAAGGTCTCATAGAGTGGAATTCTTCTAACGGGTGACTTGAAAAGAATAGATTTATTGTCGAATTTAAAGGTCTAACTTGGTTGCATGGTACGTTGGGTGTTGGCATGGCGTTTTGAATTGCGTTTTGGGTTGGTGTGATTGCCGGACTTTGTGCCAAAGTTAGTTTGGTTGATAAAAATAAAAACAAAAAACCATAAAACAAATTTGTGAAAAATAAGAAAAAAGCCAAGAATTTTCGAGTGTGCATATACTAAAAACTTAAATTATCATTTTATCTGCTTGGTCCTCCTGGTCTGGTATCTCTTCTTTGAGTTTCCCATTCAGGGCAAGGATTTATTCCATTATATATTCTAAAGCTTGTGATTGTATTTCCTGCTCCTGTGAATGTTGCGATTAAATTTATTATAAAAAACGAAAGCACAATAACTACAAGTCCTCCAATAGCATAAGTTAGAGTGCTTTTTGCCTGCTCGACTTTTTGAGAGTTTCCTTCAGATGTTATGTATTTAAAGCCTCCTATTATTAGATATATAAAAAGTACAATTCCTGCGAATCCCAAAACGTAGCTTAAAATAGTTCCAAATATGTATTCAAGTTGACAGAGTTGAGCTGCTTCTCTTGTTTGTGTTTGTGCTTTTACTAAACCTGAAAAAAACATATCATTTTTAATTTATTCTAAAACATGTTTCATTTATTATACACATTCGTATGAATTATTTTTTTATTAAATTTAAAATATGATACAATTAATTGCCTGAAATTTATGATTGACAAAACCGTTTATTTTTTAGCGGTTATATTTTTACTTTTTGTTTTTTTGGCACGCGGTGTTTTTGCTTCGGAAGGCGTGATTGAACTTAATAGTGTTACAGACGATAATCATAAATGTTTTGTTTCTTCTATTTTAATGCAAGACTTAAATTTTTTACTTGCTGTGACATGCCGGAATTTATTATATCCCGGAGACAATAGCGTATCTAAGTATTCATTGTGGTCAGTGCCTCTTGACAACAATGCTTCTCCAGTCAAGCTTGCCGATCTTGGTTGGGGAAGGGTAGAGGTTCGTACTAATGTGCCTTTTAAAGAGCTTTATGTGGTTTCTGAAAAACAATTTCCAGGTCAGAAATCTGATCAAAAAATTGTTATGAGAGGGGTGGTAAAACCTTTGTCTTTTCTTCTAAACCCCGGAACTCCCACTCCGACTCCTTTAGGTTTTTCTGATGTTAATTTTGCCAGTCAAAATAACACAATTGAAAGTTTGAGGGATAAAGTAATAAAATCTTTTCAAAATGCAGGTGTTGCCATTTTTTTGATTGTTTTAATTTTTTTGGTTCTGATTTTTGTTGTTTTTAAATCAAAAGGCTAATTTTTGATTTTAAACCACACATTGTTTTAGTTTTTGTTTTTTTGCTTTTGAAAGACGCGCGACATGTGTTATATTATTAATTAGTTAATAATTCAATCTGTACAAAAAATATTTTTGTTTTTTAAAAGTGACTTTTTATTTATGGAGGAGGATCTTTTTGGCCCAGATTACCAAAATTTGAACAAAAAGCTTCAAAAAATGATGCCAGATCCTGTAGCTCATAAAAGAACGGAAAAACAGGTAAGAGAAGTTTTACGTTTTTTTCAATCTTCGGAAGGTCAAAAAATGCTTTCAAAATTGAAACCTTTAGAACATGAAACTTTGTTTGTTCGCTATACTGGTTGCCAAGATATACAGGGAGAAGTTGAAAAATGGAGAGAAACTTTGGGTGAGGATTTTGAATCTTTAGCACTAAAATATCCAGAAAACTTTAGAGAATTTTTAAGAGTTACAGGTGTAGGGACAATTTATGGTTATGAAGCTTATTCTCCTGTTCCTATTCCAAAGAGTGTTTATGCGGAACTTGGTTTAACTTTTGAAGAAAAAAGTGGTAGAGGTTAATTTGTCATCAAATGCAAATAAAAAACGATGTTGCCAAATTTATGCAAGAATCAAATTTAAGCTTGTTTCAGCTTTTGCTAGTTGTTTCTTGTGAAGAAAAGCAAAAAATTTCACCTTTCTTCCCCATAAATAGTTTGGGAACAATTTGTTATTTGATAATCTATACAATTTATGGCCAAGATTTGGCTTCTCATGCTTTGAGTCAACTTAGAACTGCGTTTGACTTTGTGAATGATTGTGATTGTGCAATAGAAAAAGGCAATTTTGATATTTCAAAATTTAGAAATCATGAAGCTTTAGAAAAATTGCGAAAAAGTTTACCTACAACCTTTTTTTCTTCTGTTGTCGAAAGGTTGGCAACACAATCTTTGCCAATGTTTGTGAATAACAATAAGTATTATAGTTTTAAAATTGCTAACAACATGCCTTTTGTTTTTGAAGATATTTTAAATTACTTGCAAATAAAATCTGCTGATGCTTTTTTATATAGCGCTATAATAGAAGGCATTGCTCCAGATTATATTTCGTATATTCAGCCGTTTTTGTACAGTGTTTGGCAGATGAATGATTTTGTTGATGATTGCATAGATTACAATGATGATATTAAAAATAAACAGCCAAATGCTTTTAAAATGATTGAAAATTTGTACCCAAAAGAAGGAGATATATTTGAGTATGCCAAAAATTTTTTATCTAAGCTAGAAAGTGAAATTTTGAAAAATAAATTGCCGGAAGAGTTGAGTTATTTGTTAGGCATATCAGAAATTTTTAAAAAGGCAGGCTTTTCAGTAATTGAAGAATTGAAAAATCAATTTCAAAATAAAAATCAAAATTTTGCGGCTTGTGTTAATCTTGCTTAAGTTTAAGCAAGATTACAGAAATTTATATTTATTGAACTGATTTTGATAAACTTTGAAAGTAAATTTTCAATAAAGTAAAAATATTGCGTTATTTTTATGCAGGTTTTTAATTATTTAGTAATTAAAATAAAAAAGGTATAAATTAAACAAAAAAATAACAAAGTAAAAACTCTAAACATCCTCAAGAAACCAATTTTAGTTTTACAAAAAAACTTAAAAGCTTTTAATTTAAAACTAAATATTTGGTTTGTTTTTTGCAAATAGTTTTAGATTAAGAAAATCTGGTTTTTATTCGCAATAGTAAAATAATGTATGTAAATTTTCTTATTTGGTTTGTATAGCTTAAAATTTTGATAAAGATAAAAATTTAGGTAGTTTTGTAAATTTTTGGTTTTAAAAGTGTTTTGATATAAAAAATTAAATGAGAATATCTAAAAAATTTTTTACACGAGATGTTTTAGAAGTTGCTCCAGATCTGCTTGGCAAGTTTATTTGCAGAAAATTTAAAGATGGTTCTATCCAGAGAAATTTTATTGTTGAGGTTGAGGCCTACAGAGGAGAGGAAGATATGGCTTGTCATGCTAGGTTTGGAAAAACCAGACGTAATCAGGTGATGTATGAGGAGGGAGGTAAAATCTATGTCTACCTGATTTATGGCATGTATTGGATGCTTAATATAGTTACAGGCGGTAAGGCAGATCCTCAAGCCGTTTTGATAAGGGGAGTTGAAGATTTAACTGGTCCCGGTAGAGTTGGGAAGTGGCTTTTGCTGGATAAGAGTTTTTATGGCGAAGATGTTACGACAAGTAAGCGTTTATGGATTGAGCAAGGGAGTATTTTTGGCAAATTTTTTGTAAAACAAACTTCCAGAATTGGGGTAGATTATGCAGGAGAGTGGGCTAAAAAACCGTGGCGTTTTGTGCTGGTGGAAAGAAGAAAGTGAACTTGCTTGTAAACAGAAAAAGCTAGCCTATACTAGTTTTACAGATTGACTTACCAATTGCTTGTCCTAGATTTAAGAGCATGAATTTTTGAAAGCGTTTTATTTTTTATCTTTTTTTGCTCTAGTGCTAGAAGGTTCACACGAGCTTTCACTTGTAGTGTGGTTTCTTGTGTATGTATAATTTGAAAAAGACACTTGACTTAGAATTTTTTGATTACTACACTTAATCCCAGATGGTATTTAGTTAATATGGGAAGAGGAGATAGTGAAAGTCCCGAAACAGAATATATCAAGAGCACTGGCTGTAGGCACATTCAAGAAGTTATTGCTCGGATAGAAAAAGCTGGATTTAGTTTAGAAGAATTTAAAGGAACCAATGCTTATGAGGAGTTGTTAAGAACTGTACAAACTGGAGAAATTTATGGGTTTGAAGCAGCACCGCGTAGAAACGAAGATAAAAATAACAGTCCGAGACGTGGTAGTAGGAGTTGAAGATGTGCCTGAATGCTACTAAAATCACTCTTTTCGCCGTAATTTTTATTTTATTTGTATGTTGTCTATCCAAAATAATGTTGGGGTCTTCTTAAAAGAAAACAATCTTGACTTGTTTAAGTTGCTTGTTGTTTTGGCCAAAAAGCATGGGCAACGAATTGATGAGTTTTTTCCTGTTAATCGTTTAAGTTCAGTTTACTATGCGATAATTTATACCGTTTTAGATGAAGATCTTGCCTTAATGGCTTTGGGTCAAATTAAAACGGCTTTTAATTGGATAGATGGTATAGATGTTGCGATAGAAGGTGGCAATTTTGATGAAAATACTTTTCGTAACCATGAAGCAAAATTAAAATTAGAAAAAGAGGTTCCTACATCATTTTTAAAGTCGGTTTTGGAGAGAGTAGTTAGCCAATCAGTCCCAATGCTTATTTCTCAGACAAAGTTGTACCAGTATAAGATTGCAAACAACTTGCCATTTACAGAAGAGGAAATTGTAAACTATCTTCGTATAAAATCTGCCGATTCTTATATCTATGGCGCCATCTTAGAGGGAATGATACCTGATTATATTTCTATTTTGCAGTCTCCTTTGTCGAAGTTATGGCAAATCAACGATTTAGTTGATGATTTTATTGATTATGACGATGATAAAAAAGACAACCAGCCCAATGCGTTGTCTATGATAGAAAATCTTCATGGCAGACAAGAATCTGTTTTTGATTACGCAAAAGCTTTTTTGGCAAGACAAAAAGAAGAGCTTGTAAAATTTGATTTACCAAAGGAAATTATTTATCTTGCTGATATGCCCAACATTATTGAAAGGGTAGGCATTAAGGTTTTAAGTAGCAGGTTTGGAAACTAGAAATTAGATTTTGTGCTTGTTTTTTAATCTAGGAAATTTTTGTCTTTTGTTGTTTTGAGTATTGTCCTTCCTGAATTTGTATCTATTTTCTCTTGATTTGTTGATATGTTTTTGTAAAAATCTTTTGTGAACAGTTTTTAAAACTTTAAGTAAACATGAAAGGTTTTCATTCTGATATTGAAACTGAGACAAAAAGCAACACTTGCTTTAGGAAAGTGTTGTACACGGGTAGGTATAGCCAGCTGGTTTTAATGAGTTTAAAACCGGGAGAAGATATAGGTGAAGAGGTTCATCCTGAAAATGATCAGTTTTTCAGGATAGACGAAGGCGAAGGAAAATGTGTTATAGATGGCAATGAGTACGAGATTAAAGATGGCGATGCCATAGTTGTGCCTGCGGGGGCAAAACACAATGTTATAAACACCTCAAAGACAAAATATCTTAAACTCTACACAATTTATTCGCCACCTCACCATAAAGATGGTATTATTCGCCAAACCAAAGAAGATGCTCTTCAAAACGAAACCCATTTTGATGGCGAAACCACAGAGTAAAGTTTTGCGCTTTTTAAATTAAATTAGATTTCTTTTAAATTATTTTATCCTTTCAGTAAATTATCTTTATTTTCCTAATTAGTTTTGTATTTTGTTTGATGCAAAATTTGCCACTTGCAATTATAGAACAATCGTTCTATAAATATTTCGTTTCAGAAAGGAGGTGAAGAAAGTGAGAAAAGCAATAACGTTTTTCTTTTTAGCGTTTTTGGCAATTGTTTTTGCCCCCAATAGCGCCTTCGCGTCTAGTGGAAACACGGTTGGTTATGTCAGAGTTTTGCATGCGTCTCCAGACGCTCCGTCTGTTGATGTGTATGTAAACGACAAAAAAGTGCTTTCAAATGTTGCCTTTGGAGCTAATTCTGAATATTTGGCTCTTAATAAAGGAACTTACAATGTGAAAGTTACTCCAGCCGGAACAAAAGTTCCTGTGGTGATAAATCAGGATATTCATGTGCAACGTGGCAAGTACTATACTGTGGCCGCGACGGGAAACTTGTCAAGCATATCGGCAACTGTATTGCGCGATAAAAATAAGCTTACCAAAAAGGACGATTTTGCTCGTGTCAGATTTGTGCATTTTTCTCCTGATGCGCCCAGAGTGGATATTGCCACTGCCGATGGCAAGGTAATTTTCTCTGATGTTGGCTTTGGGGAGAGAAATAAGTACAAATCTTTGCCATCTGGAACCTATAATTTACAGGTAAGATTGGCGGGGACTAATACTGTTGTTCTTAATGTTCCCGGTGTAACAATATCTGAGGGCAAGTCTTATTCTATATTTGCGCTTGGGAGAGCGACAGGAAGCCCAAATCTTTTTGCAAAAGTTGTGCTTGATAGAGAATAACTTTTGCAATTATTATACGCCCGATGTGTTTTTATTTAATGCATTCGGGCGTATTTTATTATTATGAAAAATCTTGAAAACAAAAATAAAATTTTGGAGAAACTGGAAGAAGTATATGCGAGAAACGGCGCTGATGGAGCCACAATGCGGTCATTGGCTAAAAAAATAGGCATTTCTCAATCTGTTTTGTACTATTATTTTGAAAATAAAGAGCAAATGCTTAGAGAAATGTTTGATTATTCAAGAAAAAAACTAAGTATAAAACGCAAGAAATTAAGATTGAACTTGCCTTTTGATCAGTCGTTGTTGG
This sequence comes from Patescibacteria group bacterium, assembly GCA_026416845.1. GTDB lineage: Bacteria > Patescibacteriota > Microgenomatia > UBA8517 > UBA8517 > JANWVB01. The sequence goes on from JAOAEL010000003.1 coordinate 118,842, forward strand.
AAAGGATTATTTTTCAGCTTGAGAATTCATGCTCTGTTGTGGCAATTTTAAAATATTTTCTAGAGCATAAATCAGTTTTTAACAAAAACGATTTTGGTTATATTCCTAAAACAGCATATCTTCACATAAAAGAGATATTGGAAATTGGCATAGAAAGGAAAGAGATAAAAAATGTAAGCGATATCGACGCTGACGCAAAAGTTATAACCCATGCAATCAATGGCTTTGTGCTTGAATATTATCCTTCAAATTTGACTAAATCCGAAGCAAGAAGCATTGCTGTCAGAATTAGAGATTTTGTAATGAGGGCCGTTTTGTGATAATGGTGTTTTATATCAAAACTGATCTTTAATCGTGTTGTTATCTAGTTTTTAAATAAGCAAAAATGATTTCCTCTGTGCAAAAGAAAAAACTTCTAGATAACTATCTGGCAATTTTATTCAGACTTTTTGACAACTATCGTGTAATCTTGATTGCTGAAGTTTGGTTCTTTGATTACAACTACATTCGTATTCCTTCTTAGACTATTCAGGCCAGCATTTTCTATTAATGGATTCACGCAATAGTCTATTGCTAAATGTCCATTTTCATTTAAAACATCGATTGTTCTTTTTATAAAAGCTTGGAGTTTTTTTACATCTTCTTCAAATGCATCAATCATTCCTCCGCCTGCATCACAGATTACAAAGTCTGCTTTACGTCCAGAGAGAATTATTTCCATCTTTTCCCATGTTGTTTGGTCATTTATATCTCCATGTATATAATAAATTCCGTTTCCAGCATCTTCTTCTATTTCTTCTTGGCTTCTTAAATCTTCTCCTAGTCCAACTGCTATGTAAATCCCCGTAGGGGCGCCTCTTTTTTTAAGACTTTTGATCATTTCAGGTCCTGATAAAAGATCTATAACTACAACAGGTCGTCCCTCTTTTTTGTGAAGTTGTTCTAGCGCTGACTTAAGCGGTTCAAGTTCGTTTGTAGGTAGTCTAAGTGCGTCTGCCAGCGCCGATTCAGTGTTTGCGTATAACGCTCGGCCATATGTTGGATATGCTATGCGGTTCGGGTTTAATTCTGAGGACTGATGTACAGGTTTTAGCAGGCCATTCAGAATAAGCATACCGGTATGTCTGGTCATCTTGCCGCTATCTATTTGTTCCATCATAATTTGCTTGATTGTTTCTATGACTGGGCGATTATTTTCTTGATTATTTGTCTCTCCCTCTTTGCCTGTTTGAAGATCTGCAAAAGAATGACTTTCTGACATATTAGTTGTTTTGTTTTATTTTGAATGGCAAATGATAGATAAATTATAGCTTTATATCATAATAGCCTAATATGGAAATTGGTGATTGTCCAACCAATTCAGATTTAAATCATGGCAAGTTTACAAAAGATGCAGGAAAGGGAAAAATTCGAGTTTAAAATAATTTTATGTGAAAGATTAAGTTATCAAGAGAAAACTTGTTATTTGAGACAAAGTTTTTGTGAAAAACATTTTTAGGTACAGGAACTATCCTGTAGATAAAATTTAGATCATTATAGTTATTCTTTAACTAAGATTTTTGATTTTGGTGGTAAGTGGTAAATAAACTCTAATAAGTTACAATTGTTTAAAATGGCACTTAATAATGATCAAGACAGTTCAAATCTAAAGAATTACACTTTTTAAATGAGACAAGGAAGAAAGTGCAACCTTCAAGCTTTCTCGACAGCGAACCTGGATTAAGCGAAACCTTGTTACCTAGAAACGAAGTTTTGCAGAAAAACATTTTTGCACGCAGTAGAAAAACAAAATCCTTGACTCTATTAACTTTGGTTGCAGTTCCTGTTGTAGCTTTGTTAAATTATCTTTTATTTACTAATCAAACTAGCCAATTTGAATTGCCTTTGAATAATCTGGAAACTATTGATCAAGCTGTTAAAGATGATTACATTACACCGATAAACAATAATAGTACTTTCTACCAAATTGATGGTACCAAAGACTTGAAAGTCAAGGACACTAAAAAGCTTTTCGTTAAATTTGGCAGTAAAAAGTTTATTTACCCTCCGCTTTATTTTGATCGCGATATTGATGATAAAGCTTATCATCAACTTAATGATAAAAGTTTGCAATCTTTTGAATTTTATAAAGTTGGAGAAGTTTTTGGGATTGCGGAATCTGATAACAAAATTGGAGATTTGATTCTGGTAGAGTTTAAACCTGATTGGCATTGTAAGGGATTAATTGTGAAGATAAATTTTATTTGCGGTATATTAAAAGCAAAAAAAGGTAAATTTTTTGCCCAAAATATCATTTGATGATTCAGACTTTGAGGATTATTTCTCCAAAATCAACCCTTTCAAAACAAAAGGTCTTAAGTTAAATGTTGACAGTTTTAGCACAATTCCTGTTTTGGAATATCATCGAGAAATTATGGTTGGTGATGATGCTCAAATTTTAAAGTTTGACAAAGAACATGAGGGATTATTAGATAAAAGCAAATTAGTTAAATTTTTTAACCACTCGGTGTTTGGCGATGTATACATGATAAAGCCCGGTTTTGGTTTGAGAGTTGGTTTTATTTATGATGAAGAAAACGCAAAAATTATTTACAATTTACCAGCTGTAAGGGTCCTGAATGTTTTTTGAAAAATTACTTTTTTATATTTAGATCAGATGGCATTTTTTGACTTTTGTATATAGGCCTGATTTTCTTGTCAAAGACATAGTTTGGAACGATAATAGCAAAGTTGAATTTGATTATTATTCCTTCACTGCTTGCGGTTGTAAGCACCTTGCTCTTAATGATATTAAAGATTTGATAAAAATTGACAGGGTGCTGGGTAAAGGTTATTTAATGTACGGTTTGAAAGAAAGAAATCATCAGATACTTCGTAGTTTTTACATTTCTTATAGCAAGCATTTTAAAGATATTGCCATTTTCCCGAATGAATCAGAAAGAGATATAAAATCTTTTGATGATTTTGTCAATTCTAAGCCAATGTTTTTCTGGAGAGATAATTTTGGGAGATTAATTCAGTTCAGTAGTCATGAATTCATACTCCCGCTTTTTTGTGAACCCATAATATATCTTTATTCCGAGAAAGAAACTAAGCATTGGCAGGAAAGTTAAGGTAACTGACTCGCATCCTTACTAAGATGGTGGATGGAATTTGGTGGTTTCTCCTTCAGGAAGTATTAAAGACAAAAAAAGCGAGAGAGTTTACCCTTATCTCTTTTGGGAAGGTTGTTCTTTTGTGTTTCGGCAAAAGAGGGGAGGCTTTGTTGTCGAGAGGGAAGATGTTGAAGACTTTTTATCAAGCGCTTTGATTAAACTTGGTTTAAACGAAAAAGAGAAAGATGATTTTCTTTTGGCTTGGTTGCCAAAATTTCAAGACTCTCCTTATTACTTTATTACCTTTTTAGAAAAAGACTATGTTGACAGACTTTTCCTGTAAATGTTTTACCCCAAGCCTGATACTTTCATCAGGGTATTTATGGATTTTATCCTTATCTGTGCCGGTTGCAGTAAAAGATCCCTTACTGAAAGACTCGCCTACTAGAAAAGGCTTTACTGTGGTTGAGTGGGGAGTAGCAAGGAGGTAAGCCAATCTGTTGACCTTGGTAGATTATTTATTTCTGTTCTAAACGGACCATTGGTTAATTGTTGATGTTTGTTGTGCATTTACTCAAACTGCTAGTTTTTTCCGAGAATCATAATTGGGTGAAGACAGCAACTCTGTTAGCAGTTCGTCATTGCTTTTGGATTGTATTTCTGCACCCGGTCTACTGCCTTTGGGTTGGAAGATTTGGGGTGGCGAAATTGTTTTTTAACCTTCGTCATTGTTAAAGTTATTATTGTCATATTTTTTTATCTTTTCTTTCGAATATAGGAGTTGATTGGTTTTTTTCTGGTCCAAGTTCTTTATATGCTATAGATCCTTCAGATTTATATTTCAAATATTGTAGTATTTTTAGGTATTTGGGTTGTACGAAAGTAGATATTCTTTTTACTCCTCTTTCTTTTGCTATTGTTTCTGTTAATTCTGTTAAAAGTATTCCGTAGACCTTATTTTGATGTTCTAAAGGTACGCCTATGTCTTCTATTATCATGGAATTACCGTCTTTTGTGGAAAACTTAATTCTTCAAACTTTTCTGTGTTTATATCTAAATCTTGATTTTTGTCTTGTTTTTGGTTTTTTGTTAGTTGTTTTGCTGAGTTGATTATTCTCGAGGTTTGCCTCTAATTTCTTCTAGAAATTTTCTGAATTTTTTTAACATTTCTCTCTCTTGATATCTTTTTGCTACTTCATAACCCATCTCTTGCAAATGCTTTATTATGATCTCAATTTCTTTCTCCCTCGCTTCCTCCTCTGTTATTTTGCCTTCCTCTCTTTGTTTTTTTACACTTTCTATTTTTCCTAGTAGCTCATCCAGAAAACGAACACTTGAACCAACACCTTCTTCTTTACACTGTTTGTAAGCTTCTAGAGCCTGAAGTTTGGCACGAATCTCACTTTCAAGGTGTTCTTCTTCGTTCATGCTTCTTGGTTTACCTTCTTTATTAGCTATTTCTTGTAAGTCTCGGAAGTGTGACCATTCTTCAGCTAGCACAGCATAAATATATGCTGGGTTGTGTCTTTTCAGAATAAAACTTGAATCTATCCTGATTTGTATTAAACCTTCTTCGGAGATGTAAACTTCCGCGTTATTGGAGGGGGTTTTTGATTGTTTTGGTATTTCTCCAACTACTACTTGGTCGGCAAAGTTTTCACCTTTCCTTATAGATTCATAACCTTTTGCTATCTCTGCCAATTTGCCTCCTCTGGTTTTCATGTCTTGGATATAGCTTAATAATTTTAGGGCTGCTTCTCTTATTTCTTGTTGTTTGTTTGCATCTTCAGCTTTCTGCCCTTGAGCGGGAGCGTTTTCGTTTTCTGCGTTTTGGTTTGGAAATGGTTCGCTATCAGGATCCATAGCATTTTGCATTTTATGATATTGTGTTTAGCGCTTTTTTGCAATAATATTGTTTTTAAGTTTACTTGTATATATAATGATTGTACTTGGGTTTTAGTTTTGTCTGCTCTATCTTGACTTGTAGTGCGAAGAATTAAAGTTATTAAATCTTTTACTAATAACTAAAAATATATTTTTTTATATTATTTATATTAATGTTTTATGTTTAAAACAACTCTTTATCTTTCGGTTTTAACCGGGCTTTTAATATTTGTGGGATACCTTCTTGGTGGAAAGGGAGGCATGTTTGTGGCATTTTTGATTTCTTTAACCATGAACATTGGTAGCTACTGGTTCTCGGACAAAATCGTTTTGGCAATGCATGGAGCTAAACAAATTACAGAGAAGAAAAACAAAGAAATTTTTGAAATGACTAGAACACTTTGTAAGTCTGCGGGTATTCCTATGCCCAAGCTTTATATTTATGAAAGCGCCACTCCAAATGCTTTTGCAACAGGAAGAGATTATAATCATTCAGCTGTTGCGTTAAGTACTGGTTTGTTGTCTCTTTTGGACAAAAGAGAGCTTCGTGGGGTGATTGCCCATGAACTTGCGCATATTAAAAACAGAGATATTTTGATTTCATCTGTGGCAGCAACAATTGGTGGGGCCTTGTCTGTTATTGTTGAGATGTCTTACGGTTTGGGAGCTATGCTTTTTCCTTCAAATAATGATGAGGAAAATTCAAATCCTATTGCCGGTCTTGTGGTTGCTATTATTGCGCCAATTGTAGCGATGCTTATCCAGTTTGCCATATCAAGGTCTAGAGAGTTTGAAGCGGATGCAACAGGAGCGAAAATTGCCAATGATACGCAAGGATTGTCTTTAGCTCTTGCTAAATTGCATTCAACGCAAGCAAAGCAACTTTTCATGCGTGATCAACACCACGCGGCTCATATAGCTAGCGCTCATATGTATATTGCAAATCCTTTATCTTCTATTGGCAATTTATTTTCTACTCACCCTCCTGTTAAAGAAAGGATAGAAAAACTTAAAAAATTAGTTTTAATTAATTAACATTTTGTGTTATTTATAGGTTTATTTTAGGTATTTTGTAACTAGTTTTTATTTACAAAGGAATGTGCAATTGTTTTTTGATATTGTAAATATGCGTTTGGATTTTCTTTTATTATTTCTTCCAAAGAACTTTCATTTTTGGATATAAGTTTTAGTTGTTGATGAATTATTCTTTTTATTTCTTTTTTTACTATTTTGTTTTGTTTTAGCAAATGTAGCAATTTTTTGAAGTAATTAATTACTTCCTTACTTGTTATAATTCTGGCTTTTAAGAGAGATATTCTTTCTTTTATAATTTTTTCTTCGGATTTTTTAAATATAGATTTGGCAAATGGTATTTTTACCATTAATAACTTTAATGTTTCAATTTGTTCTTTGAATGATGATTTAGAAGAAATTAAACCTCCTTTTTGGTAAGATCTGCCTTTGTAAACTTCTGGATATTCCAAAGCGTCTTCTTGCATGTCAAGTTCGACATCAAAATCATAATAGACATTTTCACTTATATATCCTTCTTCAAAAAGCTTATCAAGGCAGTTTTTTTCTATTTCTAGTGATTGTATTTTTAGGCATTTTGATATTGTTTTTCCTTTTGAAAGTTGAAAAAGCCTTTTTTTATGCATTTCTTGTTCTTTAGATAAGTTTTGAGTGATTTCTCTTAGTATTGATTCTTCTACCTCATCTTTATAAATATTTTTGATAATTCCTTTTGCTTCTTCTAAATCATATATTCTTTTTTCTTCAAGAAGCACTTCTTCTTCTTTTTTAGGTAAATGAAGTTTTAAATTTAAGAGAAGAGATCTTATTGTTAAACCATTCACAAAAAGAGTAAACAAAAAAACACCCAAAGTAAAAGCAAACATTGTGTCGTAAAAGGCATAATTTTTGGGTAATGAATAAACAAGGACTAATGGAATTACGCCCCTAAGACCACCCCAATTTAAAACATGTTGCCATGATAGAGGTATATTGGGTTCATCTGCAAAAAAACGGAGATTGTTTGTTATCAAACAACTTAGATAAACAGATATAGATCTGGCTATAAGCACTGCTATTATTGCCACTATTATTTGGTTAAAGCTTTCTTTAAAAATAGACAAATCTATAGTAAAAGTTGCGAAAAAGAAGACTATAGAGACCGAGACAAAGGCAAAAAATTCCCATAGTTCTTCTTCAAATTTTTTGACTTCCGATGCAATTTTTGTTCTACCCAAATTTCCTAAGATAATTGCTGACATTACTGAACTTATAACACCCGAAAGACCAAAAAAAGTTTCTGCAACAGAGAAAGATCCTAAGGCGACTGCGACTGTTAGCGATGTTACGATTAATTGTTCATTTTTAAAACTTTGTATAACTTTTGCAGTTATGTATCCTATGAAAGCTCCAAATAATATACTTCCAAAAAAAACGTATAAAAATGTCCCCAAACTTATAATTGCCTGATTTGCGTTAAAAGAATAATTACCTGAAATTACAAGTGCCGATATTAACCTAAATGTTATTACCGCAGTTGCATCATTTAACATGCTTTCACCATCTGCGATTAATGCAAGTCTTCTGGGTGCCCCTAAAGATTTGAACATTGAAATTACAGCAATTGGATCTGTTGAAGAAATAATTGCGCCAAACAAAAGAGCATCAGCCCATGGCATGTTTAAAAAAATTGCCAAAATAAAGCTGATTGTAAATATTGAAAGCAAAAGCCCAAATGTTGCGAGAAAGGATATGGTTTTAAATTGTAGTTTAAACTGATGCAAATTAATGTGAAAAGCAGATTCAAATAATAAAATTGGGAGAAGAACATAATAAATAAATTCTGAAGATATGTTTAAATGTAAATTTAATCCTGAATATTTCGAAATGAATTGAGCTACAAGTCCTATGCTGAGTAATAAAACTGTATATGGTAAAAATTGCAGCTTTTTTGTTAAACGATAAGAGAGAGATATTAGGACTAAGAAAAAAGCAGCAAATAAACTGGTTACGATTATAGCATGTTCCATGTCTTTATGGTTTTTTGCCTGTTTTAGGAATACTTAACACTTATTTGTTTAAAATGTTTTAATTATTAAGCATATATAAGGTATAGTGAAAAAATATTTTTAGCAACATTTTTTAACATATATAATTGTTATCAATTTTAATTACTAATTAATATTTAACATAAATTTATAAAAACAAAAATGGAAGAAATTGAAATAATAAAACAAAAAACCGATATTGTTTCTTTAATAGGCGATTATTTGAATCTTAAAAAAGCGGGAAGGAATTATAAAAGTTTGTGCCCCTTTCATAATGAAAAAACTCCTTCTTTCGTTGTTTCTCCTGAATTGCAAATTTTTAAGTGTTTTGGCTGTGGAGAAAGTGGAGATGTATTTTCTTTTTTACAAAAATATGAAGGAATGGATTTTTATGAGGCTTTAGTTTTTTTAGCTAAAAGGTGTGGTGTTAGTTTGAGGGATTATAAAGCTAAAGACAAAAATTTTTTGTTTGAGATAAATAATTTGGTTGCCAAGTTTTATAACTATATTCTTACAAGACATCCTGTGGGCAAATATGCTCTTAACTATTTAATTAAAGAAAGATGTTTAAGTATTTCTACAATTCAAGAGTTCAACCTTGGATATTCTCCAGAACAACCAAATTTTTTTAGAAATTTTTTTATCTCTAAGAAAAAACTTAAAATTTCTGATTTAGAAAGAGCAGGTATTTTGTATGTAAAAGACAATTTATTTTTTGATAGATTCAGAGGGAGAGTTACATTCCCTTTAGCTGATTTTCGTGGTAATATTCGTGGTTTTTCAGGCAGAATTCTTCCCAGAGATGCCAACAAGGGATTAGCGAAATATATTAACACTCCTGAGACTGAAATTTATCATAAATCTGAACTTTTGTATGGAATACACATCTCAAAAGAACATATAAGAAATCAAAAAAGTGCAATAGTTGTTGAAGGAGAACTAGATATGATCTCTTCTTATCAGGCGGGTTTAAGGAATGTTGTGGCAATTAAAGGATCTGCTATTACAGAGGATCAATCTAGGATTCTTTCACGTCTTTGTTCAAAAGCAATTTTGGCTCTTGATGCTGATTTGGCTGGTGATAGTGCTGCAAGAAGAGGTGTAAATTTACTTAAAGAACATGGGTTTGAAGTTTTTGTGGCGCAATTTGATAAGTATAAGGATCCGGATGAAGCTGCAAGGTTTGAAAAAAAAGTTTTGTTTGAAGGTGTTAATAATGCTGTGTCAGTTTGGGATTTTTTACTTAATTCTATTTTTGCGAAGTACCAGAGTGATTCTAGTTTTTATACAGAAGAAATAAGCAAACAAATTGTTGCAGTTCTTGTTGATATAGAAGATTTGATTGTTAGATCTCACTATGTCGGCTTGGTTGCAAAAAAGTTGGGTATTTCTCCTGATGTTATTAATGCTCAGATTGAAAATTATGTTAATTTTGATAGACGAAAGGTTTTGAATTCTCGACAAATGGCACAGTTAAACGTAATTAAAAACTTGTCAAAAAAAGGTGAAAAAAATTTAATTGAGTTTTGGCAGGAAAGACTTTTTTCTCTTGTTGTTTGTTATGATTTGAGAGATCTTCTTTGGTTTTATGAAAATGGTGTTTTTACTATTCCTGTTTTAGTAAAAATAATTGAGTTTTATAATAGTCAAGGCAATAAAAACATATCATATTCTGATTTAGTTAAGATTTTGCCCCCAGAGTTGGCTGACAAAGCTAAAGATTTGGGCTTAGTGGATGTTCCTGAAAATGAAGAAAAATTGAAAAAAGAAGCTTATCAGTTGGCTTTAAGGATAAAAAGACATAATTTAAATGTTGAAAAAGAGAATATTTTAAAAGAAATTCGAAAAATTGAGGGCAGTGAAAGTGTTGAAGGTTCAGATTCAAGGCTTTTGGTTCTTCAAAAAAGATTTAATGAAATTATTGATAAGATTAACAACCTTGCGCTCAAAAAATGAAATTGTATAATTGACCGTAGATGTCTGATTTTGGTTGTATTTTTTTATGAAAAAAAATGTGACGCTTCTTATTAAAAAGGCCAGAGAACAAGGTTTTTTAACCCAAGACGAAATTTTGGAAGTTTTTCCAAACGCCGAAGAAAACATATCTCAACTTGATGAACTTTACGACAAACTTTTAGGAGAAGGAATTGATGTTTTCGAGTCAGTTTCTATTGATCAATTTGACACAGATGAAAAAGCAAAAGAAAAATTGGAACGAGAAATAGAAATATTGTCGAAGTTGTCTGGGGTTGAATCAACTGATCCTGTTAGACAATATCTTAGAGAAATCGGCAAAGTACCTCTTTTAGATGCTGAAGAAGAAGTAGAATTAGCAAAAAAATTTGAAAAGAAAGACATGAAAGCTAAAGATAAATTGACGGAGGCGAATCTTAGACTGGTTGTTTCAATTGCTAAAAAATATATTGGGCGTGGTTTATCTTTGTTGGATTTAATACAAGAAGGCAACCAGGGTTTGATTCGTGCTGTCGAAAAGTACAATTGGAGAAAAGGTTTTAAGTTTTCAACATACGCAACATGGTGGATAAGACAGGCTATAACTCGTGCAATAGCAGATCAAGCAAGAACTATTCGCATCCCTGTTCATATGGTGGAAACAATAAACAAGCTTTATAGAATAAGTAGGAAGCTGATGCAAGAACTTGGCAGAGAACCGACTCCAGAAGAAATTGCCGAGCAAGTGGAAATGGAACCTAGCAGAGTGCGAGAAATTTTCAAAATTGCTCAAGAAACTACTTCTCTTGAACAGCCAGTTGGCGAAGATAATGAAAGTTTTCTTGGTGATTTTATACCTGATGAATCTCAATTGTCACCTGTTGATCAAGCATCTAAGCAACTTTTAAAAGATCATTTGGATGAGATTTTAGCTGAACTTAGCGACCGTGAGGCCAAAGTTTTAAGATTGAGGTTTGGTTTGGATGGATCTAAACAAATGACGCTTGAGGAAGTTGGCAAAGTTTTTGGTGTAACAAGAGAGCGTATAAGACAAATAGAAGCTAAAGCTTTGCGCAAGTTAAAACATCCTTCTAGGAGAAAAAAGCTTCAAGATTATTTGGAATGATTTTTTGATTTTGTTTGTTTTTAAGATAATCGTGATTGTTTTTTTGAATTTGTGTAAATAAAAAATTTTTAAAGATTGCGTTTTTTGTGTATTAATTTAGCTTTTTAGTTAAAGTTATGGATTAAAAATTGTAATTTGATTGTTTTGGGAAAACATAACGAACTTGTCAAGAGCAAAGGCAATAAAAAATTAATGCAATTTTCCCCAGATATTTTAGAAACTTATGAAAGGCATGGTATTAATGGTCATATTGTTTGGCAGAGGTAATTAAGAAGTGTTTGTTCTGTTGTGCGATTTAAAATTTTGTTTAATTTTTTTTAAAAAAACCAACACTTGAAGTTTTTGTTTGATTAGTTTAAATTTTCTTTAAAGGAAAGTTCTGAAAAAATTGGGCAAGGAAAATTTTTACTTGCCCTTTTTTGTTTTTGTACCTTGAATATTTGGATTTTTTGCCTTTTAATTAAAATTGCCAAGAAAAAAACGCAATTTAATTAATAGAAAGGGGGTGGAAAAAGTATGCTTTCTGATTTGGCTAAACAAGTAAGTTCTGCTTTAGTCTCTGCGATTTCTGGAGCAGATGATGTTCTGATTGCTTTGAGAACAGCTTTCAAAAACCAAATAACTGGTACGCTGAGAGATGTTGCCGATATTGCAACTAGCAGTCTTGATGCTGTGAGTGATGTTGTTTCAGGCGCGGTATCTGCCGCCAGTAGCGCTGGCATTTCTTTGGTGGATGCGGCTCGTGATAGTGTTGGCGAAACAGTTGATGCTGTTTCAGAAACAGGAGGCAATGTCCTGACTGCCGTCTCCAAAGCTGTGAGCGGCGCTGTCAAAGGGGCATCAAGTGTGGGCGGCGATGTTGCCAAAGTTGCTGTCTCTGCCGTTGAAGGAGCTGTAGAGCACGCCGGCAAAGTTGGAGTAAGCACCACCGAAGCGGCACGCGAAGCGGTTGTCGCTGTTGTAAAAGCCGCCGATGAAGTAGGCGGAGAAGTTGGCAAGTCCGTGCGTGACGCTTTGCTTTCAGCGGCAAGTTTGCCAAGAGATGTGATAGATTCTGTTCTTAAAGGAAGCGGCAAATAAATTTGCTTATAAAAAGGAACTCTTTTTGTGTGTATATAAATTCAAAATTAGAGTTCCTTTTTTATTTTTGTGAAAGACTATTTTTCACCTTTTTATTTGTTTTTTTGTCAATGCAAAGGTTGCATGAATTTTTGTGATTTGCGATTATATATACGGTTGATATACCGATAAGAGCGTAAGTTGGGTTAATTAGCCAAGGCCAATCAGCCAGAACATTGGCTATAACATTTGTTTTGAAAATACCAAGCATGCCCAAGTTAATTCCTCCGATCCAGAGAAGCACATGCGCGCCAGTGTGAATTTTTTTCGCTAAAATTTTAAACATTTTGTCAAATTTGCTTTGCCGTTGGAAATATCGCAAAGATATCTAATATTATATAGACTTAATTGCCTGAATTGATATAATTGCTTTGTAAATTATTCAATCCCCTGTAGCTCAACGGTAGAGCGGCTCGCTGTTAACGAGAAGGTTCTAGGTTCGAATCCTAGCGGGGGAGCATTTTTTCTTCTTTTCAAGATCTATTCTATTAACCAGAACTCAACTCTTTAAAATCTAAAAAACAAGGATTAAAATTAAGGGAGTAGGAAAAATAATGAAATTATCAAAAGGGAGGGTTGAGTTTTGTGATTTATACAAAACGAAATCCTAGACTCTCCTATTAAATATAGGTCTGGTTTAGAAATAGAGGTAAAAATCATATTTAGGGTATTAAGTTATTCTGGTTTTTACTAAAAGAAGGTTAAGGAAGTTTAATGTAATAAAATAAGAGAAGCTCTTATTACATTTAAAAGTCACATTTAAAAGAATCACAATTTAGAATTTAGATGGAATAAAAGAAAAACAAATATTTATAAGTTTTTTCTAAAATAATTTAGAAAAAACCTTTTAAAGCGCTCTAGACTCTTAGATATTTTCTATATTTTCCGAAACAAAGTCGAGGTCCAAAACCAAGAGGATGAAGTTCCTTAATGGAAGTGATAAGAACTTTTTCTTTATCAGAATCAGAAATTAAAATTTCAATATCATCTTTTATCAACTCGGCAAATTCCCATATAAGCTGACGACAAATACCACAAGGTCCAGAATGGATTTTTACCTTAAAATATTCACTTTTGGCAATAATGGCTAATTTTTTTATATGATATTCTCCGTTGGTGACCATCTGACAAATTGCTGATCGTTCTGCGCATATTCCCCCATAAGCGCAAGTGTTGATGTTAACACCTTTATAAATATTGCCTTTCTTTGTCAATATTACACAGCCAACATAAAATTGAGAATATGGATCATAACCATTAATTAAAACTTTTTCCGCTTCATTAACCAATTTTCTGTCCTCAGGTTTTAGTTTTGTAAAAGCAACCTTTTTCATAATTAAAAAAATCAGAACTCTCTTTTAATTGGACGCCTTTTTCTTTGGGTTGTTAATGGAAAAGAATCTACAACATTGAAGGTGATATTAATTCCTCCGCTGAACACTGTCTCTAAAAGATGTTTTAAGTGTTGAAAGGAGTGTTCTCTTCTCTCTGGATCGCTAAAGAATGTTGGTTCTTTCACGGTTATTCTAAATTCGACAGGAGAGGTTTGAGCTAATTCAAATTCCTGAATATTTACTCCTATATCAAACATCCATCGATAAGTTATGTCTAACATAGTTCCCGCAGGAACTATTGATCCATCTTGTCTTAAAAAGGCGTCATTTTGTCTGCCTTCAATTTTATCAATTTGTCTCCAAGTAATATAGCATTCTTTAGGCTCATCTAAAGTAATATAATCACCTTGAATATATTTAATGAAAGGCATAGCACGATTTAATAAATTCGTTCCAACTACTAACCCTGTACCTTTCTGAATTGGTAAAAAGCTTTTAGGGTCAACAACGTCAATTCTTACCGTGTCCTCACAAATGTGATAATGACCGCAGGGACACTCAAGGGCTATTCGTGTTAACTCTTCAGAGCTGTACTCGTCTAATACAGGAATACCCCCTAATTGATTGCTCATTATTCTTCTTTCTTCCTTTGAAGACATTTCCGAATGAGTCACTACTAATTTAATAAGTTCTCTTTTAACACTTTCTCGTAAGTAAGGTACTAAAGATTGAAGATTTGAGGGGTATAAAGAAAGAATGTCAGGAGAAACTTCCTCTAAAATTTTTGCAATTTCTTCGGGTTTAATTAAGCTGCTTATGAAAATTGATTGATACTCACCATTTCCTAAAGAATCTACCCACCAAGGAACGGTGTAAACATGCGCTACTCTCTGGTATTTATTATAAACCCCCCCACTTTGTAGCCAAAACTGACGAATACCTTGTAAAGTGTCAGCAATAATTGCTTGTGGGTCAACATAAATTCTTAAGGTCTTTCCAGAAGAGCCACTTGATCGAGTTGGAAATAAGTCTTCAATCATATAATCAGGATTGACACAAAGATTTGGGAAAGCATCAATTAACTCATCTTTTGTTATTACCGGTAAAAAGTGATAATCTCCCCAATCTTTTAAGTCTCTTGGTTCAAAGCCTACCTCTTGGTATTTTTTTCTATAGACAGGAATTTTATAATAAGCCAATGTTACTAATTCTCTTATTTTTTCAAATTGTTGTCTCTCAATTACTTCAGGTGGCAAAAAGGGTTCCTCAAATAACCTCTGTAAAGTTTCAGAATTATAAGAAAGCGCTAAAGCATTTCTAAATTCGAGAGAAGTTTTATGCATTGAAGGGAGTCTTTCCGTTTCCCAATACTCAACTATTGTCGGAGATTGGGATGATTGCTCTCTGCTCATTTTATAGATATTATATCAAAAATACGCTATAAAGCAGGGGTGTGTATAAGTCACATACATATGAGACTTTTTAGGTAAAATTTTTAATAATTAAACAATTTAAATAGTAGTGGAATCAAGAGTAGGGTGAGACATAAAAAGTTCTGATTTTGTTTATTAGGAGGAGCGAGTTAAGCGGGTCTCTGATAAAACTCTTGCTATCTACAAAGATTTATCTCTTCAGCCATCTGTGTTTTCTACTCGGAAAACGGGCTAAACAATATCAACAGATTATCAAGCTAAAAGAATGGCAACGAAACTTCATAGCTTTTGGCGAAAATTGCTTAGACATATCAAAGACGATACTCGAATAAAATAATCAGACTCTGGAGACAATAATTAGGGTCCATTTACTCAGATTTTGGAGAAACGGCGGAATGGACGAACATAGCAATGCAGAAGTGGCAAAAAGTAGACCATAGATTTTTAGCTGCTTACTTGCAGATGTATTTTTATATGGGGGAAGCAGTAGAATTTAATGGAGATAGTTTCGAGAAACACCATGCTCAAGATGTAGCTTCTGTTTTAGATCTGGAAACAATGTGGATGGTTGCCCATAAAAGCCTAACTCAAGAGGTAGCAGAAATAGTTGGGGCATATTGTCAAGATACGTCAGAATATCCCGGGCTCAAAATTATCCGTTTCGCCTTTTGACTGTCACCTTAATGGGGCTTTCCACAAAATGCGGTGTGTTCCTTTTATCCTGAATCATGAAAGCTTAATTGATAAATTAAAGCTGTACATTGGTGTATAAAGACAACTGTGTTGAGGAATTTTTTTTATTATTTCAATCAAGCTCGAAATTTTTATCAACTTATTTCAGTACGACGTTGGGAAATGATGATTCCTCAAATCAAAGAAGAAATTATAGGGTTTTAGCTATACAGTTGGGAGGCAAGATTGAAGATATGGTAGCTTTGCTGGCTGGTAAAATAAAGTCCATAACTAGCACTCACTTTGGAGAACCAAAAAACATCAAAGCGCCAGATTTGAATGAGTCTAAGAAACCAGAACGCTTTTCGTTTTCCAATCATACAAAAAGTGGCAGAAAGATATAGGCAAACAGCAAGGCTATGAAAAAAAGAAAAACCGCCACAGCTATTATTGTTTACGATTTGAAAACAAAACTGTTCCTAATATAAAGGATTTTTTTTGCAAAATTGATTACAGGTTTAGGAAACAAAAAATATAGATATTTGATGTAGGTCAGGAATAAAAGGTTATTTGTTTTAAAAGATATGCCTAGGTAAGTTAACAATTAAGTTGTAAAAAAATATGATGGTTGTAATTTTTTTGAAGGGATAAAATTTTGTTTTTAAAAAAGGACAATGTTTTTACTATTCCCAAGCTAGGAAAATTGAGATTTCTGAGAGATAAAATAGAATCAATGCGGAAAAATTTAATCTTCGAATTGAGGAGAAAGAGTTGATATTTATTCTCTTATTGGATGGGGTTAATGCTAAACTTAACAACGTAATTGGAAGATAGGGGAATTTTTAGAATTGGTGCCAAAGTTTAAATGTAGTTTTTTTAAATATTTGATCAACTATCGGAACGAAGTTGGGTACGCGTTACAAGGTTTGGAAGTTTGTAAAATATTTAAAATTTTATTAGTAACCTCGTTTGTTGAGATATCAATCATACAAAAACCTTTTATTGGTTGAGAGCAAGAATAGTAACAAGGTGAGCAAGAAAGCTTAGGGCCGATAATTATACTATGCTCATTAGTCAACTCCAGCTCTTTATCTGGCATTGGACCTACAAGTACCACAGTGGGTTTTTTAAAGGCTTGGGCGACATGAAAACCGAAAGTGTCGGCGGTAACTACAACTTTACAATTATGAATTATTGCCATAAAGTTCCCTATCTCTATGTTATTTGGCAACACCGCCAGGTTTTCCATGGTTTTATCTCTTCCAAGATGTTGGATGACCTCATCTCTAGCATCGGAATCTTCAGGGCCACTCAAAACTAATATGCCTATTTCGGGGCGCGATTGAGCAACCTCGATTATTAATTCAGAAAATCTGTATGGCGGCCACCGCCTTAAAACCCCTTTCCGGCTGGTACCTATATTCAGACCTATAACATCTGCGTAATTCCTGCCGTTAAAAGCATTGTTAATAATTTCAGCGGCTTTTTGATAATTTGAAGGGTTTAATCTAATGTCGTATTCTGGACCAGAGTATTCCAAGCCAATGCTTTCCAGCAGGATTCTTTGCATGGTTAGTTGGTTAGCCTTCCTGAAAGCGTCGTCTATTTGCAGTTGTTGCAAGTAGTTGGCATAAGGGGGAACACCACAAAATTTACCTTGAGCATTTAAAGCAAAACCAGCTATACAAGTATTTGCCTTAACGATTTCCACAACCCGACCTTGGTTATTGCTAGACTCGAAATTTACCAAAACATCTACCCTTAAAGCTGATTGATCAAACTTTCCCGCTTCTACATCAATTGGAGTTACATTTGGAACGTATTTTAATAATTCGGCCCCACGTGTGTGTGTAAACCAATATATTGGGGTATTGGGATTGATTTTCCTGATCCCCTTGGAAATTGCGGTCGTTCTTAAGATACTACCTAGACCACCCATTTCTACTATACCAACGCTAGATGCTGTCCTAAGCTCCTCAGGACTATATGGTTTATTGACAATTTGCAGAATTTTTTGACCTTCTTGGTAAAAAGCGCAATTGGCACAATTAGCCAAACCTTGTTTTTTTTGTTCTGTACAAGGCTTGTAACCTAACCAATTAGCACATTCTGGTTTAAAGATTTCAGATTGAAAGTAGCTCATTTTTGTATTTATTAATTATGTGACTTACAGGAAAAGTAAGTTCTTTTTGCAAAGCTTGGTCTATGCTTAGCCAAACAGGATTTTTGCCCTCCGCGCATACTTTTATTTCCATATCGTCAATTTCCTCCAAAAGATATAAATACGCGTGCCACCTGTGAGCGTCAGATCCTCTTCTGCATGAGTCCCCAACAATATTTTCAGTGCTTATTTTGAGCAAATTTTTGGCTTTGATTCCAACTTCTTCTTCAAGCTCCCGCATTGCGGCTTGCAACGGTTCTTCTCCCGAGTCAACATGTCCGGAAGGAACGGTGTAAGAAAAAGGATATATAGTCCTTTCAAAAAACAAGAAATTTTTTTGTTTGTTTCTCACAAAAACACCCGCGCTTTCGTGCCAATATTCACCTTTTTCGTCGACCCACCATTTGATAGCCGGATCAATGATTATTGACCTTTCGCTGATTTTGCCACACTCGCGGCACAAATAATAAGTTTTTCCATCTTTGCAAATTGCCTCAACCTTTTCGGCATGGCAAAGAAGGCAATATTGGTGATATTGTCCATCGTTTTTCCATTGAAATTTAAGTTTCATAAAGGTTTATATATTATACACGAAAAAGTCAATTTTTAGCCTAATTTGAAGCCAGATCTGGTTTTTAATAAAGTTAGGAATTTGAAGAAAGAATAAAAAGTAGATTTGGGTGACAGTGAGAATGGAACGATAGAAATGAATCTTGCAATCGGAATGGAGAATTATTTGACCCAATACATGCAGGATGTAGAGGAATTTTTGAAAATTGGCAATGAATGGCAAGAACATAGAAACTAAAGATGGCAGAAAAAAAAGAACTTTTTTATTAGTTTTCAGCTTTTGATGTTTGCTTATTGACGAAGACATCTTTTATTGAAAAATTGTTTATCGCGTTTCAGACGACAAGTTTGACGTTGTTTGCTTTTGAGTGGTTGTTTTTGTATATTAATTGAGATATTTTTCTTTCACACACAACGTTGTATATTTAACAAATCTTTATACCCAAAATACAATCTGAAGGAAAAGATTCACATAGTGTAAAAATTAAAAATCTTTTCATAATTTTGACTTTTATATGAGGCAGTTTTATTTCTAGGGATTATTGTTCTTAACTCTGTCTTTCGTTCAGCAGTTTGTTAGCAAAAGTTCAATTTTTTAATTCCAAGATTTGGATGAATATAGAGTAAAAGACTATTTGCCGAAATACTTTATATTAACAATCTATAATAAAAGTTAAACATTCAAAGGAATATATATTTTTGATGATTTTTAAAAATAGCTTATAAAGCAGGACACATTGGTGGTATTTTATAAATAGGATTTAGTGAAATTTAAAATGCTAAAATTATTCAATTAAGTTATAAAAAACTGATTATTTGATCTTTTGCATAGATTTGAGATAAATTTGTGTTTAGTTTATAAGATTAGAAAGTTGAGAAAGTGTGTCATTTCATATTCCAGCTCATTGATTAAACCCGTCAACTTTATAGTTTTAATAGTAAGTCCAGTTTTTTATTTTTTTGCTTAACTTAAACTTTGCAATTTCTTCAGTCTTTGATTGATACTTCGCTACTGATTTTTTTCAATTTTTTTCAATGGTTTGCGGTTTGGGATCTTTTTCATTTTTTTTGAATTTTATTACTTAAATAATTTTGTTAATCTTTTTGCTTAAATTTGTTTTGAAGTTTTTTGGTTATCAGCACTTGATTAGGTGGGCGTATTGTGATTTTGTATGGTGGTTTGTAAGATTATTTCACATTTTCCCTCAAGGTTTAATTGTTCATCTTGTGATAAATTTATTGTACATTAGTATAAATATCAGCTCTTTCGTAAATTTTCGAGAATGAAAAATGCGCTTGATAGTTTAAGTAAACAAAGCTAAACAGGTAATTTCAAAAACAGATCTCTTTTAGCTAATATATGGAAGATATAAAAAAACTAGATATTTTAAAATTGACAAACAATGTATTTGTTAGTTCAAAAATGTAAATGTATGGATACTGAAGAATATAGGAAAAAGATTGAGCTAAAGATACTTGAGATTATGGAGCAAAAATTGAAAGATGGAAAAATGAATGCTCAAAGAGCAAAAGAAATTGCTAAATATGTCCTAAACACTCTTCGTCCTTACATGAACTTAAGTCAAATTCATGCCGTAGTGCAGGAGTTTGACGATCGTTTTCCAGAATTAGTGCCTGTGGTTTTAGAAGTATCAAGAAACTACGAAGAACAAATAAAGGAAGTGGTGCTTAGGCATGCAAGCAGACTTTTGAAGCAAGGGAAATTAGATGAAGCAAATTGCATTCTTAAACAAGCTACAAATAAACAAAGCAAACTGAGGATAGTATGACAGACAGATTGCCAAGTTCTGAGTTATCAGAGGTTGCAACATCCGAAACATATAAACCAGTAGAAGTAGAATTTTCAGAGATCCAAAGCATAGGTCAAACAGAAAAGGCAATGGTTGCAAGGATTGATCAAGATGGAGACCCTGATTTGGTATTTCAAGATTTAGTAGAAATGGAGACAAAAGTGGTTAACCCAGCGAGTAAAGAATTTACTTCGGATGCAATTCCCGCTGGTGAAGAATCAGGGCAATGTCAACAAGGTGGTGCAGAAATTGAAACTAAATGTCCAGTCACTTGGAAAGAGATCTTTCAAACTAAGACAGGAAAAGAATTTCAAAATGCAATGATGGGAATTGGTCCTGATGGAAAACAGGATGTTATAAAAGGCCGGATAAATAGGGATTATTCGATGAGGGAGTTTGTAAGAAGGCACCCACGGGAAGCTTTGCAGTATATGGAAATTTTCCAAAGAGAATATGGGGTACCACACTATGATTTGCAAAAAGCTATACAACAAGTGGCAGAGCTTGAACAAAATCCTTTTCAAGTTTCTCAAGAAGACCCAAAATATGCTGAATTACCTGATCAAATGGAACAAGACGCTAGATATATTGAATTGCGAAATCAATTATATAATGATCATAAAGTTAAAGTTTTTGGCACAACAGACTTTCGTGACATCCCGCTTGAGAGATTTATTGATTTAGTAAGTTTAGATTCGAATATTCTTTACTCAGTGGATGCAGAAGCAGAGAAGGTGTTTCGTGAAACTTATCCCGATGTGGCAAGATTATATGATGAAAGAGAAAGTAAAAGAGTTTATCGTGATCCTGATGGGCTAATAAATATAGACAGAGATCCACTTTTTCTCAAAATGTTGGAACCAAACAGTCATGGTGAGGTTTGGACTCGTGAAGAAGCAATGAGGCGATTTGCACTAATGTATCCAGATAAAGCTAAATTCTATGCTGAAAGATACACTGAATTGCGACCATACTTAGAGAATCAAACTGAGTTTGCTGGAAAAAATTTGGCAGAGACTTTTGTTACGACCCAAAATGTTGTTGGTGATAATCTAGCGCAGGCTGAAAACTTTAACCTTGAGGTAGTTGCTATTAACACTCTAGCGCAATCTGTGTTAGAAAGATTGCAAGAAGCTGGTGTTGAAGCAAGAATTATACAAATTGTAAATGCGGGTGAATTTACTGAAGCAGTTATTCTTCCTAAAAAAGAAATTTTTACGGAAAAAATGGTTCGGGTTTATCGTGGAGTAAATCAATTAGACGCTTCTTTGCTAAAACAAGTACCATACGCTATGCGTGCTGAAGGTGAAAATGAAACAGGTTCAGTTGTCTTGGACAATTTAAGACAAGAAGTTGCTGTTCTAGCAAATGAACCAACTTATGAAAATTTGATAAAGTATGTGAATAAAGCTAAATCTCAGATGAACGAAATTCAAAGAACCAAACTTGATAGAGACTTGGCAGAGATTGAAAGTGGCATACTAAAAGGAAATAGTGTTAGAACTGAACTTATTTATCATCAGATTGGACACAATGGAGGATTTTTTGATAGTGGAATAAGTCCTTATTTATCAGTGTCTTGGAGTCCAAGTGAGGCATTAGAATATGCAGGTCTAAATGGTGCAATACTTGTTATTGATGTTCCTATATCCCAAATAGAAGACTTTGGAGATAATTGCACAGAAACGAATTTGAAGGGTGTATTAGATCCAAATAATATTACAGCCATTATTCCAATAAATGGAGTTAATAAAGGAGATCCGCAAACAACTGAACAAGCAATTAATAATGCTTTACGAGCTATTTCTGAGGCAACAAATGTTCCAGTATATGATTCTGAAGAAACTCAAACAGTTCGTACCCAACAACATGTTGCAAATAAAGAAAAAGATAAAAAGCAATGGGAAATTGATGTCCAGATGGTTCGACTAAAAAGAACAGATAATTTAATGCATCTTTTCCCTGAAGTTGGTTTAGATTTTCAAACCATTCAACAGTGGGCTATGGAAGCAGAAATTGATATTTATACTACCGCAAAAATCCACATTTTTGATTTCTACGCAGAAAAATTTAGAAAACTAGGTCGTGGAGGAATGGATGTCTCGGACTACAATTATTTTTCTGAATCTGAATATGGCGCACAAAAAAATTTTGATAGAAATAAAATAACTGATGAAATGTTAATCAAACTTCGAGATATGGTGCAAAGACAAGAACAGAGATTGCAAAAGAAATCACAGAATTAAATACAGGCTATCCAAATAGTTAAACCCTGTTAATGTACATAGAAAATAGGTTTGTAATGTTGCATTTAAGTCGCTATTTATGTAATTTTTAAGTTTGCTCTAAAGTCTAGAATGTAAGTTTTCTGATAGAACTTTTAGCAGTCAAAAAATAAATTAAGCTTTAAAAAATGTCTAGCAATAAAAATATGAAAAAAATTATTTTGGATGTAGGTTCCTCGACTATTAAAGTTTATAAATATTCAGGGAAGAAATTAAATCTATTGTTGCAACGTTCTATCTTTTTCAAAGAAAATTTTGATCCCGAAGGAGGGATTTCGCCAGAATCTAAAAAAGAACTTTTTGAGCTTTTAGATTCGATCAAGGATCAAAACAAAAACACTTTTATAAAAATTTATGCCACCGGAATTTTTAGAAAATTGGCACCCTCAACCAAAATTGCCTTTGTGGACGAAGTCTTTTTAAGAACAGGTTTGTATTTCAACATTATCAGCCAAGATTTAGAAAACTTTTATTTGGAAAAAGCCTTAATAGGAAGGTGTAACTTAAAAGAACCAGTTTTACTTATTAACATCGGCGGAGCATCTACTGAGCTTGTTGTAATGTATGGCAATGAAGCAGTTGAAAGAAAAAATTTAGATGTAGGAGTTGCTAATGTTTTAACCGATTTTCCTCAAATTAATGATAAGGTATCTAAAGTGAGCATAGATGAAATCTTAAAATTTATTAATGCCAAAATACCACATTTAGATAATAAACCTAAAATTGCTTTTTTGACCGGTGGGGAATTAACCTATATGAAATTAGCTAAATATCCGCTCAAAAATAATGTTTTGTTCAAAGACGATGATCATCCCTTTTTGATTGAGGCAAAAGACTATAAAACCAAAAACAAAGAAATTTATGAAAAAATAACGATTGAGGAGCTTGAGAGTTTAATGCCTGATAATCCAAAATGGATGCACGGGGCAAGAGCATTTTCTGGTGTCGCTCAGGCAATATGCGAGAAATACAATATTGAAGAAATTATTCCATCGGATTCTAATTTAATAAATGGCGTTGTAAGACAAGAGTTTAGATATGTGACCTTAAGTGGCAGTTTTAGGAAACATTTAAGTTATATTTCAAAAATAAAGAAAGAGTTAGAAAAAGGGGGAGTCAAAGTGCTTAGCCAAAGGTTTGTTGAACCTAAAAATCCTAATGAAGAATTTATTGTTTTCAGCGGCGAAGAAAATTTATCTCCCCTGGAATTAGAGCGTTATCATTTAAATTCTATTATTAATTCTGATGCTTTAATAGTTTGCGATCCAGAGGGATATGTTGGTGCTTCAGCGCTTTTAGAGATTGGCTTTGCCCAAGCCCTAGGGAAAAGAATTATTTTTGTTGAAAAACCTCAAGAGTTTATCCTGAATAATCTGCCAGCTGAATTTGGCTTGTAAAGTTTTTAGCAAATTGCAAGTTGAAATTTTTAGAAGGCGGAAACTGTATATGGATTTTTGCTAAAGTCAGTTTAATTTATATTCTAAAGTTTTTATTAAAGTTTAAAAAAATCAAATGAAATGTTTCCAAATTGTCTAGTTCTCAAAAGAAAAATGTTTAATTTGATGAAAAAAAGCAAATTTTTGAGAGTTTTTTAAATCTTGATCATATATCAAACTTTGCCTGTTATTTTTTATTCTATTTGTCCTAATGCCTCTAACCTGACTTATCCTAAAATTTGTCTTTTGGTACTTGTAGTAATTGGTAGTTTGTTTTTGATTTCTTCTATTAGTTTGTGCTTTTAGAATACTGCTCCAGTCTCCAGGCATACATCCATTTTGACTTCTTACCTTGAAATAATAAGTGGTATTTGGTTTAAGGAAATAAACTTCATAGGATTGAACACCTTGCCTAGACAGCTTTACTAAAGCTCCATGTTCTTCGGCACTTTCTTTTTCTGAGAAGCTTATGTAGTAGTAATCTGATTCAGTTACGGGAGTAAAGTAAAGTTTGGCTGTTGTGTCCTTGGTGTTTATTTGAAAAAGATCGGGAACTTGAGATAGTTTGGTATCCTTGCATATGATTGGACCTGGTTTGTTTTCCGAAATGGTTGGTAGGGGGACATTGGTGGAGCTGGAAGTTGGTGGAGTATAAGTTATTTTGCTGAGGTGGTATATGTAATTATTTGTTCCGATAGCGGTAAAACTTCCTCCTATGTAAATTTTGTTAGCGTTGTTTGTGTCAATGAGTATTGCTCGAACATTGTTGTTGGGGTTTATGGCGAAGCTATCGTCTATGCTGGCGTTATCTTTGGTTGCTTTTGCGACATATGGGATGTTGTTCCCGTTGACAGTGGTGAAATTACCGCCAAAGTATATATAATTTTCATCCGCATCAATTGCAAGAACATCGTCGTCGAGGTTTATGTTCCATGCGGGATCAGCGTTTCCGTTGGTGTCATTTAATTTAGCAATGCGATTTCGGGATTGTCCACCTATGTTTGTAAAACTTCCACCAACAAAAACTCCATCGTTAGTTGGATAAATAGCGCGAACAGAATTGTTTGCAGATGGATTCCATGCTAAAGCGTTGCCATTATTATCATTTAGTTTGGCAATGCGGTTTCTGGATTGACTACCTATGGTTGTAAAGTGTCCACCTGTGTAAATGTTGCCATTTTTGTAAAATACTGAGTGGACTCCGGCGTCTGGGGATGGATACCAAGAGGCAGCAGATCCGTTGGTCTTTTGCAATTTGGCCAAATTAGAAGGGACATCGAATTCTCCGCCTACGTAGATGTGGTTATCTGAGAGGGAAATAGAATAGATGTTGTTTACTTCTATCAAGCCGCTTACCCAAGCGCTGTCCGCATTACCGTTAGTTTTGTTAATTTTTGCCAAGCGGTCTCGAGAAAGGCCACCAATTGAGCTAAATGCTCCGCCGACATAAACAGCATTATTGTCTACAGCTATGGTGGTTATGTAGTTATTGGGGTTTGGGTTCCAGTTATTGTCAATCTGACTAGTGCTTTTAAAGAATCTTGCAAGGTGATTTTTTCTTATCCCGTCGGCGATGCTAAATTGTCCGCCAATAAAGATTTCTTGTCCTTGCTCGGCGATCGTGTTTACGCGGTCTGAGAAATTAAAATTCCAGCTAGCCAATTTTGTCGCATCGCTTTTGCTTAGCGCTGTGATGTATGAACTGCCGTCGGCGGGGGAGTTAAAATCTCCTCCAACATAAATGGTGTTTCCTGATACATGGATTGTTCTTACTAAATCATTTATTAAGGTGGATGTCCAAGAGGGATTGGATTGACCATTGGTGTCGTTGAGTTTTGCTAAATAACTGATGTTGTTGCCGCCAATGTCGGTAAAATATCCTCCAACATATATTTCGCCTTCTGATAAATTTAGGGCTATAGTGTTCACAGCCGCATCTGCGTTTGGGTGCCAGGTGGGATCTGCGCCACCGTTTGTTTTATTAAGCTTTGCGGCATAGTAACGGGTGGTAGCTCCGATAGTAGAAAAGTTGCCGACTGCGTACACATGCGAATTCGAGACGGCTATATCGTATACGACTGAATTTGGACTAGGATTCCAGGATGTAATTACGCTACCGTTTGTGTCGTTGAGTTTGACAAGGGAAAGCCTGTTTAAGCCTCCAATGTTGGCAAATGTGCCACAGACATAGATGTCGGATCCGTCTTTTATGATTTTATTGACTGAGTTGTCTGGGTTGGGGTTCCACGAGGCATTTGGGATGCCTGTGGTTGCATTTAATTTTGCCAGTCGAGCTATGTTTTGGCCGCCAATTTGGGTGAAATCTCCACCAACATACAAATTTGTGCCATCAAAGTAAAGAGCCCGAACTGCGCCATTTGGGTTTGGGGTCCAGTTTAGGTTGATTGTTTTGTCTGGTTTAATATGAACTAAGTTGCTGATGTTGTGTGTTCCTAATTGATCGAATTGCCCACCAACATACCAGCCTCCATTGCCATCTGGCGCCACAGCGAACACCTTGCCATTTGGGTGATCGCTAAAATTCCCGATCGTGTTTGTAGTTTTATTGTAGATTACATTATTATTGTGTTTTTGTTTTCCAATGAGTCTAAACTCTCCTCCGACATAAATGTAATTTTCATCTTGAGCTATTGAAAGAACAGAATTATCAGTAATTAAAAAACTTGTATCAATCTGATAATTTGCAAGTATTGCGGTGGGAGTTATCAATAAGCAAGAGCCACAGATAGCCAAAAATGAAAAAAAAGCAATTCTTGAACTTAATTTCATATTCAAATCACTAGCTTTTGCCTCAATGAGGAATTTTAGCTTTTTTGAACATTGGATTAGTTTAAGGATTATACAATTTTCTAAAACAGTCAATACCTTATTGATTTTTTTATTTGAGGAGGATTTAAAAATTAAAAAAATAAGGGGAAAATAGATGTTAATTTGGCAATAGAAGCCTTTATCATTGGTGTAGAGCAATTTTTATTGCACCAAAAGAGTACAGGATGATCCCAAACAAACATTTAAAGATTTTTATTTTTTAATATAGTACTCAATAACTTTTCAGGCTATAATTTGGGATAAATTTTGAAATTATGTCAGATAGCAAAAGTAAAAACTTTGCCAATCTCGGCTTTGAAGAAAAACTCTGGGCCGCGGCGGATAAATTGCGGAACAATATGGACGCATCAGAGTATAAACATGTTGTTTTGGGACTTGTTTTTCTTAAGTATATTTCCGATTCTTTCGAAGAACTGCATGAGAAGTTAAAGTCGGATCCTCTTTCTGATCCTGAAGATAAAGACGAATATTTGGCTGAAAATGTCTTTTGGGTGCCTGAGCAGGCAAGGTGGAGCTTTCTGTCCCAAAATGCCAAAAGCCCGGAAATTGGTAAGCTTGTGGATGAGGCAATGGTGGCAATAGAGAAAGATAACCCTTCGCTTAAGGGGGTTTTACCTAAAGAATACGCCAGACAAACACTAGACAAACAAAGACTTGGAGAACTTATTGACCTTATTGGCACGATAGGATTGGGAGACAGAGAAAATATCTAAAGATGTATTGGGCAGAGTGTATGAATATTTCATAGGCAAGTTTGCCAGCGCGGAGGGCAAGGGTGGTGGAGAGTTTTTTACTCCCGCTTCAGTTGTCAGGTTGTTAGTTCAAATGATTGAACCATTCAAAGGCAGGGTTTACGACCCTTGCTGTGACAGTGGGGGCATGTTTGTTCAAAGTGAGTTGTTTATTGAAACGCATGGCGGCAGAATTGATGACATATCGATTTATGGGCAGGAATCAAACCCCACCACATGGAGGCTTTGTAAGATGAATTTGGCAATTCGCGGGATTGAAAGCAGCCAGATTGCGCTAGGCGATAGTTTCCATAATTATCAGCACAAGGATTTGAAAGCAGATTTTATTTTAGCCAATCCTCCGTTTAATGTTAGCGACTGGAAGGGTGAGAATTTGCGTGAAGATATCCGTTGGCAATATGGCGTGCCGCCAAAGGGAAATGCCAACTATGCGTGGATTCAGCATTTTATCCATCACCTCGCGCCTGCCGGCATTGCCGGATTTGTGATGGCCAATGGCTCACTTTCTTCCAACACAGCCGGCGAAGGAGAAATCAGAAAGAACTTAATCTTGGCAGGGCTTATTGATTGTATTGTGGCTCTGCCAGACAAACTGTTTTACACAACGCAAATACCAGCGTGTTTGTGGTTTGTTTCTCGCGACCGATACAATCACAAATTCCGAGATCGACACAATGAAATTTTATTTATCGACGCAAGAAACATGGGCAGGATGATCGACCGACGGCATAGGGAACTCACTGACGGAGAAATAGAGAAAATTGCTCAAACTTATCACAACTGGCGCAACAAAGACGGTAAATATGAAGATGTAAAAGGCTTTTGCAAAGCGGCTTCGTTGCAAGAGGTTGAAAAAAACGGTTTTGTCCTAACACCAGGCAGATATGTAGGGACGGATATTGAAATAGAAGATGATGAAGTTTTTGAAGAAAAAAATGGCAAGATTGACCAAAGAACTATCAGAGCAGTTTAAGCAATCAAAGGAGCTGGAGGAGAAGATACGGGAGAATTTAAAGAAAGTGGGGTTTGAAGTATGAGTGAAAAATCAAAATAATTGGTTTTTATAGATGATTCTGGAGATCCGGGATTTAAGCTGAATAAGGGATCATCTAAATTTTTTGTTGTTGCTTTTGTTGTATTCGACGATTACCTAGAAGCAGAAAAAACTTCAGTAGCGATTAAGGAATTGCGCCGCAAGCTGCAAGTTTCAGATTTTTATGAATTTAAATTTAACAAAACTAACCGTAAATTCAGAAATGAATTTTTTGCCGCTGTTAAAAATTTCAAGTTTCGAATACGAGCGATAGTAAGCGACAAAAAAATTATCTACAGCCCAAGGCTCCGCTCGGAAAAAGAAAATTTTTATAACTATATGATTATGCAAGCGCTGAAAAACAGCCGTGGAAATATCCGTAATGCTAAACTGCGCTTTGACAAACATGGGGAGAAAGCTATTCGCCACAAGTTGCGGGTTTATTTAAGCGGCGGGCTGGATAATAAAAATTCAAGAGTCTTTCATGATTTGAAATTTGTCGATTCCAAACAGAACACGTTGATTCAGTTAGCAGATATGACAGCAGGCTCTATTTTTTCAAGTTATACAGGAAAAGATAAAAGTTATTTGAGGATTTTGCAGGATGCAGGGCGGGTGGAGGATATATGGGAATTTAAATAAAACGACCCTGTTCCCTATCCAAGCGTCAGCTTGGAACGCGCACCATACGGTGACAATTCGGCAATAGGGTCTGTGTAAGTCAATTCTACTTAATTCTATAAAAAAGTCAATGTTTGTGAAAAAATGAAATTACAAAAGTCAAATACACCATCTAGTTAGATACTCATAGTCAGGAAGGATTGGGTGTCTAAAAGCTGGTTTCAATGATATAAATTGTTAATTTTGTTCATTGCAGAATTTTATGAATAGACAGGAAGAAATGAAGACAAGTCAACAGATTGAATTAAAGGATTACCTTAAAAGGTTACAAAAGAGGTTCCATTTAGTTCTTGTTGCCTTTTATGCTTATAATAATTTGAGTTCGCGAGAATATTGCGAGAAAGAGAGATATAAAAGTTTCTTTTGGATTGCAGAGAGAGCTTTAGGTTCTTACCTTTTTATCGAGTTGGCTAAGTTTTTTGACAAGGGCCATAAGTCGTTGAGTATTTACAAGGTTGGTAGTATTTGTGAGAAGATAAAGTTTAGTAATGTCTTAGAAGTGCTAACTGATGAGCAAGGAGGTATTGTCGAGAGAATAAGAAAATTTCGTGATAAATGGTTGGCACATGAGGATATAGTTCAGCCTAGATTGCCTCGTATTGCTCACAGAGATGTGGAAGAGCTACTAAATCAAATCTCGAAAATATTAAACAAGATATCTAGGGAAATAGGTGAAGGTGTTTGGTTACACGATTATCAGGAAGGTGTTGTGCAAGTAGACATAGATAGGTTGTTTGAAGATCTGGGTAGTATTGTGTTGAAGAAAAAGCTTGCAGTATAAATCCCCGATGAGTTTTGATTGCGGGGTTTGTTTTTAGATAAGAGACTTGATCAATGAGCTGAAAATTTTTTGGTTTGTGTCAACTATTTTGTGACATAATTAACTTATTGGTGACTTTTTGTTTATAAATTGACATAAATGTGGTGAATTGCAGTTTGCAGATATCGAAAGTGGTTGCGAAATTGGTAGAACTGGCTAAAAAGATAAAAGAAGAGAGAGAAAGAGGCAAAGAAACCGGCCTTACTCAAGAGGAAATTGCTTTTTATGATGCTTTGTGCGCAAACGAAAGCGCAATCAGGGAACTTGGAGATGAGACGCTTAAGCAAATAGCCAGGGAGCTAGTGGTTTTGTTGCGCCAAAACACAACAGTTGATTGGACAATTAAAGAAAGCGTGCAGGCTAAGTTGAGAATCTATGTTAAAAAGCTGCTTCGTAAGTATAATTACCCGCCTGACAAGCAAGAGAGCGCAACCCAAACAGTTTTGGAGCAGGCAAAGTTACTTTGTGAGGGTTAGAATCTGGGGGAAGTCTTATATTGGGATAAGTTGCTATACTCTAAGTTGGCTTGAAGTCTACTGTTGATTGCCAACTATGATTAAAACATCTGCTTGTGGTTCTTTTTCTCCGGTTGGAATTTTTTCGATAACCTCTCCGTTCACTAAATTGCTTATTTGATTTAGTATCTCTTTGTTCTTACCGCTTATGTCAACTACCAATGTTTTTGTATAGTTGTCATTTGATGCATTGGATTTATTTGTTACTAAGATGTTTTTAATTCCAGTCAACTTTTTTTCATAATCCGCTGTCACGCCGGGTGTTTTGGTGCCGTTATAAATAGCTACAGAAACCACATTTGGTTGTTTGTTGTCTGATTGGTTTTCGTCAGACGCGTGTAAAAAAAGAGGAGCAAATTCTATTACCCTTTTTGTTGATGGTCTATATAGAATTGCTTTTTGAGCTTTGACATAAATTAGTACTTTGTCTCCATTTTGGGCATTTTTGAAAAAATCCTGATCAGAAAGTTTGTCTTTGTCTGTGACTGTGGCAAGAGTTGGCTCTTCATCTGTTGGTAGATCCATAAACCGCCGAATATCGTTTGTAACCGATTCAATCTCAGCTTTGACAATAAGTTCCGGATTTCTTTTGACCTTTTGGTATTCTTGGTAGAAATATACAGTCGACACAGAAAGTCCTGCAAGGACAAACAAAATGACAAGTATAATGATTACTTTCGGTCGTATTAAAAAATTTATTATCCCCATATATTGTTCTTGATTTTTTATCGTAGCATTTTTGCTATTGATTAGGAACTTGGTTTTCTAATGTTTGAGAATAAACGCCAGAATTGTTTTCATTTGTGTTATTTTCATTTATTCCTAAATTGCTTGCTGAATTATCAATTCGGTTATTGTCAATAGTTTTTGTTTGGAATGTTTCTTGTAGGATAGGTGAAGGTGTTATAGATGGTGTTGGCGATTGAGGCGCTGGTGTTAGTTGGACAGGAGTGTCTCCTTGTTGTTTTATGTCTTTTTGGGATGACTGAAAGTTTTTTGCCCCTTTGGCTGTTATAGCTATCCAGTTGAACGATACATCATTAGATTGTGGATTGGCAATTTTGATTGTGAAACCTCTTGTTGTAGTTTCTGTTACTGCGTATTTTGTGTCAGAAATATTCGTTGGTGTCACATTTACAATCGGAGCAATTGGGAATTCTTTATCAAAAATAATTGTTACTTCGGTTTGTCCAGCAAGAATTGTCGCAGTACCGGCTGTATCTTGGTCAAACAATACTTTGCTCCGAAATTCAATGTTGCCATAGACTATGATGGTGTCAATAAATTCAACAAAAGCTTTAAACACAGCAGGCGCCTTAAACTCAACTTTTTTATGAAAAATATCTAACCCATCAGCAGGTCGGAATAGAGTGTCATTGTTTTGAGGAAGAGAGCTGTCCGAAGAGGTGTTAGGAGTAATGGCGCTAGAAGGAGCGTGTGTTTGGACGGAAGGTGTATGAGTTTGAGCCTTTAATTCTAATGCCGTTATTTTACTTTTATTTTCTTCAATAATTTTATATTGGTCTTGAATGGCTTTTGTCAATAAAACAGCGATTTTATCGTACTTAATGCCTTTTTTGCCTTCTTCTCCAGCGACGAATTCAGGTATTATCTGTTCTACTTCTTGGGCAATAAAACCAATGTCAAGTCCGCTTGTGCTTCCTCCATTTTGTTGTTTCCAATAAAATGTTACTGGCCGAAGTCTTAAAACTTCATCAAGGCCATAATTTAAATCATTAATGTCTTTTTTCAGATTTCTGTCTGATCTGGCTGTAAGAACGGAGTAATAAATTCCTGCTGCAGTGATATCGTATGTTGCAAGTCCCCCTGTCCAACCGCCGGGCCAATCAGATTGCCAATTACCTGGTGGAGCTGCAATAATCGTTGATGTTCTACCACTACCACCATTACCAGACATATAAATGGCGTCTGATGTGTTATTAATAGTGAGATATCCAGTACCAGTTTTTCTAAGAGCGCTAGCATAAATATCTGCGCTTACTGTCATATTATTTGAAAATGTCTTTGCCCCCGCAAATGTCTGAGACCCTGTTGTTACAAGCCCTCTCGCTGTTCCTGAAGCATCGGGAATATTAAAGGTGTGTGTTGAACCTGAAGAGGAAATGGTAAAATTAGTACCTGATGTTCCAACAGCAAACGTTTGAGAAGTTCCCGTTAAACCATTTAACGTTGCTAATCTTCCAACCAAATTACCGTTCCAGTATAAATCGCCACCTGTATTATATAATCTGTTTGTTGTTGTTCCTGGTGTATGATTAGCTATCTCTATTCCTTCAGTTG
>JAOAEL010000040.1 GCA_026416845.1 Patescibacteria group bacterium
TTGTAAATATGAAGACAGTGATTTATTTACAGTGCCGGGCAGAAGTCCGTATCAGGAATATGTTTTCTTGAAAGACGAGAAAATGCTTAAAGCGCTGGAGATTGACTATGAGAAAGACAAAGTAAAAGTGAATTTAGATAAACTTTACCCCAATATTGATATTGCCGAAACTTTGTCTAACTTAACAGGCAAGTGGATTAAAAAAATTAGTGATGGCGAAGTGGAGTTTGAAGACGGAACAAAGATAAATACTAAAGATTTAGATTACAAACTCATTAAACCATTGATTTGGTGGGCTTAACCCGTGAGATAAATTTATGAGTTATTATGTTTATATTTTGCAAAGCAAAAAAGACGGCAAATTTTATACAGGTTGCACAAAAAATCTTCTTAAAAGGTTATCTGAACATATGAATAGTAAAGTATATTCAACCAAAGATAGATTGCCTGTCCAGTTAATTTATTATGAGTTTTGCTTAAATCAAAAAGATGCTTATACGAGAGAAAAATATCTTAAATCAGCATGGGGTAAGCGATATATTAAAAGTAGATTAAAAAATTATCTCACGGGTTAAACATGAGTAAACTCTATCTACAAGACATTGTAGATGACATTTCTTTTGAAAACCTGCCGGCAAAGTGGCAGGGGTTTGATCTGCTTCGGTTTTCAAAGGATAAAACACTTTTTGATTTTCAAAAAGAGGGATTACAAAACGCGCTTAAAGCTCTGTGGCTTTATTTCAAAGAGAAAAATGCAGACAAAAAGTTGCTATTTGAATACTACAAACTAAATGGTTTAGAGGAAGATTATGATTATGACTTAAAGAAAAAACAGGATAGTAAAGCAGCAAAATATCTTTTGGAATACGAAAAAGATTATCCAGTAATTAATAATAAAATTTCATTTGCTTATTTTATCAATCGGATGAGTTTTTGGATGGCGACCGGCTCAGGCAAGACGCTTGTTATTGTTAAACTGATTGAGTTTTTGGGTAGACTGATTGCCGAAAAAGAATTACCCGAAGGAGATATTCTTTTTTTGGCCCACCGCGACGATCTTTTGGACCAATTCAAAAATCACGTTGAGGAGTTTAACAGCTTCAATTTTGATACCAAGATAAATCTTAAAAATTTAAGGGATTACGAAAGCGTAAAGCGCGAGAATGTCTTACCGTTTGCTAGAAACGAAATTACCGTTTTTTATTACCGTTCTGATTTGATTTCCGATGAGCATAAAGAAAAAATTGTTAATTTTCGAAACTACGACAATGGTGGTAAATGGTACATCCTTTTGGACGAAGCGCATAAAGGGGACAAAGAAGACAGCAAACGACAGATTTTGTATTCCATACTTTCAAGAAATGGATTTTTGTTTAATTTTTCTGCTACCTTTACTGATCCAAGAGATTTTGCTACCTGTGTTTTTAATTTTAATCTATCAAAATTCGTTGAGGAAGGATATGGCAAGCATATTTACGTTTCACAATCAGAAATAGATGCTTTCAGAAATAAAACAGATTTTTCACCTATCGAAAAACAGAAGATTGTTTTAAAAACACTTTTGTTATTAACATATCTCAACAAGTATTTTGAAAAAATAAGAGAAGTTAATAACTCGCTTTACCACCGCCCGCTCCTTCTGACCTTGGTTAATTCCGTGGATGTAGAACAATCCGACCTGGAATTATTTTTTAGGGAATTGGAAAAGGTTGCTAAAAATGAAATTAGAGCCGATTTGCTCGAAAAAACAAAAGAAGAGCTTATTCAGGAATTTCATGACAAAG
>JAOAEL010000041.1 GCA_026416845.1 Patescibacteria group bacterium
ACAAGAGAGTTGAAGGATTCGGAGGGGGTAGTAGAATAGAAGAATCATCTGTTTTTCTTGTATTGTCAGTCAAATAGACCTGGCTGACAAGGTTTTGTCGGTTTGTTTGTTTTTACTTTTTTCTTTTTTTGTTTATGTTTTCTTTGTGCGTTTGAAGTCACAAATTCTTGTTCTGGGTGGTCTTCAAAAAATTTCACAATGTCCATTACATTTGAAAACTCAATGCCACCTGATTTAATTAGGTCAATATTTCCTTGTGGTTGTGGATTAAAAAATTGTGGACTTAATACAAAAACAGGAATTCCCATTTCTAAAGCGGTTTTACCTGCGTTAAAAGTTCCACTCATTTTTCCCGAACTATCTTTTTCAGGCCCCGACTTAATAACAACTAATGCCTTGGACATTGCACAAACAAGTTTGTTTCTTATCATTGCGTTACTTCCGGAAAATTTTTCATCTGGGGGAAATTGTGTTACAAATAATGCGTTGTTTTCCCAATTAAGGACTCTAAGTTCTCTTTTGATTGTAATATGATTTATACCGAAACTTAAAATCATTGTAGTTGTCCCGTGAGCTTCAAGGGCTCCTAAATGAGCAGCAGTGTCAACACCTTTTGCATAACCTGAAATAACATTAATGCCATTCTCAGCCAATTTTCGAGCTATACTTTTTGTAATTGTAATCTCAAAATCACCTACATCCCTTGCTCCAACTATTGATACACCTTTCTGATTTAGTAATGGTAAATATCCTTTACAATATAAAATTGGTGGTGCTTCATCTGCCATATTTTGTAGAACAGATTTTGGGTATCTATCGTTATCAAGTGCGATAATAGTAATTCCGTCTGATTTTAATTTTTCAAAGCGTCTGTATAGTTCCTCATCAGCATTTAATTGTAGGAAGCAAGAAAAATTTGCTTTTGAAAATCTACCATGCCCGATTTCGGGAAAAAGTTTAGACAATTCGTTTTCTTCAATGTCAAATAAATCATTTATTGACATATTATTTGCCTGTAAATTTTTGTAAATGTAATGTATGCTCTTTGCACCAAAACCAGGTGCATTTGAAAGCATATACCAGGAATATTCTTTATTTCTCATCTTTTTGAACGAGTTTTAGTAATTGTTAAAACGTAAACGCCCCTTGCTTTTCCTTTATTCATAATAACATCACAAACTGCGTTTAAGGTTTCTCCCGAACGGTAAATGTCGTCAAAAATTAGAACGTTCTTTCCGCTGAGTGAATTAAAATTAATATCGAAAGCATCCTTTAATATTTCCCGCCTTTTATCTGGGTCGTTTATGTCTTTTAGCTGAAAGGTTGATTTTACTTTTCTTAATGTATTGAAATCAACAGGCAGTCCAACAAGTCGTCCAATAGATTTCGCCATTTCATAAACAGGCTGAAAAGGTCTGGTTGTATCTGACGGAGGAATTGGAATAATTAAGTCGAGTTGCCACTTGCTTTTGTATTTGTTTAAGAATTCAGCTGCTACTTTTGCAATACTGTCAACCCGATCTTGCTCATAACAATATTTAAGTCTGTAAAGTTCTTCGGCAATTGGAGGTCTTTTAGTATCCCAAATATTCATTTCTGGAGCAATTGGTATACTGTAAATAGTATGAAGGTCTAATGCCCAACCTTCGATCCAGTTTCCAAATAACTGTTGTGGATTTATTTCCATTTTGATTACCTTTTTAAAAGGTTTTGTAACTTACTTATATGTATCACAAAATTATACAAACTTATCGTTTAATTGTTGTATTTGTATGATAC
>JAOAEL010000042.1 GCA_026416845.1 Patescibacteria group bacterium
ATCAATTACTTCTGGACTAATTACAGTTCCAAGTAGGTTGAGGATTTCAATATAATCCTCAAATTTATCTTTTCTAGTGTACCGAGGGATAACAATAAAATCACCGATTTGCTTACCAGTATCAGGAGCTCTCAGTGGAATAGCGCCTATGAAACCGGATGAGCGGAATGCAAGGGTTATATTTTGATCTGAACCAATTATAAATGGTTGAACTCCTAGAAATTTAAATAGATCGGAATTGTAATCAATAAATTTTTGAAGATACTGGCCAATATATCTTTTATCAGCAAATTTGAACCACTTTTTTTGCAAAGCAACACTACCCAACTGTTTTGATTGTTCTGTCAGGCAAGGAATTTCGCAAAAAACATCCAATTGTTTTTTCATTCGAAAAGAGATAGATTTATTCTGGTCGAGAAAAAGTTGTTAAACTCTTCTTTAGCATTTCGTAAAAGTCCTTCTTGCAAGTATTCTTTTATCAAAGGGAATATTTCATAACGAATACGATTTTTCATTTCTTCATCAGAAGCAGCAATGAAATATCCCTGGCCTGGCTGTAGGTTTAATTCTTCACTAGAAGCGTACCAATCAAATATTTCTTGAATTCTTAAAAAATCCTCTTTATAGAACTTGTTCGGTTCATTCACCTCAATAATTTTTGGTTTCAAGGTATACCATGCAAAACGTCTTCTTAGAGCAAAGTCAACCACAGCTAAACTTCTGTCGGCTGTGTTCATTGTAGCTATCACCAAAAAGTTGTTAGGCAGTTGATTTACTTTGAAATTAGGAGCAATCTCAATTTCAACATTCGAGGCGTCCATTTTATGTTCGAACAGATAAAAAATTGGTCCTAATACATTGGAGAGATTAGCCCTGTTTATTTCGTCAACAATTAATATGACTTGTTCATTGGAGTGTTCAAAAGCATATTTCAAGGCCTCTGAGAAAATGCCTAGATTTTCTTTATATCTCAGTTCTTTATTTTCAGTATCTGGTCTGATTCCGTAAATAAAATCGGAGTAACTTGTTTCTGCGTGAAATTGAGTAAAGAAAGTTTTTGCTCTTATTTTGTCTGCAACAATTTTTGCGGTTCTTGTTTTACCAGTTCCTGGAGGTCCTTGAAGAACTATGTACTTTCTTTCATTTAATAGATTCGCTATTTCCTCTGTTTCATCAATCACTTCCGGCTCTAAAAATGGCTCTAAAGCACCCAAAACCGCTTTTCGGTGGTCTTTATTGGATGGCCAGTCTCGAAGTTTTGCATATCCTGCAAGAAAAGCTGCAATAATCTTTTTCCCTTCCTCGCTTTCCGGGTCTTCAACTATTTGGCAAGCCGGTAAAACTTTTGCGTAAGTTTTAATTGTGTTTTTGATGTGCTGTAAATCTGGGTTACCAGTGATTGATTTCGGTAAACTAGTTTCGATGTCTGAAAAGTCTGTTTTGCAAAATCCTCTTTCATTTACAAGTTTTGAAAACAGTCTTCTTAAACCAGGATATGTGGCTAATTCATAATCGTTTTTAAATCCTAGCGAACCTACCACCAAGCAAACTAACCAAGCTTTCCCTTTTTCAGTGGATGGAAAAATAACAAAGGAAAAATCGTGATAAGGTCCAGAAGGTTCTTCTTCGGGATGAATAAAACCAAAAAAAGCTCCATTATCTTTCAGCGCATCAGGTCCGGTGTTGTTTCGCTCAACATAAGGTTTGTTGAATTCGTTGTCTGTTTTGGCACCGAATAGTTC
>JAOAEL010000043.1 GCA_026416845.1 Patescibacteria group bacterium
CTTCTTTGATTCGCGCAAAATCATTTTTGAACCAGAAATTTTATCATAATCAAACATATGAACTGGCTGGCCTAAAGTCAGCATCAAATAATTGGAAATATCAACAATATTATTAATTACTTTTATTCCTGAAGCAGTTAATCTTTTCTGAATAAAATCAGGCGAAGGACCTAAATTAACATCATCAAAAATAACCGCCGTAAATCTTGAACACAAATTTTTATCAACCTCAACATCTAATTCTAAACGACCGTCAAATTTGTCTTTAATTTTTTCAAATTTTAATTCAGTCAAAGGATTAAATTTTAATTTAGCAAAGATCCCATACATCGGCAAAATGGCGGTTGTTTCCTGAGCAATGCCGACAACTGAAGCAGTATCAATCCGGTTTGAGATGATCTCAATATCAAAAACATAATCATCGCTAATTTTTTCCACTCTTTCAATTGAAGGACCAGATAAAGAAAGATATTTCTGCAGATCATAAGGAGAAACTTTTGTCTCTAAAAACTCCAAAAGCCAGTTATAGGTGATTTTGATGTTCATAATAGAATCTTAAAACTATAAATCTATTATTTCTTGTTTTTCATGGTTAAAAGACTGCCAGCAATCATATTACTAATCTCTTTAATCTCACTAATCAAAGGTTTGACTTTTTCTTTATTGATTAATTGACTTTCTTTTAAAACTAATAACCAATATAAAGTTTCATTAGCTGATTTTAGAGCAATTTCGTAAAAATGAATAAAATCTTTTTTAGATGAAGATGATTTTGCTTCAACTAAATTAGCGCCAACTGAGGTTGATAACCTTAATAGTTGATCAAAGATCACTGATAAAATCTGATTTTTTTTGATGTTACTAATGAAGTTAATGATCGCTAAAGAAAATTTAAATGCTCGATAACGAACATTGTTATTTTTTTCAGATTTAAGATTTTCGTTATGGTTTTGAGTTTTGAGATTTGACATTTGAGATTATTTTAATTTTGAAATTTTATTAAAATTTCTCCAAAAATCTAACATCTCCACTATACAAAATCCTAATATCATCAACCTTCATCTCTTCTCTCATCATCATACAACGCTCCGGACCAAAACCAAAAGCCCAGCCAGAATATTCTTGAGGATCAATTCCTCCAGCTTTTAAAACATTTGGATGCACCATTCCAGCGCCAGCCAGCTCCAGCCAGCCAGATTTGCAGACTTTGCATTTTTTGCCATTTATTTCAGCTTTTCCAGCACAAACTCCGCAAGAAACATCTATCTCAAAAGACGGCTCAGTAAATTGAAAATGAGCCGGCCGAAGACGAATAACTCTATTTTCGCCAAAAAAACGCTTGACAAAATAATCAATAGTTCCTTTTAAATGAGTAATATTGATATTTTTATCAATGCAAAGTCCTTCAAACTGGTGAAACATCGGCGTATGAGTGGCATCCCAATTAGGCCGGTAAGTTTTGGCAATATTTATCATTCTAATTGGCGGTTTAACCCGTCGCATTTCCCTATTTTGGCCTGATGAGGTATGAGGAGACAAAACCATCCGTCCGTATTTTTTGTTTTCAGGATAATCCATAAAAAAAGTCTCAAAATCATCTCTAGCTGGATGACCTTTTGGCATATTTAAAGCCTCAAAAGAAAAATACTCCCATTCAACCTCAGGATAAGAAACTCTGATGAAACCAATACTTGAAAAAATTGAGGCAATTTCCTCAATC
>JAOAEL010000044.1 GCA_026416845.1 Patescibacteria group bacterium
TAGATGGAAGAGAGAATCTTAGTAAAGCTAAAAAATATATAATTAAGCAGAGTATATATAAAGAAGCACCTAATAATGTCATTTTTATTCCTACAGACTATAACATTAGAATTCTAGAAAATTTTGGAAAAATTGTTAATGCCCTAATAAAAGAATGGTGGTATAAGATTTCGACAAGTAAAAATATTGAAAAATATAAATGGGAACTTGAAGAATATCGTAAAAATCTTAAACCTGGAGATATAACCCTATTAGGATTAATTACTGAAGGTGGACAGGGTCTCGCAACAGCAAATAATGGAAAATATATAGGTGTTTTAGAAGGAACTAAATGGGCTGAAAAAGTTCGTAAAGAAAGACCTGATAAATTACTTTTAGCAACTGATTTTTGTAAAAAGAATAACATTAAAACTAAACAAGACGCAATCGAATTTTTAGAAGACTTAAATGAAAAAGAGATAAGAGAACTTTTTGATAAGATTAAAGAAAAATATGGAAGAGATATTTTTGGACAGGGTTGGATTTATAGAATTGTAAGCGAAAATGAAATTGCCGATGTAGAAAATTTAACGGATGATGAAAAAATGAATGGCATTAAAGGCAAAAGAACTTTTGTTCCGTATGACAAGGGCGACAAAGAAGGTAATCGTTGGTATGCCCCTACCCCCTACTATATCGATTGGAGCAGAGAGAATGTAAAAGCTCTACAAACCGATCCTAAAGCTCGATGGCAAGGTTATCAATTTTACTTCCGTGAGGGTTTTTGCTGGAATAATGTAACAGGAGAAAAAATAATATGCAGATTAAAAGAAAAATCTGTTCATTCAACAGAGGCTATGACATTTATTTCTGTTGTTAAGATATTGCCTGATTTTTTCTTAGTGTGTTTATTAAATTCGAATTTTTTTAGTTATTACAAAAATTTGTTTTTAAATGTTACAGTGCACCTCACAACGGGTGATGCTAAAGAGTTTCCCATCATTATTCCCACAGCAACAGAACTTGCAGCATTTGAAAAGATTTTCAACCGAGCTTATACGATACAAAAGCAAAAATTTGCCGGCACAATAACCGAAGCAGAAGCAGAAAGGGAGCTGGAAGAGGTGCAAAGGGAGTTGGATAAGATGGTGGAGGAGATGTATATGGGAAAAGTAACAAAAAAAGAGAATTAATATGGCGAGATTAAAGTCAATTACAATTGAAAATTATAGATCAATTAAAGACGCCGTTACTATCAATTTCCCAGAAAATATGCCAGTCATACTCATCGGAGAAAATAACTCTGGCAAAAGTAATATTATTAGAGCCATTGATATCATGTTTGGTGAATATCATCCAAAATATAAAGATTTCGATGATCATGACTATTTTGGAAGAAATCCTGACGATGGAACAACTATAAGAATAAATGTTGAAGTTAAAGATTTTAAAAATAGAATAGGAAAAAATAATGTTGAATGTATAGGTTTCCTTTTCGAGAAATCTAAGCACCAAGAACCCAAATATCTTGCCATTGATTGTTATAAGGAAGAAAATAAATATATCAAAAATGAATTAAGAGAAGAATTATCAGCAGTTTGGATATCAAGCGAACAAAATTTGACATATCAACTTAGCTATTCATCAAAATATACTTTATTATCGAAAGTTACAAAGGCATTCCATGAAAA
>JAOAEL010000045.1 GCA_026416845.1 Patescibacteria group bacterium
ACTTATAACAGTCCGAGCGGGCATTGGAGTTTTTATAATTAGTTTCAATACTACAATAATTCGATTACAACTGAATTTACGGCGTATGGAATATGATAAATGATAACAAAGTTTCAATACTACAATAGTTCGATTAAAACATATTATCAGTTTGTTTATTTGGGCGGATATATACAGTTTCAATACTACAATAGTTCGATTAAAACTTGCATCTTCTTAAAAGAGAGGTTTTTAAAAAAACGTTTCAATACTACAATAGTTCGATTAAAACATATAAGCTATTTGAGTAATCGTGCAAAATAAATACGTTTCAATACTACAATAGTTCGATTAAAACAGGTAACAAGTTTAAATCATAGTGATATATTATATGTTTCAATACTACAATAGTTCGATTAAAACGACGTATGCCGGGACATAGTAATCCTTGCAAATAAGTTTCAATACTACAATAGTTCGATTAAAACTCACTTGCAAATTACAAATTACAACATCAATCTTATGCAAGTTTCAATACTACAATAGTTCGATTAAAACGCAAAGCCAGTTTTCATACAATATTCAAGCATTGCAAGGTTTCAATACTACAATAGTTCGATTAAAACATCGGGAAGATAGTTCTTATTGACGACGGTTCGCCAAGTTTCAATACTACAATAGTTCGATTAAAACATTTTTAATAGACGGCGGAAGATATATAACAGATGTGTTTCAATACTACAATAGTTCGATTAAAACTTTCAAAGTTCTCTGCATTAATACCCAAAGCATTTGCAAGTTTCAATACTACAATAGTTCGATTAAAACTGTTAGCATCAGCTGCCTTGTTCATATCATCAACATAATTGTTTCAATACTACAATAGTTCGATTAAAACAATTAATGATACACTCCTCTCCCAAGCTCGATGTAAAGTTTCAATACTACAATAGTTCGATTAAAACTATTATATCTTAATGCACAGACAAAACAAGGCTGGAAAGGTTTCAATACTACAATAGTTCGATTAAAACATATTGAGGTTAAGAAGCAATGACAATATATTAGCGTTTCAATACTACAATAGTTCGATTAAAACCGCTGGGATAATAGTAATTCCCTATTATTGCCGAGTTTCAATACTACAATAGTTCGATTAAAACTTTTCTATCTTTGAATAATTTTCCTCTGTTTGAAAGTTTCAATACTACAATAGTTCGATTAAAACTAGAAACTGAGTCCGATTGATTGAAGCAATAAATGATGCCGTTTCAATACTACAATAGTTCGATTAAAACTCTAACGAGCCAGTATAATAATACTGCCGCAGTTCCTTGTTTCAATACTACAATAGTTCGATTAAAACAAGGAATACCGGGTTGTATTCCATCCGACAAACACGTTTCAATACTACAATAGTTCGATTAAAACATTCTACATTTGATTTGATTGATATTATTACAAAATGTTTCAATACTACAATAGTTCGATTAAAACTGTAGTTTTTTTCACAATTTTTTTGGAGGATTAAAAGTTTCAATACTACAATAGTTCGATTAAAACATATCGGATAAGATTAACCACGTCCCCGCTTCACTGTTTCAATACTACAA
Source organism: Patescibacteria group bacterium (assembly GCA_026416845.1). GTDB lineage: Bacteria > Patescibacteriota > Microgenomatia > UBA8517 > UBA8517 > JANWVB01. Next base: position 1,593 of record JAOAEL010000045.1, read on the forward strand.
TAGTTCGATTAAAACACCGGAGTTAAGCCAGTCGAATACAGAGCTTTATACGTTTCAATACTACGATAG
>JAOAEL010000046.1 GCA_026416845.1 Patescibacteria group bacterium
ATGTCTGCGTCTTCCATACAATGTTGCATAACGGCTGACGCTATGGCAAGTGCGGGATTAAATTGTTGCTCAACTGTCAGCCAGCACAAATGTATATAAAGATTTCAAACGTTTCAACGAACACGCATACCCGCATTTGCTATAGCGTTTGTTATGCCTAGTTTTTTATTCTTTTTAGTCCAAGTAGAGCAAATAATTGTTCGAATGGTCCATAACGTTTCTTTCCATGTCCTTTTGTTTTAATCTGGTTTTTTAAGTCTTTATAGTTTGCATAATAGAAACTTGAGAACCGGCCTATAATTCTTTCGTCCTTTATTAACCAAACTGCTTCGTGTGTTTCGTAACGAGAAGCTTCTTCAACTAAGATAAAGTAGTCAAAGTCAGTCCATTGTTTTGTATTTCTTAAAATGGGAATTAGAGGATTGATAAAAGTTATTCCATTATTGTCTGCAATTACAAATTTACATTGTGTAGCAAGCAATATCAAAAACAATAGATTAAGTCCAATAATAACAGAGTAAGCGAATAGTGCGTTGTTGTCATTTATGAGATCAACTTTGTCGTAACTGATTTTTGAACTTGTCAATAGTTTAAAAGTCCAAAAACCAATTAGAATATTAAGTCCTACAAGAAGCCCGAAACCACCAAATAATTTATACTTAGAATATACTTTTGTCATTCGTTGTCTTGTCTTTAAAATTAGGCATAACGTTTTGGCGCTTGGCGCAGTGGCGGATTTCGGAGCACAAAACTGTCAATATACCACAAAAGTTGATGCGAGGTAGAATGTTCAATTAACCACGTCACCCGCCATTGAGCCAAACGCCTGTTATCGGTTCGTTGTTCTTTTATGTAGTCTCAGTGTTAGTTGTCATTTTGTTAATCATCGTTGATTTTTTATTTTACTCTACAAGAACATTCGTGGTGCTCACTAATGTATTTGATTGATTCAATGCAAAGTTCTTTCAACGCAGAAATCTTAATATCTGAAAGTTTCTTTACATAGATACATCCTTTTGTAATTTTAAATTTACCAAGGTCGGCTAATGCTAATTTACTTTTCTCTGTGTCAGAATATACATAAAGTGTAAGTGCAGGTTTTCTTGGTGAAAAGGCCAAAACAGGTGCATCTCCTTCGTGTCCGCTTGCGTATTTATAATGATAATTACCAAAACCAATAATGCTCGGTCCCCACATTTTTGGCTCAGAGTCAGACCACTCTCGCATTAGCTCTATAAGTTGAAAGCTGTCAGCCTTTTTTTGTTCGTTGTCAACATAAGTGTTTATAAAGTCTGTGACATCCTGTCCTGTGTAAGTTGTCTTTGTTTTTGCC
>JAOAEL010000047.1 GCA_026416845.1 Patescibacteria group bacterium
GCAATTACTGCTGCTACCTCAACCAACACCATAAACGGACTTGTCATTAATTCAGGAGCACTATCAGGAATAACAGGAATAACCTTCACATCAGGAAATCTTAATATGGCAAATGGTTTAATAGAAAACATTGGCAATGCCAATACTGATTTTACCTCAAGCGGTGGACTCAACCTAGCAGGAGGCCTAGCTATTAACACAGACAAATTTGCTGTAGACTCATCATCAGGAAACACGTCTGTTGCTGGGACATTAAATGTTTCCGGCCTTTTAACATCAGCAAATGGCATATTTGTAACAACCAATGGAATAGAGATAGCAAGTAATACACCAGGAACAACAACAAACAGATTATATAATACAGGTGGCGATTTATACTGGAACGGAGCTTTAGTTGGAAGAGTGGCAACATTAAACGGTCTAACCGCAACCACTCAAACATTCGCCACTGGAACATCAGGCACAGACTTTAACATCTCCTCTTCTGGTTCAACTCATACCTTTAATATTCCCAATGCATCAGCAACAGCCAGAGGACTGGTATCAACAGGAGCTCAAACATTTGCTGGGGCAAAAACATTTGATACTTCTATCACCACACCACAATTAAACGGTACCAGCGGTCTTGTTTTAAGCGGGGGAACAGGAAATATTACCTTCTCAAGTCATCTTATCCCATCATCCTCATCATTAGATATTGGTTCACCATCCAATCCAATAAGGGATCTTTATGTATCAAACAACTCAATAAAGATAGGCGGAAATGCTCTTTCCAATAGTTCTGGCACTCTTATCTGGTCTGGAGGAGCAATTCAGGCAAATTCAGGATCATCATCTTTTGATACAGCCTCAATCACCACTCTTAATGCCACAACAGCTAATATCACTACCCTTAATTTAACAGGATCTCTTAATGTGCCGGGTAATTTTTCAGTTAATACAAACAAATTTAATGTCAACGCATCAAACGGAAACACTTCAGTGGCAGGAACCTTAAGTGTCTCTCAAGCAATCACCGCACCAACTTCGGGCGATACTATAAATGGTTTAGTCATAAATTCAGGAGCTTTATCGGGAATAACAACCATTAATATGTCTGGAGCAATTACTGCTGCTACCTCAACCAACACCATAAACGGACTTGTCATTAATTCAGGAGCACTATCAGGAATAACAGG
>JAOAEL010000048.1 GCA_026416845.1 Patescibacteria group bacterium
GATGGTTAACCATAGCTGAAAACAACTTAAAAACAGCTAATATTTTGACAAAATCTGAAGAGTTAGTTTCTGATAGCATTTGTTTTCATTGTCAACAAGCAGTTGAGAAATATTTGAAAGCATTTTTGGTTTTTCATCAAAAAGATTTTAGAAAAACCCACATAATAGCTGAATTATTAAAGTTATGTATAGATATTGATGATAGTTTTTCGGCATTAAAAGACCTAAATATTCAAAGCCTATCTATTTATGCTATAGAGATTAGATATCCCGATGATTTTTATATCCCAACTATTGAAGAAGCAAAGGAAGCCATAAGTTTAGCAGAAAAGACAAAAGAATTTGTTGTAGATAGATTGAAAGAAAAAGGACTTGAATTATGAAACTCTATCTACAAATCATAGTCGAATCAATTCAACTTGAAACTTTACCACTTGAATGGCTTCAATCTGACTTTGTTAAATTTTCAGAAAGTAAAAATCTTTTCGACTATCAGCAAAACGCTTTAAAAAATGCTTTAAAAGCTCTGTATAAATATTTTGTAGATAACAGAGGTGATAAAAAAAGTTTTTTTGATTTATATAAAAACAATGGTTTTACTGAAAACCTTGACCTAAAAATAAATGGCAATAAGAAATATAAGATATTTGAAGAGTTTAGTAATGACTATTTAATCGAGGATAATAAAATAGCTTTCTACCATTTTATTAATCGAATGAGTTTTTGGATGGCTACGGGCAGTGGTAAAACGCTTGTCATCGTAAAACTTCTTGAAATACTTGGAAATCTTGTTATAAATAAGCAGGTCCCAAATAATGAAATACTTTTTCTCACTTACCGAGAAGACCTTATTGAGCAATTCAAAAAACATGTTGATGAATTTAATAGATCAAATAATTCTATTAACATCAATCTTTATAATTTGAAAGATTATGAAAAGGTAAAAAGAGAGAATAAACTAAATTTTCAAAAGGAAATAGTTGTTTTTTATTATCGAAGTGACTTAATCAACGATGAACAAAAAGATAAAATTGTTGATTTCAGAAATTACGACAATAATGGTAATTGGTATATTTTACTTCATGAAGCACACAAAGGACATAAAGAAG
>JAOAEL010000049.1 GCA_026416845.1 Patescibacteria group bacterium
TAGGTCAACATCGGCATATTCATAAATGATATTGGTGTGGTAATTGTCCGCGCATTGCCTGAATTTACCGAACGTTCGTGATAACCTCTCGGTGTCATATAATAGTCGTGGTATTCCACTAAAAACTGTGCTTCGCCACCTCTTAATTTGTTATAGGGTGCTTGGTAGGCAGGTGTACCGTTTTCTGCATCTTTCCAACGCTGTTCGCCTAATTGCTCTAATAATTTTGTACGTTCTTCTGCGGTCATTTTATCGTTATAACCTTTTGACATTACTCTCGTCATATCGTACATACTCGTAACGGCAACGGCTTTTACACGCTTATCAACAGCGGCAGCATTTAATGCAAAACCTCCCCAACCGCAAATTCCGATAATACCAATTTTGTTTCGGTCAATGTTTTTCTGAATACCAAGAAAATCTATTGCAGCACTAAAATCTTCGGTGCTAATGTCGGGGGAAGCAACATTACGAGGTTCGCCACCACTTTCACCTGTGTATGACGGGTCAAAAGCCAAAGCCACAAAACCACGTTCCGCCATTTGGTTAGCATACAAGCCCGAAGCTTGCTCTTTTACAGCTCCGAAAGGTCCACAGATTGCGATTGCAGGTAAGTTGTTACCTGCGTTTTTCGGTGTGTATAAATCGCCTGTAAGTGTTATTCCATAACGGTTTTTGAATGTTACTTTTTGGCGTGTTACTTTGTCGCTCAACTCAAAAGTATAATGTTCTGTTTTTGCTGTATCGTTCATTTTTTCTTGTTTGTTTTGTTGGCAAGAGCTTAAAGTCAGTAAAGCCGTTGCGATTATGATTGATAATTTTTTCATTTCGTTTAATTATTTTACGATTATTTTTTTCCTGATTGTTCCGTGTTGTTTAGTGTCTATTTTAAGGAAATAAACACCTGACGGAATGTTACTTGTACTGACGGTATTTTGCTTTGATTGGTTTACAACCTTTCCGTTCATATCATAAAGCGATAATTGATTAAATTCCACTCCCGATATTTGAAAATAGTCCGTTGCAGGATTTGGCGACACTTGAACTAAATTATTTTTTACTTCCCAATC
>JAOAEL010000004.1 GCA_026416845.1 Patescibacteria group bacterium
CTCATGGACAGTCCGACAGACATCGCGCTCCGGGTTCTATAGGACAAGGTACTACTCCTGGTAGAGTTCTAAAAGGCAAAAGGATGGCTGGGAGACTTGGGAATGAAAAAGTTACTATCAGAAATTTAGAAATTGTAAATATTTTGCCTGAGTCTAACGAAATTTGGGTTTCTGGTTCCTTGCCTGGTACAAAAGGTAGTTTGGTTTTAATAAAAAAAGTTGGAGTTGGTAAAGTTTCTGGATCAGAAAGTATTGAAAAGTCCAAAAAAGACTAGGAATCTTTAAAATCTAATAAAAAGTCTAAAATAACGCGATTATGAAATTATTTCAGTACGATGCTAAAACTCTAGAAAAAAGTGAAATTGATGTGCCATCATTGTGGAAAGGTGAATCTAATGTGAATTTGTTGTCTCAGGCAATGCATGTTTATAAAGATCGATCTTATAAGCCTTTGTCCAAGACTAAAGGCAGAGGAGAAGTTAAGGCATCTACAAGAAAAATTTACAGACAAAAAGGCACTGGCAATGCAAGGCATGGAAGTGTTTCTGCGCCAATTTTTGTAGGTGGTGGTATTGCTCATGGACCTGACAATGTTAAAAGAATTCTTTTATTGCCAAAAGCAATGAGATTAAAAGCTTTAGAGTCGGCATATAAATTTAAGATGGCTCTTGGCAAATTAGTTACAGTTTCAGACCTTTATTCCTTGTCTAAGACTAAGCAATTGGCTAGTTTGGTTAAGAAATTAAGACAGGATAATAAGAATACCAAATCCATACTCTTTGTGATAGAAGAGTTTGACAAGTCTTTTACCAGAATATTTAGAAATCTTCCTGATGTTTCTTTTGTTTTATCAAAAGATGTGAACGCTTATGCAATTTTGAAAAATAGTTTGGTTGTTGTTGCCAAAAAAGGCGAATCTGATAAAAATGCGAAAACTAAAAAGTCCCAAAAGAATGCTGGTCAAAAGAATGTTTCTCATGATGGTATGAAAAAAGTTAGCAATTCGAAAAAATTAAGAAATAAAAAGTGAATAATATGTATATTAAACCAGTAATTACCGAAAAAAGCTTAAGCAGTGCAAAAGAAGGCAAATATACTTTTGTGGTTAAGTGCAGTTTAACAAAACACCAAATTCGATTGCTTATTCAAGATGCATTTAATGTTCATGTCACTAAAATTGCGACTGCAAATAGAAAAAGAGAAGTTAAAAGAACTTATCGAGGGCAGAGACAAATGACTCCTGCAACCAAAAAGGTAATTGTTAGTTTAAAAGAGGGTGAATCAATAGATTTGTTTAAGTCGAAAAATTAGTGAAAGAATGTTTATGAAGTCTTTAAAAACTATACTAGCAAAAAAATCTGGTAGAAATTCTTCTGGAAGGTTGACTGTGCGTCATCAAGGTGGTAGACATAAGAGATTTTTGCGCAAGATTGATTTTAAGAGAGATAAACGTGATATATGGGCAAGGGTTGAAACAATAGAATATGATCCAAACAGAAACGCAAATATTGCGAGAGTTTTATATGAGGATGGAGAAAGAAGATATATTTTAGCACCATTGACTTTGACGATAGGTCAACGTGTCTTAGCATCTGCAGATGCTCCGGTAGAGGTTGGGAACGCTTTGCCTTTGGGGAAAATACCTATAGGCACCTTAGTTCATAACATTGAAATTCGACCTGGTAAAGGAGGGCAAGTTGCAAAAGGAGCTGGAGCAGCAGCTGTAGTTCAGGGCAAAGAGGGGGATTATGTTTTAGTCAAACTTCCATCTAGTGAGGTAAGAAAGTTTTTATCAGATTGTTATGCAACAATAGGACAGGTTGGCAATGTGGAGAAAAAAAATGAAATTGTCGGGAAAGCTGGCACTAACAGGAGAAGAGGTATTAGGCCTTCTGTAAGAGGGACTGCTATGCATCCAGCGGCTCATCCGCATGGCGGTGGAGAAGGCAGAAGTGGAGTTGGATTAAAATATCCAAAAACTAAGTGGGGTAAAAAGGCTGTTGGCAAAACCAGAAGCAAAAGAAAGTATTCAAATCGTTTGATAGTTCAAAGGAGAAAACCGGGCAAGCATGCAAAGGATAAATAATTTTGTGATTTATGAGTAGAAGTATTAAAAAAGGACCATTTTTGGATAAAAATATTGTTAAGAAAATTGAATCTGGACTAGGGACTAAACAGTCTCCAATTAAAACGTGGTCTAGGGCCTGTCAGATAGCACCTTCTTTTGTGGGGAAATACTTTAAGGTTCATAATGGCAGAATATTTATTGATGTTTTTATCACGGAAGATATGGTTGGTCATAGGCTTGGCGAATTTGCGCCAACCAGAACTTTCAGGGGACATGGCCAAGTTGTGAAGCGCACTATGGATAAGACTTAATTTATTAGTTTGAAAATTTTCAGATATGAAATTTATTTCAACTCAAAAATATTTGATTACATCCCCTCGCAAATTGCGAGAAGTAGTTTTTATGATCAAAAAACTCTCACCAAGTGAAGCTTTGAATAAAATTTCGTTCACATTCAAAAGAGCTGCTTTTCCATTGGCTAAAGTTATCAAATCGGCTATTGCCAATGCTAAGCAAAAAGGAGTTGATATAAGCGATTTAGCCTTTGAAAGTATTCAAATAAATGATGGACCAAAACTTAAACGTTGGAGGGCTGGTGCTCGTGGTCGTGCCAAACCATATAAGCGGAGAATGAGTCACATAAAAGTTGTTTTGGTTCAAAGACCTAAATCTCAGAATATGGATTTAAAAGTAAATGACAAAAAGGTGTTGAAGTCAGAGAAAAAAATTCAAAGAATAAAACAAAGAAAATAGATAAACATGATTAGTATTTAATGATATATGGGACAAAAAGTAAATCCTATCGGTTTTAGAATTGGATCTTTCCTAAATTGGAAATCAAGATGGTTTGATGAAAACAAAATGAAGGATTATTTGCATGAAGATATAAAAATTAGGCAAACGTTAATGAAAAAACTTGCAATTGCTGGAATTTCATCTGTGGAAATAGAAAGACTTCCAAAAAGTATTACTGTGATTTTATCGGTGGCGAGGCCGGGTGTTGTTATTGGAAGGGGTGGTACTGGGCTTGAGGATGTCAAAAAACAAATTGTTGATGTAATAAGCAAGGTAAGAAAAGTACCAGCCAAAGATGTGAAGATAGACCTTCGTGTTAATGAAGTTAAAAATCCAGATTTGTCAGCTCATTTGGTTGCTACCAAAATCGCTTCAGAGATTGAACGAAGAATGCCGCACAGAAAAGTTGTAACAAGAGCTATGGAGAAAGTAATGCAGGCGGGGGCATTAGGTGTAAAAGTTGTACTCAGTGGACGTATAGCTGGGGCGGATATTGCGCGTGTTGAAAAATTTCATCAAGGTTCAGTGCCAATGCAAACTTTAAGAGAAGTGATAGATTACGCGCAAGTTCCTGCGCTAGGTAAGCGCGGTTATGTTGGAGTAAAAGTATATATACACAAAAAGAAAGACTCTTAAATCATATTTTTAAATTAAGTGTATGTTTGAGCCAAAAAGAAGAAAGTATCGAAAAAGTTTCAGAGGTAGAATGCGTGGCGTGGCTACATCCGGGTCATCTCTTGCTTTTGGGGAGTTTGGTTTAAAAGCAATGGGACGTGCGTGGTTGTCTAGCAAACAACTTGAAGCAGGTAGAAGAGCTATTACAGGGACATTAAAAAGAGGAGGGAAAATATGGATTCGAGTTTTTCCTGATATGCCAGTAACAGCAAGAGCAGCAGGACAAAGAATGGGTGGCGGCAAAGGAGACATTGACAGGTATGTTGCGGTAATTACTCCCGGAAAATTAATTTACGAAGTCGCTGGTGTCTCAGAAGAAGCGGCTGTTAGCGCTTTGTTAAAAGCTGGTAGCAAAATGCCTTTTAAAACCAAGATTGTAAAAAGGGATTAAGAAATGAGTATATGGGGAAAAAAGACTTAAAAGAACTAGCAAAAAAAACTATTAGCGAACTTAAAAGTTTGCTTGCTCAAAAGAAAAAAGACTTAGTTTTAGCGTCTTTGTCAGTTTTGTCTGGCAAAGAAAAAAATGTCAAAAAAGCCAAACTTATTAGATTGGAAATAGCTCAGATTTCCACTATAATTCGTGAGAAAGAATTTTTGGATGAAGATTCTTTGTCTGGTAAAAAATAAACAAGCTTAATTATTAATTATTATTGGTATGAAAATTTTTACAGGTAAAGTTGTATCAGTTAAGAATAAAAAAACTGCTGTTGTGGCAGTTACTAGACTAGTTGCTCACAAAATATACAAGAAAAGAGTTAAAAAAACAAAAAGATATCAAGTTCATGACGATGTTGGTGTGAAAGTTGGGCAAGAGGTAAATTTTGTTGCAAGTAAGCCATTTAGCAAGACTAAAAAGTGGAAAATTTACGTTAAGCCAGATAAGAATTTGAAAAACTCAGAAGAAAAAATTTCCAAGAAAAGTGCTAAGGAAAGCAAGAAAGATGTTAAGAAAAACAAAAAAACAGCATGATACAACTTCGAAGCATATTAAAACCGGCAGATAATGTAGGTGCAAAAAGACTTTCAGTGATAGGTGTTTCATCGAAGGTGGGTAAATTTGCAACAGTAGGTGATGTTGTTATGTGTGTTGTGGATGGCGCTGATCCAAATGGAGTTGTGGCCGACCGAGACAAAGTAAAAGCTGTAATAGTAAGAACGAAAAAAGAAGTTCGCAGAGAAGATGGCACTTATATTCGATTTGATGACAATGCAGCTGTGGTTATTGACAAACAAGGCATGCCTCGCGGAACCCGTGTTTTAGGTCCTATTGCTCGCGAAGTAAAGGAAAAAGGTTTTACTAAAATTGCATCTTTGGCGCGTGAGGTTGTTTGAATTTAAGTTTAATTTTATGATCAAGGTCAAAATTGGCGACACTATTAAAGTTACAACAGGTAAAGACAAGGGAAGAGAAGGTGTTGTTGAATCAGTCAATCCTAAGGATATGACTGTTATTGTGCAAGGTATAAACATGTACAAAAAGCATGTTAAAGGCATGCCCGGAAGAGAAGGAGGAATTTATGAAATTGCTCGTCCATTACCTTTTGGAAAGTTTGCTATTGTTTGTCCTAAGTGTAAAAAGCAAACACGTGTTGGTTTTTCTGTAATAGATGATAAAAAGGTTCGTGTATGTAAAAAGTGCAAAAGAGAAATAGATAAGAATTAAGATTTTATGAACAGGTTAAAAGAAAAATATTTAAAAGAAATTAAAAAAACTTTGATGCAAGAATTTGGAATAAAAAATATTCATGCTGTTCCAAGTTTGGTTAAGGTTGTGATAAACTCAGGCATTGGCGCAGCGACAAAAAACAAAGAGCTAATGCAGCAAATTAAGTTTGATTTGGCATTGATTTCGGGCCAGTTGCCATCAATAAGACTTGCAAATGTTTCTGTTGCCAGTTTTGGGATAAGACGTGGAATGCCTGTTGGCATGAAAGTTACTTTACGTCGTGAAAGAATGTATGCCTTTGTGGACAGGTTTTTCTCTATTGTTTTGCCTAGATTTCGTGATTTTAGGGGTGTTTCTTTAAATGGATTTGATCAGCAGGGAAATTATACCATTGGCATTGCTGAGCATACGGTTTTTCCTGAAATCGATTTAGCGAAAAGCAAGCCATTTGGTATGGAAATTACCTTTGTAACAAACGCCAAAGATAAGGAGCATAGCAGAAGATTGCTTGAACTTTTAGGTATGCCTTTTGAGAAATAGATATGTCAAGAAAAGCGAAAGAAGTTCGTGAGTTAAAGAAACTTAAGTTTAAAGTGCGATATCGAAATCGTTGCAAGTTTTGCGGTCGTGCTAGGGGCTATATGAGGGATTTTGGGATTTGTAGACTTTGTTTTAGGGAATTTGCTCACAAAGGAGAGATTCCTGGCATTAGAAAAGCAAGTTGGTAAAATTTTGCCTATGGCTATGACTAACTATCCTTTAGGTGATTTTTTAATCAGAATAAAAAACCAAGCCCTTACGAAAGGGTCAGAAGTTTCTGTTGCCAAAACCAAAATGATAGTTGCTGTAGCAAAAGCACTTTTAGATTTGGGTGTGCTGCGTGAATTTGTTGAACAAGATGGTAATATTGTTGTGAAATTGGCATATCGTAAAAAGGAACCTGTTTTGATAGATCTCAAACTTGTGTCAAAACCGGGTTTGAGAGTATATATGAGTGTAGATGATTTACTCAAGAAAAAAGGTCCAAAAGTTTATATCTTGTCCACACCAAAGGGCATTAAAAATTCTAAACAAGCGATAAAAGAAAGAGTTGGTGGTGAAGTAATTGCTGAAATTTTATGAGTAGAATTGGAGTATTACCAGTTAAAATCCCGCAAGGGGTAAGTATAGAAAAAAATGGTGTTGAGGTAGTAGTCAAAGGTCCGCTTGGTGAATTAAAGAGAAATTTGCCAAGTGGTATAGAAATATCTTTAAAGGATGATGAGGTTTTGGTAACTAGGAAGAACGATCTCAAGCAGACAAAAGCATTGCATGGCACTACTAGATCTCATATCGCAAATATGGTGGTTGGAGTTTCCAAAGGTTGGAGTAAGGTGCTTGAGCTAGTTGGCACAGGTTACAGAGCCGAAGTTTCCGGTAACAGATTGCGATTGAATGTTGGTTACTCTCATCCAATAGAAATTGTTGCGCCTGATGGGATATCTTTCAAAGTCGAGAAGACAGATATCACCATAAGTGGATTTGATAAAGAATTAGTAAGTCAAGTAGCTGCAACCATAAGGTCAAAAAGAAAGCCAGAACCTTATAAAGGCAAAGGCATAAAATACAAAAACGAAGTTATTAGAAGAAAAGCAGGTAAAGCATCAAAAGCTTCTGCTTAAAGTAGGTTATGAATACGAAAATACAGCGCAGAAAAGTAAGAAAAAAAAGGATACGAAGTAAAATTTTTGGGACTGCTAAAAGGCCGAGAATGTCTGTTTTTAGATCAAACAGAGGTATGAATGTGCAGTTAATAGATGATCAGAATCAGGTTACATTGATTAGTGTGAATCACAAAGCCATTGATGCTAAAGGGACTAAAATAGAGCAATCGTTCAAACTGGGAGAAAAAATAGCAGAAATGGCGAAGGAGAGAAACATAAATTGTGTTGTTTTTGATCGTGGAGGATATCGCTTCCATGGCAGAGTGAAAGCTGTGGCGGAAGGAGCAAGGAAAGGAGGGCTTAGTTTTTAAATTTAGTTTTATGGATAATGATTTAAACCAAAACAAAGAACTAAAAGAAGTAGTAGTAGAAGTCAAGCGTGTTTCCAAAAAGACAAAAGGTGGGAATACGATTAGGTTTTCCGCGCTTGTAGTAGTAGGTGATCAGAAAGGTAAAGTAGGAGTAGGTATGGCTAAAGCTTTGGATGTGTCAAGTGCTGTTAGAAAATCTGTTTCTTCTGCAAAAAAGAAAATGATTACAGTTCCTTTGAAAGGCACAACTATACCTTATGATGTTTTTGAGAAATATTCTGCCGCCAAAGTTCTGATAAAACCAGCGCCCAAAGGATCAGGAATTATAGCAGGTGGGCCAGTGCGTGTTGTCTTGGAAAAAGCAGGAATCAAGGACGCTGTGGCAAAAATTCTTGGCAGTAAGAACAAAACAGTTAACGTTTATGCAGCGTTAAATGCATTGAAAAAAATTGCAAAGATAAGTCAATCAAAAAACGCAATATAAAAAAATTATGCTATACAAGTTGCCAAAAGAAACTGCAAAAAAGTCCAAAAGAATAGGTCGCGGTGTTGGTTCAGGCAAAGGTGGACATACTGTTGGTCGTGGACAGAAAGGCCAGAAATCCAGAAGGAAAGTGCATGTTCTGTTTGAGGGGTTTAAAGTCAAGAAGTCGTTTTACAAAAGATTACCGTTTGCAAGAGGCAAAGGAAAGCTTAAGCCGAAAGAAAAGCCTGTAGTTGTTAGTTTGTCTGATTTGGAGTTAATGTCGAATGAGAAAGAAATTAATGTTGACACATTGATAAAAAATAAAATTGTCAGAAAAAGTCAGGCGATTAAACGTGGAGTGAAAATCCTTGCAAATGGCAGTATTACAAAAAAAGTCACAGTTGCATTACCCGTTTCCGCATCTGCAAAGAAAAAGATAGAAGAAGCTGGAGGCGTTGTTTTAGAAGCTAAAAGTTAAAATGCTCGGTTCTAGAAGAAGATATGCTTTTAGCTTTGATTTTTGGGGATTAATATTTTGAGATTATGTTTTCTGAAATCTTAAAGTTTTTTGCGCGAGCGTATTCTACTCCTGAAGTAAGAAAAAAGATATTTATAACAGCTCTTGTTGTAGCCGCATATAGATTAGTAGCTCATGTTCCTGCCGCTGGAGTTGATGTCAGCGCTTTAAAAAATTTGTTTTTAGGCAGTCCTTTGCTTTCTTTGTTGGATTTTTTTTCTGGTGGAACTTTGGCTAATTTTTCAATCATGGCGCTTGGAATTCAGCCTTACATTACTGCTTCGATCATTTTCCAACTTTTAATGTATGTAATTCCTAGTTTGAAGGAACTTTATCGCGAAGGAGAGTATGGACAGACAAAAGTTAACCAATATATGAGGTTGGCTACATTGCCTATTGCGCTTATGCAGGGTGTTGGCACTTATTTTCTGCTCAGCACTCAAGGTGTAATACCTGCTCTTGAACCTATTGCGATAATTGCTCTTATCTCCACAATGGTTGCAGGAAGCATGCTTGCAATATGGATGGGTGAACTTATAACAGAGTATGGGGTAAAAAATGGAATTTCCTTCTTGATCTTTGCGGGTATCATAGCACAACTTCCTGTAATTATTGGACAGTCAGTATCTGTTATAGAACCATCAGATTATCTTAAAATTGGCATCTTTTTGTTAATTGCGGTTTGTATAGTTGGTTTGATTGTGTTTATAAATGAAGCGGTAAGAAAAGTTCCAATACATTATGCAAAAACAAAATCCTTATCTGGTTTGCAATCATCGTACCTTCCATTGAAGCTAAATCAAGCTGGTGTTATACCGATTATCTTTGCCGTCTCGTTGGTGCTTTTGCCTTCGATTATTGGACAATTTCTTAGCAGTGCATCTAATCCTCAAATTGCGAGTTTGGCAACTAAGCTAACTCAAATATTTGATCCAACATCATTTGTATATAACACTTGTTATTTCTTGCTAATTGTTGGATTTACATATTTTTACACTTCTATCGCTTACGATCCCAAAGATGTTGCAGACTCCCTCAAGAGAACTGGTGGTTTTATTCCTGGTGTTAGACCAGGAGTTCAGACGAGAGATTATATTAGTTTTGTGCTAAATAGAATTACACTTGTTGGAGCGATTTTTTTGGGTTTGATAGCAATTTTACCTTCATTTTTCCAAAACACAATTGGAGTTGCCAATTTAGCCATAGGAGGGACCGGAATTTTAATTGTTGTATCCGTAGTGCTTGAGCTCACCCGCGAGATAGAATCTCAATTGGTGATGAAACGATACGACATGCATTTAAGAAAGTAGAATCGGTGGTTTCAAGTATTAAGTGGCAAAGATATAATTTTTTTTGGTATGAATATAATTCTTTTGGGGCCGCAGGGTTCAGGCAAGGGTACACAAGCTAGGATGCTCTCAGAGAAATTGGGTTTAATGCATGTTGATGTAGGCGCGCATTTAAGAAATTTGGCCAAGAATGATCAAAGATTAGACAAAATTATAAACGAAATAGGAGCTCTTCTTCCTGACGAGGAAGTGTTTGCAATTGTCACAGAATATTTGAAAGAGATTGCGCCAGATGGGAGAAATATATTATTTGATGGGTATCCTCGAGGCATAAGACAGTATAATTTGATGAAAAATTGGTTGATAAAAAAAGGGACAAAATTTGATGCGGCAATTTATTTGGATATTTCTGAGAAAGAGTCAGTCAAGAGATTATCTGCCAGGAGAGTTTGTTGTCAGTGTGGAGCAATTTATAATCTTATTACAAATTTGCCGCCTCGAAAAGGATATTGTGCATGTGGTGGCAGATTGACGCAAAGGCAAGATGATAAGCCGCGTGTGATAAGAAAACGGCTTGCGCTTTACTATCAGCAGACGGCTCCTTTAGTTGATTTTTTGACAAATGAGGGAATATTGATCAGAGTAGATGGAGAAAAACCGATAGAAATTGTTTTCCAAACTATATTAGACAGACTTGGAATTTAACTTTGAAGGGTGTACGCTTTCTTCCATATTTGATTTATGAAAATACAAATTAAAACTGATCCTGAGATAAAGATTATAAAAGAAGGTGGCAAACGATTGGAATTTGTTAAAGAATCATTGCGCGAAAAAATTGCGCCCGGTGTTTCCGCGTTTGAGATTGACAAACTTGCTTTTGAATTGATAAAGAAACAAAATGCATCTCCGTCTTTTATGATGGTGCCAAATTATTCTTGGACAACATGTATTAACATAAATGATGGTATCGTGCATGGCATACCACACAAGCATCTAGTTTTTAAAAATAATGATATTGTTAGTGTGGATGTCGGTTTGTTTTACAAGGGTTTTCACACAGATACTTCGTTTTCGATCTTGTTAGGCGAAGATGATTTTCGAAAGAAGTTTCTTGAAGTTGGTCAGGATGCATTAAGTTTAGCTATCAAAAATGCTAGAGTTGGCAATTATGTTTTTGATATTTCTTTTGCTATTGAATCAACTTTAGTTAAAAGCAATCTTACACCTATTGAAGATTTAGTTGGGCATGGTATAGGTAGGAAGCTTCATGAAGATCCACAAATACCTTGCTTTACACGAGGACAAATTAGAAACAAAACTCCACAAATTCTTCCTGGGATGGTTTTTGCAATTGAAGTTATGTATAAAGAATATGGTTCTGCGCAAGTAAAACTTGCTAAAGATGGGTGGACAATTACTACTAGCGATGGTAAAATATCAGGGCTTTTTGAAGAGACTGTGATTGTTGAAAAAAGTGGTCCTTTTGTTGCAACTGCTAGACGAAAGTAGATAACTTTTTGCTTTTGGGATTAGTTAAAAACCAAATTTTGGTTTTTTGTAATACAGATGGCAAATGAGACTGTAACTATCGAAGGGGAAGTGACGGAAGCTCTGCCAAACACTATGTTCAAGGTTAGGCTGTCCGATGGCCGGTTAGTGCTTGCCACCTTGAAAGGGATTTTAAGAAAAAGGTATGAGAGAATTTTCCCAGGCGATATAGTTAAGGTTGAAATGACACCATATGATAAACAAAGGGGCAGGATTGTATTCAAATGTAAAAAGTAAGTATAATTTGGTATTATTTTTTGTTTTGAAGTTAAGTTTTTTTAACTAACATTAGAAAATTTTATGAAAGTTCAATCGTCTGTCAAACCAAGATGCAAGGATTGCAAGTTAGTTCGTCGAAAAGGTGTTTTGTATGTGATTTGCAAAAATTCTAGACATAAGCAAAAACAAGGTTAAAATTTTAAATGAATTTTATTAATATTAATTAATTTATGGCTAGGTTGGCAGGAGTAGAATTGCAAGATAATTGGAAAATAGGTTATGCTCTAACCAGAATTAAGGGCATAGGTTGGTATTTGTCAAAAAAGATTATTTCTGAATTAAAAATTAATCCTTTGTTAAAAGTAAGTGCTTTAAACGCAGATGATTTGGCAAAAATTTCTTCTGCCTTAGAGAAATATCCTATTGAAGGAGAACTAGTTAGAAAAGTAAAAGCTGATATAAACAGATTGCAGGTTATAGGTTCTTATAGAGGTTCAAGACATAGCAAATTATTACCTGTAAGAGGACAAAGAACAAGAAGAAACGCTAGAACTAAAAGAGGCAAGAGAAAAACGGTTGGTGCGTTTAAGAAAGAAATGTTGGCAAAAATGGCAGCAAATAAAGATGCAAAAAAATAAGATAATTGTGTGTCTATGAGTAAAATTAAAAAAAATATTAATCGACAATTAAAAAAAGGTAAAGTTTATGTTACATCGTCTTTTAATAACACTATAGTTAGTATAACTGATATGGATGGCAATGTTTTAGCTTGGAGTTCCTGTGGAAATGCTGGTTTTAAAGGAACTAGAAAATCTACTCCTTTTGCTGCGACTACGGCTGTAGACAAAGTTCTTAAGAAGGCTAAGGAAGAAAATGGGCTATCAGAAGTAAGTGTTTATTTGAAAGGGCCGGGCGCTGGTCGTGATGCTGCCTTAAGATCTATAAGGGCGGCAGGCATTTCGATTTCTATGATTGCCGATGTCACACCTGTGCCGCATAATGGACCAAGACCAAAGAAAAAGAAAAGAGGATAAAATTTATTATGGCAAGGTATATAGGACCTAAAGATAAGCTTTCAAGAAGAGAAGGTTTTGATTTGTTCAGTGTTGGCTCGAAGCTAAATCGGCTAAATGTTCCTCCCGGCATGCATGGACGTAAAGGTTTTCAGATTAGTTCACAATACGGTAAACAATTAAGAGAAAAACAAAAAGTTAAAAGGATTTATGGGGTATTGGAAAAACAATTTAGAAGGTATGTAGCTGAGGCTTTAAAACAGAAAGGCAATACTGGAGAAGCTCTTTTATCATTTTTAGAAAGACGTTTAGATAATGTAGTTTATAGGCTTGGTTTTGTCCCCTCTAGGCCAGCTGCAAGGCAGCTTGTATCTCATAGACATGTTTTGGTAAATGGTAAAAAAGTGAATATTCCTTCTTATAGAGTTTCAGAAGGCGAGACTATTACTTTAACCAAAAAAGGCCTTGAAATACCTGTTGTAAAGCAAATTTTGAATTCTAGTGATTTTGTAAAAATTAAGTGTCCGTCATGGGTTGTTAGAGAGGGTGTATTTGGGAAAATAGTTTCAAATCCTAAACGTGAAGACATTCCAGAATTTATAAGAGAACAAGATATTGTCGAGTTTTATTCAAGGTAAGTTTTTGTCGAAGTTTTTTTGTTTTTTTTTGAATATTTATTTAATAATTTGGCCAGTTGATTTTTTGTTAATTTGTTATTTAATAACAATTGTTATTATAAGGAGGTGAAAGTTTATGGAACAACCTTTTTTTGATATTAAGGAAGAGGATTCAAAAATTGATTATGCACGGTTGATTATTAGTCCTCTTCCTAATGGGTTTGGTCATACTTTGGGGAACTCTTTGCGCCGTGTTCTTTTAACTAGTTTGCAAGGAGCTGCAATTGTTAGTGTAAGAATAGCAGGGGTAAAACATCAGTTTTCTACTTTGAAAGGTATGAGTGAAGATATAGTAGATTTTGTTTTAAATCTTAAAAAGGTTAGAGTTGCTTATACTGGTGAAAAGCTAGCTACTGGTACTATTGAAATTGTGGCTGATAAATATATGGAAGTTAAGGCATCTGATATTAAAGTTGATTCAAGTGTGAAAATTGTAAATCCAGATTTTGTGATTGCAAGATTAAATGAAGGTGCGAAATTAGAGGCAAAAATTGAAATTTCTACAGGTTATGGATATTCGGATGCTTCAGATCGTGCAACTGGAGAAATCGGTTTGATTCCTCTTGATGCTAGTTTTTCTCCTGTGGTGAGAGTTAATTATAGGGTTGAAGAGACTCGCGTAGGAAGAATTACCAATTATGATAGACTTGTTATGGAGATTTGGACCAATGGGACTATTTCTCCACGTGAAGCTCTGATTAGTGCTGCTAATCAGTTAATGTCTTTTTTTAGACAAATAGTAAGTCCAGAATTGCAAACAAAAGATCATGCAATTCAACCAGAAAAAGAAAATTTTGGGCCAACAGCAAAATTATCTGTTGAAGAAATTGGTCTTCCTACAAGAGTTGCTAATGCTCTTATAAAAAATGGTTATGAGACGGTTGAAGATTTGATAAAAGCAAAGAGATCTGATTTGGCAAAGGTAAGAAATCTTGGTGAAAAATCAGTTAAGATTATTGAAGCGGCTCTTGCTGAAAGAAACCTTGGGATTTTAGACAAATAGTTTAATTCGTCGCAAGGTTAGGTTTTATAGTTTTTGCCTGCCCGTTTTGTTTTCTTGTTGTTTTACAACAAGATTATTTTTATTGGCTTATTATACTTAGCTTACGTACTAGCAAGTAAGTAAAAAATATAATAATTAAATAGTTTATTTGAATATGAAAAAGAAAGTTTTTGGCAGAAAGCTTTCTCGAGATTATGGTTCACGCAAGGCTTTGTTTAGAGCTTTGACACGTTCTTTTGTGTTGAATGGTTCTATCATTACAACCAAAGCAAAAGCAAAAGCCATTAGCGCAAGCGTGGAGAAGTTGGTAACGGCAATCAAAAAAGGTTCTTTGGCGCATATAAGACGTGTAAGCGCAAAGCTTGCCAATGATCGCAAGGTGTTAACTAAACTGATCAAAGAAGTTGCTCCTGCTTTCTCTAGTATAAAAGGTGGATATACTAAATTGATTTCTTTACCGACAAGACGTGGGGATAATGCCGAGATGGCTAAGATTGTTTGGACCAAAGAGATTGGCAATTTGGCATTGACTATTGCAAATCAAGGCAAACGAAAAGTTTCAAAAAACAACACTGGTCAGGATGGTACTCAAAAAAATCAGAGATTGACTAAAGGAACAAAAAAGCAAGAAGGTAAAAAATAAATTTTAGATATGAAAACATATCAACCTAAGCAAAAAGAGATAAACAGAAAGTGGCATTTAGTTGACGCGAAAGATGCTGTGCTTGGCAGGTTGGCAACTGATATTGCCAAAAAATTAATGGGCAAACATAAGGTTAATTATGCTCCACACATAGATAATGGCGATTATGTTGTAGTTATAAATGCTAGTTTGGTAAAGGTAACAGGCGACAAAGAGAACCAAAAGGTGTATCATAAGCACTCAGGCTATCCAGGGGGGTATCGCGAGATTGCATTTTCTAAGTGGAAAAAGGAATCTCCGGAAAAGATTATTCGGCATGCAGTTTTGGGAATGTTGCCAGAAAACAAGTTAAAGAAAAAGCGAATTGCAAGGCTAAAGGTTTTTGCAAACGATAAGCACAAGTATGAATCTCAATTTAGAAGTCAAGGGGCGAGTGCCAATTCTATTTGAAAGTTAGAATTTTTTTTGATGAGTTATGTCAAAAAAAGAAACAAAAACAAACAAAAACTACATTTTTGCAGTTGGTAGGCGCAAAGAATCTGTAGCGCGTGTAAGATTGTTTCACGGCAAAGGCGAAAATACTGTAAATGGCATGCCGTTTGCCAAATATTTTCCTGGTTCTGTAAACGAATATTTATTTTCATTGCCATTTAAGATTGTTGATGTTTGGGATAAATATTATGTTACTGTAAAAGTTTCCGGTGGGGGCAAAAAAGGACAAATTGGGGCTGTGGCTCATGGTATTGCAAGGGCTTTGCTTAAATCAAAAGAAGAATTTAAAAAGGCTCTGCGTGACGCAGGCCTTTTGACTCGCGACGCAAGAGTGAAAGAACGTAGAAAAGTTGGCACTGGTGGTAAAGCAAGAAGAAAGAAACAAAGTCCGAAGAGGTAATTTTTTAAATGAAAGGTTTGTATCTTGGTCGTTTCCAGCCATTTCATATAGGACATCTTCGAGTTGCCAATAATCTTTTAAGCCTTTTCCCTAACATCAAAATCAAAATAGGTGTTGCTGATTGGAGAGGAAAGCCTAATCGAAACCTTTTTTTAACTGGAGATGAATCTAAGAGAATAGCAGAGGCTGCTCTGGCAGATTTAGAAATGGATATGCAAGTTGTTACTGTGCCAATCATTCCTGGTGATTCTCTGGAAAAAACAATTGCTGATTTTGTAAAAAAAGAAAACATCGAAGCTGTTTTTTCTGGTTCTAGTAACACTTTGGAAGCGTGTAATAATTTGATTGGGCAGGGACTACATTTGATACTTTGTCGTATTATTGATAATGAAGGGGAAAGTATCCGAGGTACTAATTTAAGAGAAATGATATTGCAAGGTTCTCAAGAATGGAGGAAATACATGACTAGCAGTTCTGCAGAGATTTTAGATTCATATAATCCTAGACAAAGATTATCTGATTTATCGGATGGGCAGAAAAGACCTTGGATTAGTGATGTTGAGGCGCCAGGCAATCATTTTGGCAGTGAAAGAAAGTGAAAAAATATAAGAGAATTGCAACTGTTCGGACATCTCTTATTTTTTTGTTTTTGATCATTTCTAATATTTCCTGTAGTGTAAATGCTGACTTTTTTAAAATTTCAATTTCTTCCTCAAAATATTTTTGATTTATTTTTAGATTTTTCCCTATAAATCCATATGTTGTCCCTACTAAATAAGCGGGTAGTATTTTGAATGGTCCTAAAGGTATTAATTCTTTGGGTTCAAAACCAATTTCCTCTATCAATTCTCTTTTTGCAGTTTGTTTTAACAATTCTTC
The DNA here is from genome assembly GCA_026416845.1 of Patescibacteria group bacterium. Taxonomy (GTDB): domain Bacteria; phylum Patescibacteriota; class Microgenomatia; order UBA8517; family UBA8517; genus JANWVB01. Next base: position 16,368 of record JAOAEL010000004.1, read on the forward strand.
TCTTTCTACTTTCCCTCCTGGTAGGACATATTCATAAGTGTTAGATGCAGTACAGAATTTTTTAATTAAAATTATTTTATTGTCACTTGTGATAGGAATTATCATTACACTTTTTGTTACTCCGTTTAAAGAAACAGTTTCCCAAGTTTGCTTTTTTTTGTTAATTTTTACATCAACTTCCCATAGCGTAAAAAGCTTGCTTTGGAATTTTTGTTTTTTGGATATTATTTTTTTGCTTATCATTGTTTTATCAATTTGATTTTTCTCAATTCTTGGACATTTTTTGCGCCAACTCCAAACATTGCAACTTTCAATTCATACGCAAGTCTTTCAATTAATTTTTCTACCTCTTCTTGTGATACCAATGCCGCTTTTGCAAAAGGTTGCGCGATTCCTACCAGATCGCTTCCTAATGCTATTGCTTTTGCGATTTGAATGCCGTTTCTAATGCCCCCACTGCCTAAAATTGTGATTTTATCTGTAAATTCTTTGCGCAATTTATTGGCTATTGTGATTGAATCTGTCGTTGGTATTCCCCATTCACCAAAGAGTTTTCCCAGATTTTCAAAACCTTCCCTGCGCATTCCTTCTATCACTGCCCAGTTTGTTCCTCCCCATCTTGCGGTGTCAAAGATTCTAACCCCTACCTTATAAAGTCTTTTTATTACATTTTTCGAGAGGCCAAAACCCACTTCTTTGGCTATTACAGGTGTTGATAGCTTTGGTATTAATTTTTTGAGTTTTGGTAGTAGGTCTTTGAAATTTCTATCGCCTTCAGGTTGAATTACTTCTTGGATTAGGTTTATATGAACTGCAAGCGCGTCCGCGTTAATCATATTTATGATTTCTTGGAATTCTTTTTCAGAAAAACCGTAGTTTAGTTGTACAAGTCCCACATTTGCTATAAGTGGTATATCAGGTGCGTCATCTCTTACCATGAACAGATCTTTTAGTTTGGGGTTTTCAATTGCTATTCTTTGACTGCCTACTCCCATTGCAATACCATATTTTTGAGCGGCGTGAGCTAAGTTGCGGTTTATCCGTTTACCTTCAGCCATGCCTCCTGTCATGCATGAAACAAAAAAAAGATAATTCACTTTTTTGCCCAAGAATGTCGTAGAAAGGTCAATTTCATCAAAATTAATTTCAGGGAGAGCATTATGAATAAATTGGTATTTATCAAATCCAGCCGAACCTATTTGCGAACTTTCATTTAGAGCGATTTTCAAATGATCTTTCTTTCTTTGTTTTATATTTTTTGTGTTATTCATTGTTTTTTGTCGTTTTTTCTAAAAATTTATGTTGCTGTTGCATTAACTTTTGATCACTCTATAACTTGCAAGTCCCAGAATTTACGATACAAACCGTTTTTTATTTTTAACAATTCTTCGTGCTTTCCTTCTTCTACAATTCGTCCATCGTCAAGCATATAGATATAGTCAGCCTTTCTGGCATTTGTGATTCTATGAGTTATGAACAAGATGCCTGATTTTTCTTTAAGTTTTCTTAATTGATTAAATATTTTTGCTTCATGTTCAACATCCAGCTGATTTGTTCCCTCGTCAAATATTATAAATGGTCTTTGTTGTAAAAAAATTCGTGCTAAAACTATTAGTTGTTGCTCTCCGCCGGAAAGAGAATAGTTTTCTCCAATAATCGTATCGAGTTTATCGGGGAGTTTGCGAATTGTGTCCGCAATTCCCACTGTTTCAAGCGCTTGCCATTGCTTTTTATCAGATATGTTTTTTTCATTTGATCCAACTGTAAGATTTTCGCGAATTGAGTGCCGCCACAAGAAAAATGGTTCTTGTTGAATGATTGAGAAAAGACTTAGAAGTGTTTCAATTGAAATATCTCGTATATTTATGTCATCAATACAAATTTCTCCTGAATCTGCTTCTAGTCCGTGCAATAAAAGATGGGTTATTGTGGTTTTCCCTGATCCATTTCTTCCAAGCAAAGCCACTATTTTCCCTTTTTCAATTTTTAAAGACACGCTTGATAATACTTGTCTTTTTTCTTCTCTCTTTTTTAAAGCTTCTTCCCAGTCTTTTATTTCCCATTTATAGTTGCCAATTGAGAATTTATTTAAAACATCTTTTGTCTTTTGAATCATTTTTGCAATGTATAATCGTTCTTCTTCCCCTAAATCGGGATAAGTGAAACTAACTTTTTTTAATTCTATTTTATTTACTTGAAGCAGGGTTCTTTTTGGGTTTTTGTTAACTATAATCCGAGAATTAAGCATGAGCACAAAATTAATTCTGTCAAATTGCATGTCTATATCGTGCCAATCGCGCAAACTTTGCATTATATTTAAAAAGATACTTGCGATTTGCATAGCATAAGCTGTTATTAGAGTGTATGTGCCGATGCTGATTGTTCCTTGCAAGACTTGAATTCCAATTATTATGCTTACAATTACTGTTAAAGCATTTTTGGTCAATAAAATATAGGATTGAAACATGAATCTGGAAATTGCCTGGTTTTGATCTAACTCATAAGCTTGCTTGTTTTTTTCTTTATATTGATCTAAATATTTTTTTGTTACTCCAAGAATTTTTAACTGAGGAAAGTCATATCTAAGCAAAGACTCTATTTTCCATTTTTCGTCTCTAGTTATTTCTTGTTTGATCGCAAAAAGAACTTCGTGTTTATTGGCAACATTTGCTATTAGAGCTTGTGCAGACCCAAAAATCAGACAAAATATAAGTATTTTGTAATCAATTAAACCAATAATTGGGATAATTGTTGCGATACTTGCGATGTCGTATACGCGATCGGTGAAAAAATAAACGCAGTCGCGTCCAAAATTTGTTGCCGACAGTGTTACGTTTGTTACAATCCTGTCGTTTTTTTTGTTGGCGAAAAATCCCCAATCCAACTCGTTTAACTTATTCCATATGTTTTCGCTTATGTAGTTGGCAAATTTATAAGATGCTTTATGCCATAGTTTCTCGTTTGTTTTTTCAAACACAAAACGTCTTATTGTTTCAAGAAAAAATGGGATTATAAGAAGAACAAAAAGTATTGTCGGGCTTTTATTTGATGATTCAAAAAAGTCAGTTGTGTTTTGTAGGTAATCTAATTGAAGTTTAACAAGGTAAGGAATAGCCGCGCCAATTACTGAAATTGCTGTTTGGATAAGGAATATGGAAATGATTAAAAATCTGAATTTTAAGAATATTTTTTTAATTAGGTCGTATTTGTTTTTAATTTGGAACTTATCCATTTTTTATCACATTTCCCTCTCTATCATATACTGTGCTATGCCATCTAGATAATTGATGCCTTCTTCTTCCCACCTTTTATTGCGCATTGATGAAATTGCTTCTTGAGCTTTTTTGGCCCATTTAATGGATAATCTTTTGCAGTATTCCAAAGATCCTGTGTTAATTACAATGTTCCTTGCTTCTTGTGCTTCAGTATCACTTAAGTTTCTTTTTCCCCACAAAAGTGAAAGTTTTTGTTTTTGGTGTGTGTTGGATAATTCCAAAGCCTTTGTGATCAAAAGTGTCATTTTCCCCTGTCTAAGGTCTGAATGGGCAGGTTTGCCTGTTTTCTCAGGATTTCCAAAAAGTCCCAAAATATCATCTTGCAATTGAAAGGCAATTCCGCCGGGGATTGCATAGTCGGATAATATTTTCAGATCTTGTTCTTTTGCTCCTGCCAAGATTGCTCCGATATGCAAAGGGTTTTCATATGTATAAACCGCAGTTTTGGCTTTGTACATGTCTAAAATTTCTTTTTCTGACGCTTGTGCTTTATTTTCCAAAGTAATGTCGTAAGCTTGTCCAAAGGCTGTGTTTGCTATTCCTCTGAAAAGCTTGTTGAGAGCTTTTAATTTTTTTTCTGAAGAAAATTGGCTTTTGCCAAGTATTTCATATCCCAGACAAAGTGCGATATCGCCTGCATTTATTGCCATGCTATTTCCGTAGTGAGCAGGGTCTCCTTTGTAATTGTTTCCCTTATGATATTCTTCGTAGAATTTATGGGTTGTTGCTCGCCCTCTCCTTATCTCGTCTTGATCCATGAAGTCATCGTGTATTAAAAGAGCGGTTTGTATTAGTTCTATGGACATGGCGGCGTTTATGATTGCCTTATCGTTTTTGCCATGGAGCATTTTGTAAGCGTAGTAAATAAAGGAACTTCTAAGTCTTTTGGCAGGACGCAAATTATGTTCTTTTATGTGTTTGAAAATGTGTTTTCTAATGTTTATTTGTTGTTTGCTGGCTTTTTGTTGAGAAGTATTGTTTAATTCTTTGTCAAAATATTCTTGCAGATGCTTATTTATTTTGTTCACAAAGTTCTCTAAATTATTTTTTGCATCAGTTGCTTTCTTGCTTTTTGTGATAGTTACAATTTGTCCTATTGTGCTCATTTTTGTTTGTTTGACGTGGCAAGCTATGATTATACATTATTTGTATTAACTACTATGATATAATTTTTTTATGCTTAGGAGTCAAAATATTTATCTTCCAAAAGGCACTATTGTACCAAATCATATAGCTATAGTAATGGATGGGAATGGCCGTTGGGCCCGTTCTAGAGGATTGACTCCAACTAAAGGTCATGAAGCTGGCGCAAAAGCTATTTTCGAGATTATAAAAGCCTCTCGTGATTTTGGAGTTCACACGCTTACTTTGTGGGGATTTTCAACTGAGAATTGGAAAAGACCTCCAAAAGAAGTTGCCAAAATTTTGTCTATTGTTTTGTTTTATTTAAATAAAGAAAAAGAAACTTTTAAGAAAGAAGGCGTGAGGCTTGTGCATTTGGGCAGAAAAGAAAAACTTCCCTTTGAGCTTAGAAACACAATTACTAAGATAGAAAAGGAAACTAAAAATCACACTAATTACATTCTTAATCTTGCAATTGATTATGGGGGGAGAGACGAGATAATTAGAGCGGTTCAAAAAATGATTAAAGATGGTATTTCACCTCAAGAAGTAACAGAAGAAAAGTTTGCTTCGTATTTGGACACAGCTGATCAGCCATATCCGTATCCTGATTTGTTTATTCGAACTTCTGGGGAGCAAAGAACGAGTGGTTTTCTGCCTTGGCAAATGACTTATACGGAGTTTTATTTTGAGGAAGATCATTTGCCTGATATGACTGTTGAGAAACTGAAAGCCGCTATTCTTGACTTTAGCAGACGCAGAAGACGTTTTGGCGCGAAAGATAAGGTTGTGCATTTTACTTTTAAACCCGAAGTTACTGCCAAGCTGGAGCTTGCGTGGTGGAGACTTGCCAACATTCCTGAAGGCAAAGGCTTTACGCAGTATGCAATTGAACATGTTAAAGAACAATTTGGTATTTCTGGTTCTTTGGCAAAGCAAGCCGCGGTTTTGATGACAGAAGCTGTTTTGGAAGGCAAAAAAAGCAAATGGCAAAAAGCCAAGTCTAGACTTGTTGCGTTTTACAAATTATTAAAAAGTGAATTGAAGCTGGCATTTGAACCATCTCTTGCGGCTTCTTTGGAAGTTAAGTTCTGGCAGGAAACGAATGGAAAAGAATCCGCTTCGGAAGTTCATAGCATAGAAAATACGGCAAGTCAGCTTTATGCGGAAGTGTACAGGATTTCGCTTCTTCAAGCTGCGAAACTTGCCCGTTTGAGAGTTCTGGCGGCGATAGAAATGAATTTGGCAGTAAAAGGTATGGGAGATTATCATTGGGCTAAAGCTGAAGATTATTTGGCAAAATTTTATACGGAGTTAAAACGAAGAGTCGCTTAAAGCTTGTTAGTTTCCAAAAGGTTCTAAATTAGATATTCCAAAAACAGGTTTTTAAATCAAACTTAAATCTGTGGCTAATTTTTCCGTTTCAGTTAACAGTTCTGCGATTTCTTTTATTCCTTTTTCCCAGAATTCTTTTTTAGTTATGTCTATTTGAAGTTTTGCAAATATATTCTTTGGTGAATCGCTTTTGCCCGCGCTTAAGAATTCTTTTACTTTTTCTATAAATTTTTTATTTTGTTTTACTGAGGCTTGCAAAGACTTGCTTATCAAAAGGCCACTGGCGTATGAATACACATAGAAAAAATATCTGAAATGATGCACATAAATCCACCAATTCTCAGATCCGGGATCTTGCGACACAGCTTTTCCCATGTAACTTACCATGTGTTTTTGAAACATTTGACCAATTTCTTCTTTGGACAAATATCCTTTTTGGCGGAAAATATCATGCAGTTCAAGTTCGAAATTATAAAATGCGATTTGTCTGAAAATTGTTGAGACATAATCATTAAGTTTTGCCATCATTAGCGATAGTCTGGTTTTTTGATCGGCATCTTGTATTAATTCTTGGAAAACGAAATCTTCAAAGAATGTGCTTGCCACTTCTGCGGTGGATGTAGGTGTTCCAAAGTTAATCTCGTTCTGCCTTTTTCGTATAAGTTCATTGTTGATCCCATGACCCAGCTCATGTGCCAATGTTGTTACATTATCAAACTCTCCCGTATGGTTAAGAAGTATGTATGTTGGAGTTGAGAGTGTTTGTGTTGTTGCAAAAGCTCCGTTTGCCTTGCCCTTTTTTGGGAATACGTCTATCTGACCATTTTCTTCAAAGTTAACAAAAATTTCCAAGAATTCTTTGTCAAGATTTTCTAAGACTTTTTTTACCAATCTTGACGCCTTCTCATAATCATACTTTTTGTTTACTTTGCCAAGCAGAATTGGGACATTTCTTTCATGATACGCAAGTTTGTCAACGCCCATTAGTTTGGCTTTTAGTAAGTAATACTTTTGAGATATGTCAAAATTTTTCGAGACTGTTTCAACCAGAGTTTTAACCACATCTGAATCTATATCGTCTGCCAAATGTCGTGCTTCGTCTGGTTTTTTGAATCCTCTTAATTCGTCGGTGATTTTTTTATATTGCAAAACTGAGTTTAGTTCATTTTCGGCAACTTCGGCATGTTTGGCTAAAATTTCATTAAATGCTTTTGCCGCGCTATTTCGCACTGATTTTTTCGAGCTGTTCATTAGGTTTAGTATTTCAGCAAAGCTTCTTGGTTTTAGTTTTTCAGATTCATCTTTTAGATTCTTTTCCTCTTTTGCCAAAAAGGAAGATAGCATTCTCGTCCAGTTATTGTAAGCAAGCGGAGAAAGGGTGTTTAGGATTTTTTCTTCAGGTTCAGTTAATAAATAATTTGCGCTTTCAAATAATTTTTCCAAGAAGTGTTTGTATGGCGTAAGAAATTTGCTTTTTAAGAATTTGCTTTGAGATTTTTTATCAACTTTTGAGATTCTGTGTGTAAAAAACTGCATCTGATTTTCAATCTTTATGGCAAATTCAGTCGCTTTGTTTACTTCCGCTTTTATTTGTGGGTTTTCTTGATCAAGAGACTGCCATAGATGATAGTAAAACATTTCTTTTGTGTTTGCGCCGTAGTTGGTAAGCCAGTTGGCATATTCGTCAAGCGCTTGTTTTAAGATTTCAGGTTTTTTCAGGTAGTCTTTGTTGTCTTGCCACTTTTGGACGAATTCTTTTGTTTTTTCTTCGACAATGGTTCTTGTTTTTGATATTTCTTTCTTATCTTTGAATAGCAGTGTTAAGTTCCAGGAAGTTTTCATACAGAAAGATTTTATCATATCAATAATTTAGAAAATTTTTAGAAATACCTTATGTGCTAGAATACAACTTGAATTAAGTCGAAGGCCTTTTTTGAAAAACGGGGTATAGTTTAACGGTAGAATGGGCGCATGGGGTGCGTCCGGCGCAGGTTCAATTCCTGCTACCCCGACTTAAATCTAAAGGAATAACATTTGTTATTTTTTACTTGCAAAATTTTCTTTAATCTTTAATTTGTTTAGATTTAAAATCATTTTTTTACTTGCTTTATTGTCTACATTTTGCCCAAAGCCCTACTGAGCCTGCTTTGGCTTTTTCTTGAGCATTTTTTAGTAGTGTCTGATATTTAACATCAGGAGGATATGTGATTGCGTATGCATAACCTTCAAGTACTAAATATTCATTCACAAACAAATCATTCACATAAACATATCTTAGTAATCTGCCGTATTTGTCTTTTTCGGAAACATCTTTTTCTAAAAATATTTCTTTGCCTTCTACCAATTCTTTGTTTTTCTTAAACGCTTCTTGACCAAAACACTCAACACCTTTCCTTGCATCTTTTGTTTCCGGGGTGTTAATGCCTATGTATCGCACTATTTGTCTATTTTCCAGCTCAATTGTATCTCCGTCTATAACTTTTTTTACTTTTGCTTTTTCTTTGTTTTCTTTTGAATTTTGGTGGGTATTAGTTATTGGTGTGTTTGTTTGATTGTTTGCGTTTTCATTTGCTTGCGTTTTGTTTTGTTTTTCTATCTCCGAATTTGAATTTTGAAGATTTTGGCTTTCTTTATTGGTTTCTTGGAGTTGCGTAAACAAAGTTTCAATTATGATTGCCAAAATTAGTAGTATCAAAACCGGCAAGGTGATTTTTTTTGATTTTAGTATCTGAAGAATCGTTTTTTGCATGCTTTTTTAGATCTAAATTTTAAACATAATATACGCTTTGGTTTTTCAATAAAAGGTTGGTTGTGCATTTAGGGTATATACTCCTAATCTACTATTATTGAAAATTGAAAACAAACTTATTATGAAGTACAATTTTGAGATTGCATGTGTGTTGACGGCAATGCAAATTGCTTTTAGAATAAGAAAACAAGCTATTATTACAAGTGTAAAAATTTCAAAGTAATGTTGCAAAAATCTAGGCTTTTTTTGTCCGTGTCTGTAGTTGCTAATTTGATTTTGTTAGTAGTTTGCTTTGTTTTAGTTTATTGGCTTATTCAGCACAGACACCACGAAAGTTTGATTATAGATAACAATCAGGCAATAGTAGAGGTTGTGCAAGCCTTTGATTCAAGCGAAGTGGTTGGAGATCAAGTTGAAATTGGACCGTGGGGTCCTCCGGTTGAAGAAATGAAAAAACACAGAAAGTGGTAATTTTATGAGATCTTTTAAGTTGTTATTTTTTCTTTGTATATTTTGCTTGGTTTTTTTGTTTGCTTCTTCAACGTTTGCGCAAGTTTCAATTCCTACATATTTTCTAAAGAGTGGTAAAAATAATGTTATATGTGGACAAGGGCCAATGCGTCTTAGGTGGCTTGATTCTGCGCGTAAAACCTTGCAAATAACTTGTCCGGAAGGTATTGCACTTTCTCCTACTTTGACCTCTACAAGCACACCCGTGCCTACTAGTTCTCACGCTGGGCATGAAGGTGTGACTACAGGAACACCTACGCGATCGCAAGTTTCTCCTACGCAAACGCCGCGTCCCACCTCAACACCCACAATGGTACCTGAAAACGGTAGTCATAATGGAAATGGTTTTGGACGTGGCACCGGCAATTATGGTCAAGAAGTGGGAATCAATCTAGATAGACTAAATCAGCTCAAAGCAGAAGCGACTGCTGGCAGGTATGCGCGCCTTTGCACGAATGCGGAACATGACAGAACCAAGTGGCATTCTTTGGTAAATCCTGAAGCAAATTGCCATTATGATCATCACCATGGTGATGATCCTTGGTATGTTGCAGATATTTTTGGTCCTCCTGGAGCTTGGTTTGGACATTCGGGCTGGTCCATATCTTTCCCTTGGCAAACATTTAGGGCTACAAGTGCTTATGAATCAAGTGATGTACATGTAGCCAGAAAAGAAATGGAAAATGATTTAAAGCACGAAGGTTATATTTGGATAGTGAGGCGAAATCTGCCTTGTCAAGGTGGCAAAAATTGTGTTACAGATTACAGATTGCAAGTTCATGCAATGATGGGCGCAGGTGATTTTCCTGTTAGGTATCATTCTTTTTCAGTAGAGATGAGAGTTTGTGTTGACAAATCAAGGCCTGAAACTTGTGGAATAGCAAGAAAAGGTGGTTGGGCAGATCATGGCAGACTATTTACTACTCCCGTAAATAATAATGGTGGTGCTATTGCCAATTGCGGTAATTCTCCAACTGATATTCATATACCTGTTCCTGCTGATAATTTATTCTTTAGGCTAGAAACAGAAGAGGAAAAGCCATGGGATGAGATTAGGTGTCATCCTCAGTTGAACTTGTCGGGAGTTAGAAGAAGAGAGGATGCTATTAATCCACTTTCTCCACTTCTTGATCCTCGACTTGAACTTGCGCATTGGTGGGCTAAATCAGGTGGCCCAACAGAATTGAGATTTCAGGTTTTATCTTATGATCCTGTAAGCAACATAAATCCTCGTAACCCTGGTCAGTGGTTACTATTTTGTGATCCAAACGCTCCTGCGTGTGATTTTAGCGCTTCGAAGTTTTCTGCTATCTTGGGGTATATTCAGCTATTTCGTTCTCGGTGGAGCTCTAGCGTCGGAGGCATAGACTTGAATTTAGACCCTGATGGTAATGGTATTTTGGATATAAACTACTATACTGATAGGTGGGGATTGCCTGTGGCGGGATGCACAAAAGCAAGTCTTGATTGTATTCCTGTACAGCTAAGTGGTATTAGGCTTAATGGTATATTTATTGAAGGGGAAGGAGGCTATGCGCAAACAGACCATCCAATAGATGGCGGGAGACCTGCCAACCATGACATATCCCCTGCTGGCAAACAATGGGTTACTTGGTTTTATAGGCACGCGGGCTTGATGCATTATTAGTTTGTTTCTGTTGTTAGTTTTTAACTTCTTTCTAGATTCATCATTTAGGTTTTGTATATTAGGGGTTGTTTTTGTTCTGGATTTTTATTAGTACCAAATAAAATATAGGTTTTATTTTCTTAACTGCCACTTTATTTTTACTTGCAAAATCTAAATATTACGTGCTTTGATTAGGCAACCAAACGGTTTAAAATACATGTTAATGTTTCTGGATAGGTAAAGTTGTTTTAGAAAACACGCGATTTTTTCTTTTCATGACAAACAAGGTAAAAAGCAAAGAAGACAAATTTTACCAAGCACTGCAGGATGTTTTTATTGGGGCAAAGATAGAGGGTAAAGGTGGCTTTGTCAACCTGATGAAGATAAAGTCAAACTACTACCGCAAAATTGAACAGCTGTTGAAATCTGACATTGAAAAAGCGTTGGAAGTCTACCCTTCTTTTAGAGACGAGCTTTTTGACAAGCTTTACTCATTCTTCAGTCGCTACTTTAGCGAAAGCGGTTCTATCTATTTCAACCAAACACCGTTTCACAACAATGTTTACGAAAAGGTTTACACAGAAGATAAAGATGTAATCCTCTTCTGGAAGACACAGATGCTTTATTATGTCAAAACTGACAGAGTTTTCAGGAACTTGGAAGTTGAGATTGATGGATTTAAGTTTTACTTTGATGTGTCAAATCTTGAACACAAGAAGGCAAACGAAAAAAGAACGCTTATTTTTGGATTAAAAAAAGTCAGAGAGGATAAGACAATTGAAATTGCTGTTTCTTATTCTGAAAAGGGCACGAAAACAAAGACTGAAGAAATACTAAAAACTCTCAAAAAAGAAGGCATTCAGATGAACGAAGAGCAATTGGAGCGCGCCTTTAGATTTTTTGAAAGACAGAGTGAGGTTGATTTTTTTATCAACAAAAACGCAAAAAGCTTTTTGCAGGAGCAATTTAAACTCTGGAGTTACCAATATTTCTGGGAAGGGGCGAAGGAGTGGACAGCTGACAGAGTGAACCAGTTACAGATTTTGAAAGATGTTGCGTTTAAGATAATTGATTTTATTGCTCAATTTGAAGATGAGCTGGTGAAGATCTGGAACAAGCCCAAGTTTGTCAAAAATTCAAGCTATGTGGTTACTCTGGACAGGTTAAAGGACATACTGCTTATAAAAAGAATTCTTGAGCACAAAAATATTGCTGAGCAGATAAAGGAGTGGAAAGAGTTAGGGATAGTAGAGGAAGGTTTTCAAGTTCAAGATGTTTTTGAAAATAGCCTTGAAGGTGAACGTTTGGCCAAGAAGTATGAGCACTTGCCAATTCACACAAAATATTTCAAAGACTTGGAACTTGAAATTTTGGGACAGTTTGAAAACCTTGATCAGTCACTTGATGGATGGCTTATCAAGAGCGAAAACTATCAGGCGCTAAACACAATCCTTCCGAAATTCAAAGAGAAAGTACAGACCATCTACATTGATCCACCGTTTAATTTGGACTCATCGGACCAGTTTATATATCGCACAAACTACAAAGATGCCAACTGGGCAACACTGCTTGAAAACCGACTACGTATTGCGCGAGAGTGGTTAAATGAAAAGGGAAGCATTTTTGTGAGATGTGATTATAATGGTAATTGGATTGTACGGTGTCTTATGGACAATCTGTTTGGAAAAGAGAATTTTAGAAATGAGATAATTTTGAAAAGAGCAGGCGTTCCCCAACCAGAACAATACAACCTTAGGTTTAATCCTTACACAGAAACGCTATTTTTATTTAGCACTTCAGAACTATTTAGATTAAAACAAATTAGAATTCCTAGGAAGCAATTAAATCAGATACCAATGCACATGCCCAAAGAAAACAAAAATAGAGTTTCTGTAATCATAAATGGTGAAGAATTTTTCGCTCCAAAAGGTAGACACTTCCCATCTCAAGATTATGTAAATCAGTTATTAGCAGAGGGCAGAATAAAGATAATCGAGAAAGAATATATAGATGTTAGAGGTATAAAAAGGCATAAGATTCCCTATTTTTTACCCAAGGGTTTTGATTTAATCGACACTAATTGGACTGAGATTGCGGGATATTCCTCAACTCATGGTTTTTCGACTGAGAATTCTGAAATTCTTCTTAAGCGTGTTATAGAATCTGCTTCTAATGGAGGCAATTTAATCCTTGACTTCTTCCTCGGCTCAGGCACAACTACAGCAGTAGCTCACAAACTTGGCAGAAAATGGATTGGTGTTGAGATGGGAGAGCATTTTTGGACAGTGGTTTTACCAAGAATGAAAAGAGTTTTGGCCTATGACAAATCAGGCATTTCGAAAGAAGTCAAAGAATATCAAGGCGGCGGATTCTTCAAATACTACGAGCTTGAGCAATATGAGGAAGCATTAGCAAATTGTAAATATGAAGATGGAGATTTGTTTACCGCCCCGGGCAGAAGCCCGTATCAGGAATATGTTTTCTTGAAAGATGAAAAAATTCTGAAAGCTTTGGAGATTGATTATGAGAATGGCAAGGTGAAAGTAAATTTGGATGAACTTTACCCCAACATTGATATTGCCGAGACTCTGTCTAACTTAACCGGCAAGTGGATTAAAAAAATCAGCGACGGTGAGGTGGAATTTGAAGACGGGACAAGAATAAATACCAAAGATTTGGATTACAAACTCATTAAGCCGTTAATTTGGTGGGAATAACCTTATGCTTTATAAAGTTTTTATAGACGACAGCGGAAAAAAAGAATATAAAAATCCTTATTCCAAAGATTTTATTGCTCACCCTCCACCTTTTGAAAAATACGAAGAATTTTGGCGCGATAATTATTTCGTTTTGTGCGGTGTGCGGATTAAGCAAGAAGATCTAAAAATAATAAATTCTGAAATTAATCAATTAAAAAAGGAGTACTTTGGGACACATAGGGTTGAAATCAAGTCTGACTGGTTGCGTAACCCTCACAAAAGAAAAAGACGTTATTTAATCCCCTTTAAGATTTCACCTGAGAGGCTAAACGAGTTTGGGGAAAAATTTATAGACTTAATTGGGCTATACAAGGAGCAATTGAAAATTTTAGCTGTTGTATTTGATAAAAGGTTTTACGGAGACAACAAGCGTCAGAAAGCCGAAGGTAAACCACTTTTAAAAACAGCACAGGTTTTATTTGAACGCGTGCAATATTCTGCTGGGTACAACATTGTTATTTTCGACCAAATGGAATCTTCTTTGAAATTGTCTAAAGGAGATCATGACAAAATTTTAAACGTATTTCAAAAAAATTGTGGAATGGAAAAAATCTTCGTAGATAAATATGACAAAATTATTGACATAAAATTTATGAGATCATGTGATGAAAATTTTTTACAGGTGGCTGACATTTGTGCATATAATGTTTTTCATCAATTTGTAAAATTTGGTAGAGATTGGACGGGAAAAACTAAATCCAAGGAAGGGAAAGCAACCATGAACTTTTACCCGTATTTTGACAGAATCAGATGTAATTTTCTTTACGCTCCTTCAAATATGCAAGTTAGAGGTATTGGCCTTACTTGTATTCCAGATATTGATAAAATTAACTGGGATTTGTTAGAAGGATGTTTTGATGACAAAAAAACTTCGCATTGAGCGAAGTTTTTTTGAGGTCAGTTTCCTTGCGGATATTCCCATCGTCGAGAGGGGAACTAAGCCTTGCGACTAACCGACCACATTGAGTTTAGCAAAAAGCCATAGTTAAATCAACCGAGTAAAGGAAATACAAAATATGTCTAAATTATACTTGCAAGAAATTGTCAAAGATATCCCTTTTGAAAACCTGCCTGCAAAATGGCAGAGGTTTGATCTAATTCGGTTTTCAAAAGATAAAACACTTTTTGATTTTCAAAAAAGGGGATTGCAAAACGCGCTTAAAGCTTTGTGGCTTTATTTCAAGGACAAAAATGAGAATAAAAAATTGTTGTTTGAACACTATAAACTTAACGGGCTCGATGAGAATTTCGATTATGACTTAAAGAAAAAACAAGACAGCAAAACTGGCAGATATCTTTTGGAGCACGAGAAAGACTATCCGGTAGTTGAGAATAAGATTTCGTTTGCCTGTTTTATTAATCGAATGAGTTTTTGGATGGCAACAGGCAGTGGTAAGACGTTGGTTATTGTCAAATTAATTGAGTTTTTAGGAAAGCTTACTGAGAACAAAGAACTGCCTTCGGGAGACATACTGTTTTTGGCACATCGTGAAGATCTTATTGATCAATTCAAAAAGCATGTCGAAGAGTTTAATAGTTTGAATTTTGATGTAAGTATAAACCTTAAAAATTTAAAGGATTACGAAACGGTAAAGCGGGAGAACACTTTGCCTGTTTCCAACAGTATTACTGTTTTTTATTATCGTTCTGATTTAATTTCTGACGAGCACAAAGAAAAAATTGTTAATTTTAGAAATTACGACAATAACGGCAGGTGGTATATCCTTTTAGACGAAGCCCATAAAGGTGACAAAGAAGATAGCAAGCGGCAGATTTTGTACTCCATACTTTCAAGAAACGGATTTTTGTTTAATTTTTCCGCTACCTTTACTGATCCAAGAGATTTTGCAACCTGTGTGTTTAATTTTAATCTTTCAAAATTTGTTGAGGAAGGGTATGGCAAGCATGTTTATGTGTCATCTGATGCTATCAAGGCGTTTCAGAAACAAGGTGATTTTTTGTCTGATGAAAAACAGAAAATCGTATTAAAAACTCTTCTGCTCTTGACTTATCTTAATAAGTGTTTTGAAGAAATCAGGAAATTAGATGATTCGTTATACCACAAGCCGCTTCTTTTGACATTGGTCAATTCTGTGGATGTAAAACAATCTGATTTGGAATTATTTTTTAGAGAATTGGAAAAGATTGCAGAGGGAGAAACTGAACCGAATTTATTGCAGAATGCAAAGAAAGAACTTTTTCAGGAGTTTGAAAAGCATGGCCAATTTATGTTCGAGGATTTCAAAGTTTTTATAGATGCCAATCTTAGGTCCGCGTTGGATTACAACGATATTTTGAAATATGTTTTTAATGCGGATAAGCCCGGGAAGATTGAAGTTTTGGAAATTCCCGGAAACAAGCAAGAGTTGATTTTCAGATTGATGACTTCTAATAAACCATTTGCGCTGATAAAAATTGGCGATATTTCAGGCTGGCTAAAAGACAAACTCGAAGGCTATGAGATAAATGAAAGTTTTGAAAATGAAAGTTATTTTAAGAGACTAAACAGCGACGATTCCGATATAAATATTTTAATGGGCTCGCGGTCTTTCTATGAGGGTTGGGATTCCAACAGACCAAACATTATTTTGTTTGTGAATATTGGTGTTGGAAGGAACGCAAAGAAATTTGTTCTTCAGTCGATCGGGCGGGGTGTAAGAATCGAGCCCCGTAAAAATAAACGAAGACGAATACAACACCTGCTTAATGCAAAGGATATTGAACAAGAGTTGTTTGAGAAAGTAAGACACTTGGTTTTACCGATTGAAAGCTTGTTTGTCTTTGGGACAAATGCTGAAAATCTGAAGGAAATAATTGCAACATTAGAAGCAGAGAAACAAGATAAAAGTTTAGGCGATGCATTCATTGTAAACCCGGAAGCGCAAAAACATACTCTTTTGGTGCCGGTTTATAAAACTACCGAGAGAATTCTTGCTGACGAAGAAAACTTGCAGAGGTACCCCATCAGCCAGGGAGATTTTGATACAACCTTGCGGTTCTATAGATTTTTAGGCGACAGAATCGCTTTAGTTAAATATGATTGCACCGTTGCGGTTTTGAAGAAAGCAAAAGAGAGTTTTGAGAGAAAAGATCGATACTATGATTGTAGTAAAAAAGATTCGCTTTTTGAGCCGGAGCTACTCCTTGGTAGGATTTTTGACTATCTAGGCGTTAAAAGCAGGGAAATTGACGGGTTTAAGGAGTTAGAAGATGAAATCGTGCATTTCAGAAAGATTAGGTTTATAGACGGCGAAAAGTACGAGGAAATCAAAAGAAAGATAGAGGAAGTTAGGCGTTACCCCGAAAGAGAGAGGGAGTTAAAGGAACAATACGGTAATATCTCAAGAGAAGAATATGACAGACAAATGATTTTGTTTAAGGAGGCAAGAAGTTTTGAAATGAAAGGACAAAGAATCAGAATAAAGTATTTGGGTAAACACTACTATCTTCCGGTGATAGTTTCAGAAACAGAAAAGATCGATTATCTCAATCATATTATCAATGTAGAAAGCGAGGTAAGATTTCTGGAGGAATTAGAAGAATATACCCGAGACATTGATAATGAAGGAGGCAATAATATCTTCAAGAAGTTTGACTGGTGGATGTTTTCAAAACTTGATCAGACCTTAGACGAGATCTTTATTCCCTATTACAATCCAAAAACTAACAGCATTGCCAATTTTAAGCCGGATTTTGTGTTTTGGGCGCAGAAGGGTAATTGCTATTTCATAATATTTGTTGATCCAAAAGGCACAGAGCATGCGGACGCTTATAGGAAGATCGATGGTTATATAAGGATATTTGGAGGTGAAAAGCAAAATCAGGAAGAAAGTAGTTTTTGTTATGGGAATTTGAACATAAAAACAAAATTGCTGTTTAGATCTACACAAGGGGTTGCTAGTGTGTTAGAAAATTATCGAGAGTATTGGTTTGACAGCCTTAATGATTTTGTTGACAAGGTTAATTTTTTTGTAAATAGCTAGATACTTCCAATATCAGGATTTTTATGTGATTTTTGAGTAAATTTGAGTTTGCCAAAAGGTGATTTTTCGGGTGTGACAAGCAAATTAAGATGTTTGGGATGTGCTATGTTTTTTGTGTGATTTTGTTGCAAGTTTTGGATAGTTGCAGTTGTGTCTATTGTCTTCCAAAAACGGCACTTTGACTCGCCATTCGTATTTTGACCTTTCCTCAAACTTTTTTATCTCGCTAGCGTAATGTTTTTGAAATACTTGCCTTGTTACATTGTTAACCTTGCAAAAGTGAGAGATTAGTTTTTCTTGGGATAATTTGCTTTTTTGGGCAATCACTCCGGCAAAGCCCATGTGCTTGACTATATGGCAAAGGGTGCAAAGAGGCACTATGTCTTTTAGGATTTGCAGTTTCTCTTTGTCGTCATATTGCCAAACCTCGTGAGCATGGAGCTTTTTTGATTTTTGTTTGCAGATAGCGCATTGTCCTTTGCTTTTTGCAAAAACCGCTTTTTTTACTTCTTCCCAGAGCTTTGGTTTTATAATCTTTCTTAGGTTATTGCCCCACGCGGAGGCAGGTACCATTTCTATTGCGAGTGTGAGCTTTTTAGTCATTTTTCAAAAAAAGCATTTTTGATATATAAATTGCCCCAAATATTGCTATCACACTTAAACACTGCCAAAAAACTTGGTAAAGAAAATACACGGATTCGTTTTTGAGTATTTTATACCCTATCATTTTTGCGGCTGGGTTTCTGTGTGTGGCGCTAAACTGCTCGTTTAGCCAGTATATTGTCTCCCCTATTCCTCTTATTGCCCAAAAAAGGCAGACAAAAAGCCAGAAATAAAGCGAATCTTTTTGAAACAAACAAAACAAAGACACAATTAGCCAAAAAATAGAAATAACAATTCCATCTCCCCATACAAAAATTCCAAAAGGATAAAGCAGTTTGGTTGGGTAAAAGGCATTGCCCTTCTTTGATTGAAATATTGAATAAATCAATATCAAAAGACAGAAAGCAGATAAAATTGGCAAGAAGAAATTCATTTGTGCTTATTGTACTTTTAATTTATGTGTGTTAAAAGTTTTCTTAAGAAATGACAAAATCAAAGAAAAACCAAATAGAAGTTCCTACCCAACAAACAGATTTGTCCGCAAAATTGCAAGCCATCAAAATTGCCATGGAGCAAATAGAAAAACAATATGGCAAAGGCGCGATAATGCGACTTGGAGACAGGGCGGATGAGAAGTATAAAATTGAAGTTATCCCAACAGGGGCTATAACTCTTGATTTGGCTCTAGGAGTTGGCGGTTTTCCAAGAGGAAGGATAATAGAAATCTATGGACCGGAAGCTTCAGGCAAAACCACTCTAGCTCTTTCTGTTATTGCTGAAGCTCAAAAACGTGGAGGACAAGCGGCTTTTGTAGATGCGGAGCACGCTTTGGATCCGGAGCGCGCCGAAGTTCTTGGCGTGAATCTTGACGATCTTTTGCTTTCTCAGCCCGATACCGGCGAGCAAGCTTTAGAGATCACGGAAACTTTGGTTCGTTCAGGCGCGTTGGATGTGATAGTTGTTGATTCTGTTGCCGCTTTGGTGCCAAGAGCGGAGTTGGAAGGAGAGATGGGCGATGCTGTTGTGGGACTTCAGGCAAGGCTCATGAGTCAAGCTTTGAGAAAATTAACAGGAGTTATTAACAAATCAAAAACAATTTTGATATTTACCAATCAATTAAGACAGAAAATAGGTGTTTTGTTTGGAAATCCAGAAACAACTCCGGGAGGATTGGCGCTTAAATTTTATGCTTCTGTTCGCATTGATGTCAGAAAAATTGAAGTTTTGAAAAACGGCGAAGATGTTATTGGTTCCCGTCATAGAGCAAGAATCGTGAAAAACAAAGTCGCTCCGCCTCTTCGCGTTGCTGAGTTTGATATCATGAATGGCACTGAGGGTATTTCTAAATTAGGGTGTCTTTTAGATGCGGCCTTGACATTTAATGTTCTTGAGAAAAAGGGTTCATTTTTTAGTTACGAAGGCAAAGTTTTGGGTCAGGGTAGAGAAGGAACCAAGATGGCGCTTAGAGAAGATAAAAAATTAGTTGACGATATAGAAAGGAAAGTTTGGGACGCGGCCAGAAGTAGCGGATCAATGCCCAAAGAGATAGGAGAAGTGGCTACTGACGATCAAGAATTAGAAGAAAGATAATATCTTCATGCCTTTAGTGGTTTCAATTGTTCCACAAAATGCTAAGAATTTGTTTTGCGTTTATTTGGATAACGGTTTTAGATTAGACATTGACGTTTATTCTTTTTCCAAATTGAATCTAAAAGTTGGTCAGAATTTAAGCGATTCAGATGTTTTAAAGATTCTTGAATTAATTGAATTTCAGAAAACTTTGGATAGGCTCATAAATTTTGCGACCATACGACCGCGAAGCATTAAGGAAATTTCTCTCTGGCTTGATCGCAAAAAAGTGCCCGAAAAAATTCGTTCAGAACTTTTTGATAAATTAAAATCCCTTAAGCTTGTTGATGATTTCAAGTTTGCTTGTTGGTGGGTTAAGCAAAGAAACTCGTTTAATCCTAAGCCGATAAATGTTTTAAAATTCGAACTTCTACAAAAAGGCGTAGATAAAAAAGTTATACAAAAAGTTTTGGCAAAAACTACTGTAAACGAAAGAGAAAATGCGATTAATATCTTAGCTAGAAAAATAAATAAATTTAGCAAATATTCCGGGATGGCGAAGTTTAACAAGATGGTAACTTATTTGTTGAGGAAAGGATATTCGCTTGAAAATGCGAGACATGCGGCAAATCATGTGAATAAACAAGTGTTGACCTAAATTGCTTTTGTGCCTAAAATACAAGCTTAGGAGAGTAATGATATGAAAGTTTCGCTTTTGGTTATCTCCTCAACTGAAACCGTCTAAACTTTATTAAGTTACTCTTTGGTTTTGCTTTTTTATTTTTTATGTTTTATGACAAATAAGAGTATTTCAAAAATTGATGCTGAGGAGCTTAAACTTTTGATAGAAGATCTTCGTGCTGATCGTGAACAGCTCGAAAAAGAAAAAAAGCTTTTGAAACAAAAAAAAGAAGAATTGATTGAAAAGCTAAGTAGTGTTTCTAAATTGTCTCAGGATGAAGCAAAAAAGCTTCTTTTAAATGAGCTTCAAGATGAACTGAAAGAAGAAATTGCCAAAAGAGTTCGCAATGCGGAAGAAAAGATAAGACTTGAAGCGAAAGAGAGAGCCAAAGAAATATTGGTTGATGCCATGAAACAAGGCGCAACGAAATATACGGCTGAATACACAGTTTCAACAGTCAGGGTGCCAAATGAGGAAGTTAAGGGTCGAATAATTGGAAAAGAGGGCAGAAACATCAGAGCTTTTGAAAAAGAAACAGGAGTTGAGCTTGAGATAGACGAAACAAACGAAATCAGACTTTCTTCATTTGATTCTATCAGACGTGAAATTGCAAGGCGTTCTTTGGAAGAGCTTATAAAAGACACTAGAATTCAACCCTCGCGAATAGAAGAAGTTGTGCGTCAGACTAAATTCCAGATGGAAGACATTTTAATAGAGGAAGGCAAGAAAATTGCTGAAGAGTGCGGAGTTTATAATTTGCCTCTTGATATAATTAAGCTTGTAGGCAGGTATAAATTTAGAACTTCATACGGGCAAAATTTGGCGCTTCACACAATTGAGGAAACAAGAATTGGTGTTGCAATAGCCCAAGAAATTGAGGCAGATGTTGAGGTTGTCAGGCTTGGATGTTTGTTACATGACATAGGTAAGGTTGTAACAGATGAGGAGGGAACTCATGTGGAAGTTGGCGTTTCGGTTTTGAAAAAGTATGGCTTCCCAAAAGCTGTCGTAAACGCGGTTGCTGAGCATCATGAAGATAAGCCATTTTCGTCAATAGAATCGGTGATAGTTTGGATTGCGGATGCTATTTCAGGTTCCAGACCGGGAGCAAGATATGAACCTCATGAGGCATATGTCCAAAGAATGGATAAAATTGAAGAGATTGCCAATAGCTTTTCAGGAGTTGACAAAGCCTTTGCTTTTCAGGCTGGTAGAGAGGTGCGAGTTATTGTTAAACCAAATGAGGTGGATGATGATTCTTTGACAATTCTTGCCCGCAACATAGCCAAAAAATTGGAAAATGAAACTCAATATGCTGGACAAATAAAAGTTACGGTAATTCGGGAAGTTAAGGTCTCCGAATTTACGAAAGCCAAGTAATTTTCTTGACTTTTAGTAATGTTTGTTTTATTCTAAGCCAATAAAATGACAAAAAAGGAAATAATTAATCTTGTAGCAAGAAAAGCTCATTTGACAAAAAAAGCCGCAAATGAGGCAGTAGAAGTTTTTCTAAATGAGATAGGCAGGGTTTTAGCAAAAGGAGAGAAAGTGGTTCTTTCAGGTTTTGGAACTTTTAGAGTTATTTCAATGAAAGGAAAAACGGTAAAAATTCCAAAGACCGATAAAATGGTTACAATCAAGGCACACAGAGCTCCTAAGTTTACTGCAGGCAAAAGATTAAAAAAGCAAGTTGCAAGGTAGTAATAATTGCATATCGGTGATGAAATCTTCAAAAGCAAGACAATTGCATGACAAGGCTTTGAATCTTCGTGAACAACAAAATTTTTTACAATCTTTACAGGTTAGTATAGAAGCTCTTTGTGAGTATGCGAAAGATGAGGATACTTTAGGTTTTGCTGAACTTTTGTCTATGATGTCAAAAACTTACTTGCATATGTTTTCATTTGCAAATTATCCTCCATATTTAGAGTTGGCAAAATCAACGGCAATGGCTTGTGTTTCTATTGCAGAGAGCGCCAAGGAACCTAAAGCCGCTATGTTGCCCTATTTTAATTTAGGCGATATTGCTGATGAAGCAGGTGATTTGGATTTGGCGATACTTGCTTACAAAAAAGCTATTGATATCTTTGGGGAAGACCCACCCGCGAGGCATAATAGAAAATCTTTGTTGGCGAATTTCAAAGTTCATTTAGCATCATGCGAATATAGAAATGGTGACAAATCTGCTTTGGCTAGAGCGGAAGAAGCGTTAAATGATCTTATTAATTCTTCAGATGCTTCAGAATACGAAAAAGATGTGTGGGTTTCTGGATCTCATATACGAATTGCAAGGATACTAAAGAATGATAATCCACAAAAAGCAAAAGGGCATTTATTTAAGGCTAAAGAAATAATAGACAGGAATCCCCAGCTTGTTATACGCAAAGCTCAGTGGCAAAAACTTGCTGAACTTTTTGAATCTTAGGTTTTTATGGTTTTGAACTTTAACTTCATATTTAGTATAAACAAGTTCAATTGAATAAAAATTTAACTTTGTTCAGAACGTAATTGCCTTTAAAGTTTGCCGCAGAGTATTCAAAAAATTTTTAAGTTTTTTTGCGATGATTTGTGAACAATAGAAGAATTACAGAAAACATTTTGAAAAGTAAAATAGTGTTGACTGAAAAGCGGAATGTTGGTTAGTTTGGAATAGAATTTAATATGTCCGATAAAAATAAACTACTTATTATTTGCGGTCCAACTGCTACAGGAAAAACTTCTTTGGCATTGCAATTGGCTGAGCAATTTAATGGAGAAATTGTTTCAGTAGATTCAAGGCAAGTGTATGTTAGTATGGACATTGGTACTGGCAAGGATATACCTGAAGGTTTTAAGCCTCAAAATTTAAATGTAAGTGGCTATTGGCTTAAGGTTTATACAAATGGCAAAACTAGAATTTGGGGTTACGATTTAGTCAAATGGCATGAAGAATTCAGCGTATCTGATTATGTTAATATTGCAAGCACGATAATTAAAAATATTTGTTTGCAAAGTAAACTTCCTATTTTAGTTGGCGGAACTGGATTTTATATCAAAGCTTTAATTGATGGGTTTGATACTTTGCAAGTCCCTAAGAACGAGGTCTTAAGAAAAAGTTTAGAGGGCAAAGAGGTATCAAAGTTATATGAAGTTTTAAGATGCAAGGATCCTGAAAAAGCGCTTTTTTTAAATGAATCAGATAAAAAAAATCCAAGAAGATTAATTCGTGCCATTGAAGTTTCTGATTGGAAATTACAAAACAATCGATACAATCAATTAAGTAGTAAAACTTCTCATAAATATGACTCACTTTTTGTAGGGCTATGTTTGCCAAAGAATAGAATTTTTGAACTTATTGAAGATAGAGTTGGCAAAAGGTTAAAAGTTGGATTTGAAAAGGAAATGGATATGTTGGTCAAACAAGGTTTTAATTCTGGATTGCAATCAGCTTGTGCTATTGGCTATGCTCAATGGCTTAAATTCTTAAATAAAGAAATATCAAAAGAACAAGCAATAAAAGAATGGATTCGCAAAGAGCAACTCTATGCTAAAAGACAGATGACGTGGTTTAGAAAAGACAAAAGAATACATTGGTTTTATGTTGATAATTATAGTTTTTTTGCAGAAGTGGCAGATTTAGTGATAAAGTGGCATAATAAGTCTTAAGTTAAAATGGCTAAAAAAATAGAAATTTCCTATAAAACAATTGTTTTTACTGTTTTATTTTTGCTTGGGTTGTGGGTTTTGTATTTAATAAAAGATATTTTACTTGCCTTTTTTGTTTCTTTGTTGATAATGGCTATACTTAATCCACTTGTTACAAAGTTATCCAAGTACAATATTCCACGTGCTGTGTCTGTAATTCTTGTTTACTTTTTTGTTATTGGTTTGTTGGCTGTAAGTTTTATTGCCATAATACCACCTTTGATTAGTCAAACTTCAAATTTTTTAGCTAATTTGCCAATGTATATTTCCAGACTTGGAGTTTCCTATGATATTAGTGAATATGTGGTAGGTCAGTTGACTTCTGATTTGGGAGAGATTACAAGAAGGGCTGCAAGTATAACAGTATCTGTCTTTTCGAATATAATCGGCATTGTTACTGTTTTGGTTTTTGCTTTTTATCTTCTTTTAATGAGGGATAATTTAGATGAACATTTGGGTATTTTTTTTGATAGCAAAAGAAGAAAATTGATCGTGGAAACAATAGAAATTGTCGAAAGAAAAATGGGATCATGGGCAACAGGACAAATTATACTTATGTTTGCTGTGGGGTTTGCTAATTATATAGGTCTTAGTTTGCTTGGCGTTCCTTATGCGCTTCCTCTTGCAATATTTGCGGGTTTTTTGGAAATAGTTCCTTATTTGGGGCCAATATTAGCGGCTATACCTCCAATTTTAATCGGTCTTGGAATATCACCTTTTTTAGGATTCTCTGCTTTGGCTCTTGCTTTTATTATTCAACAATTAGAAAACTATGTTTTGGTTCCTAAAATTATGCAAAGCTCAACTGGTGTTGATCCAATTGTAACTTTGGTTGCTCTTGCAATTGGTTTTCAGTTGGCTGGTATTGTTGGAGTTTTGATAGCGGTGCCTGTCGTAATAATTATTCAGGTAATATTTTTTGAGATTTATTTGAAAAGGAAATTTGTGTAGATAATTTTTGGGGTAATGTTGTTTTATTGTTTTTGAAAAGGTGAATTTCCTTGACTTTTTTGTTATACTATGCACGTAGATTTGGAGAGAGGACAACTACTTTGGTTTTTTAACCGAAGAGGAAAGTCCAGGCAGCAGTAGGCAGGGTGTCTTAGGGTAAAACCAAGAACGTATAATTTCTCTTTTAGTTTAATTTTGACTAGAGAGAAAAAAGCGCTAGTTAGAGCAACAGAGACTACGACTCATCTGACTTTTAATAAAGTCAGAAAGAGGGTGAAAAGGGCAATCCTCCCCGCTGCAACCTTCGAATTTGACGTTATTAGGATGCCTACCCGATTTTTGAGCAATCAAAAAACGTCATAAAGTTTAAGGGCAATCTGTGGAAAACAGATACATAAGTACAAATTGACTTATTGTAGATAGATTGTTGTCAGTTCACCTTTTAAGGTGAATGAACAGAATCTGGCTTACTCCTCTCCAAATCTTAAGATGAAATTGTGATTATTTATTTAGGAAAATATGAAAGAAAGAGAAACTTTTTTAGAAAAAGGTATACGATATCTAAACTACGCTGATTTAGCTGTTATCGTTACTGGCCTAACAGCAGGTGTTTTGTTTGGTGTCCCCTCTGGGTATACATGGGCAGCATATGGTATTGTATCGTATATTGCCGGTCTTATTGCTCAGAATTATTTAAGAGAAAGAAGATTGAAATCTACTTCGCTTCATTTTGCTTAGAACTGTTATTCGTGTTTATAATTGTGTAGTGTAGGAGCTTAGTTTATCTAGAGTTTATATTTTAATTCTTTCTATGAACCTGCCGCTAGAAACACTCAAAAAAATCATTGTAGGATCGGGATTTGTTACAGAGCAAGCCTTTGACGATGTTGTTAAATCCGCTTTAGAAATTGGCAAAGATCCAATAGACGCTTTGGTTTTTCACGGACTTATAAATGAAGACACAGTAGGCAGATTGATTGCCGATTATTACAAAGTAAATTACATTGTTCTTAAACGTATCAAAATAGACAAAGAAGTGTTGGATTTGATTCCAGAAAAAATGGTTAGGCTTTATAGAATAATTCCGTTTGAGAAAGAGGGATCAAAACTTAAGCTTGCCATGGAAAATCCAGAAGACTTTGAGGCTTTGGAATTTGCCAAAAGAGTAACAGGTCTTTCCATAGAAGTTTATTACGCCAGGAAGGAAGATATGGATCGTGCTTATGGACAGTATCAAAAAGGAATTGAGGAAGATTTCGAGAAAATAATTAAAGAAAATGTTCAGAAGACTGGAGAAATAAGCACTGATGATCTTGTTAAAGCTGCTGAAAAACTGCCTATTGTAAAAATTTTAGAAAGTATAATAAGTTATGCCATTTTTGAAAAGGCATCTGATATACATATAGAAACACAGGCAGAAGAAGTTATAGTCAGATACAGAATAGATGGGATCTTAAAAGATATTATCAAATTGCCTCGTGGTGTTGAAGCTGCTTTGGTGGCGCGTGTAAAAATTTTATCAAATTTGAAAATTGATGAACATAGAGTGCCTCAAGATGGCAGGCACAAATTCAATGCTGGCGGAAACGAGATTTCTTTGCGTATTTCGATAATTCCCGGTTTTTACGGCGAAAATGTTGTCATGAGACTTTTGACGGAGTCGTCAAGACCACTGTCTTTGGAAGAATTGGGTTTGACAGGCAGAAATTTGGATCTTATTAAAGATAGTATCGATCGTCCGCATGGTATGATTTTGGTGACAGGTCCAACAGGTTCAGGCAAGACTACTACTTTATATTCTATTTTAAATATTCTCAACACAGTTGATGTAAAGATTTGCACAATAGAAGATCCGGTTGAATATGGAATGAATCGGGTAACACAAATCCAAGTCAACACAAAAACCGGACTTGATTTTGCATCTGGTCTTCGAGCTCTTCTGAGGCATGATCCTGACATAATAATGGTTGGAGAAATTCGCGATCAAGAGACTGCAGAGATTGCGATACATGCGGCTCTAACAGGACATTTGGTTTTATCTACCTTGCATACAAATACCGCCGCTGGTGCAATACCTCGCTTTATTGATATGGGAGCTGAAGGTTTTTTGCTTGCTTCAACTTTAAATGTGATTGTAGCTCAGCGTTTGGTGAGAAAATTATGCTCCAATTGTGTGATGAACTATAACCCGCCAACTGACCTTGTAAAGAAATTATCTAAAGAATTGAATATAGATTTGACAGCGCAGAAATTTTACAAGGGTAAAGGTTGCAGTTTGTGTGGAGGCAAAGGTTATGTTGGCAGAATTGGAATTTATGAAGTTCTGCCTGTGACAGAAAAAGTGAGGACTTTGATTGCAAAAAAGTCAACTTCAGATGAGATACAGAAAGAAGCCGTAAGAGAAGGAATGATTACAATGTTGCAAGACGGTATAGACAAGGTGGCTGCTGGATTAACTTCTTTAGAGGAGGTTCTTCGTGTTGTGCGTGAAAATTAAATTAATATGCTATTTACCTATAAAGCCAAAGATAAAAGTGGGAGAATAGTTGAAGATGTTATTCAAGCTACAGACAAAAAGGAAGTGCTTGCTTTTTTAATTGCAGAACGTCTTTCACCGCTTTCTGTAAAAACGCTAATTCAGAAAAAAGAACTTTTTGCCAAGGGCATATCAATTTCTGAAAAGGCGGCTTTTTGCAGATTTATGGCAACAATGTTAAGGGCTGGCTTGCCTCTTCCTGAGGCGATTGATATTTTAAGGCAAGAAGCGCAAAGCAAAACAATGAAGCAAGTGCTTTTTGATGTTTCATTTAACATAAGAAAAGGTAGCACATTGTTTTCTGTGATGTCTAAATATAAAACTGAATTTGACGCGGTTTTTTTGACCATGATAAAAGCTGGGGAAGAATCAGGTACGTTAGAGCAATCTTTTGATTATTTGGCAAAACAACTTTTGGCTTCTTATGAATTATCTCAGAAAGTGAAAAGCTCAATGATGTATCCAAGCGTTATTATTTTGGCGATGATTGCTAGCGCAATCATAATGGTTGCTTTTGTTTTGCCTCAGATGTCTAAGGTTTTTTTAACTTTAAATGTTGAATTACCGGCAGTTACCAAATTTGTTCTTAATACTGGCAAAACAATTGGAGAAAATTTGACTGTAACTTTAAGTCTATTCTTTTTTGCAATGTTTGTTGTGATAATGCTTTTTGTAATTCGCAAAACAAGGGCATTTTTGGTTTCATACATTGTCAAATTGCCAGTAATAAGCAAAGTTATGGATCAACTTGACACTGCCAGATTTGCAAGAACTTTGTCCACGCTTCTTAGAAGCGGAGTTCCAATAATGGTTGCTTTGGATGTTTCTTCGGATGTTCTTAAACAACCGCATCTAAAAAAACAAGCGAAAGAATTTAGCATAGGTGTTGCAAAGGGCAAGTCCCTTGCAGAGATTTTGGTTGCCCAAAAAAGATCTTTTCCTGAAACAATGATTCAAACAATAAGAGCAGGTGAAAAAACAGGTAGTTTGGAGGTGGTGCTTGATGAGCTGGCAAGTTTTTATGAATTAGAAGTGGATTATAGCTTAAAAAGAGCAACTGCCTTAATCGAACCAATTTTAATGCTTTTAATTGGACTTGCTGTTGGCGCTATGGTTATACTTATGATTACTCCGATATATAGTATTGTTGGTGGTTTGGAAGGGGGTTTCTGAGAAATGCAAGGTAGAATTTTTTTGCTTTTGGCAATTTTGGTTTTATCATCCATTTTGTTTATCCACATTTTGTCAAAAAATTCAAACAGCTTGCGCATTGATGAAGAAATTGTTCCCAACTTTGAGCAAAGCGCGCAGGAAGATTTTGGAGACGAGGTTTCTTTGGATAAATACTTTAACTTTGATAGTAATGATAACCAAGAAAGTGTTAATCAAAAAATTACTCCAAGCATTTCAAAAAGTAAAGAAAGATTATGCTTGCTTGACGGACAGATTGTCAAGGAAGGCACAGTTAATGCAAATACAATATGTGTTGGTCAATAAATAGATAAGCTATCTTTCTTCCCAAGATATAAATCTATACTCTCCAGTTGTTGGAAAATAAGGAGGTGGAAAATATAACAAATTTGGGTCATAAGTTACTGTTCTTGTCCTGAATCCTGATACAGGAGGATTGCCAAAATTCCAGTAGCTTTTGTTGTAAGAAATTATTGATCCAAAAATTGTTAAACTGTTTTTTAGAGCTTGCTGTGTACCCCCACAAGACGATAAATAACCATGTCTTATGATTTTCCCTCTTTGGGACATAAAAGCCCCGTCTATTCGAAAATTGTCGGGTAAATCTCTTACAAAATAAATGTCATTTTGCGCAATTAAACCGAAACTATTTGTTTTGTCGTATGTTTCGTATACTATGTTGTTTCTAATCCATATGTTCATTGCATTAGAATCAATGGGGAATCTGGCGGCAACAACTGTTACTCTTCCATCAATTGTTCCTTCTACCCATAAATGATCTTCTGCAAAAACTATTGGTCTTTGATCGACATTGTATGTGCCGATTAGTGTTTCAGATGTAATTCTCTGATGTAAATTTTGACAGCCTTCTTCAGCGCTATAACCGGTATAGTAATTAGTTCCTGTTACTCTATACACTCTGAAAGTGCCATCAGCATTAAAAATCAAGTGGTATCCACGCGATCCAGATGGCGCTAGGTAAAGTCCGTTATTTTGGGCTTGAGTTCTCATGTTGGTAAAATCAAATGAAATTGCATTAAAATCAATCGCTGGAACGGGGTATTGCCATAAGCCAGAATCTCCTCCGGATCCCCACACTCCGGGTCTGGTTTGAGGTGGCGAGCATCCGGTTTCTGACCCGCATGTGTATCTGTCTCTTGCGCTTGTGACAAGTGACAAATTTGTCCCGTCCATTCTTATGCCGTTATTAGAGTGAACAGGACCGTTTACTGTTATATTCGTTCCGTACCAACTGCTTGCATTTGACAAAAAAGAATAATTTGCAAAAGATGGTTGTCCATATTGAGCTATTATCGTTCTTCTTACGTTAGGATGTGTTTTTGTCCAACCGGTTGATCGTATTGTGACAACAGACGATCCTGCGGATGGAGTGGTTATGTCAAGTTCAAAACTGCCAATTGAGTTTCCCTGCGGGTCAAAATATTCGTGTGTGTAAGTTCCATCTTTGCCAGTGCCGTCTTGGTAGTCGTCAGGATCATGTGCCAAGTGCCATTTATAGTAGTTAATTCCCGCTTCCGCGATATAAAGCGCTTGTTCCGAGGAGACTTGGCGGTTTGAATAATCAAACTGTAGAGAGAATACAAAAAGGATTGAGTAGATTACAGTCAAAAACGCTGCAACTATAATAAGCAAAGCAGGTGTAATTGTGCCTTTGGGCTTTAATCTTTCTTTTAGCATATTATTTTACAAGTTTTCTTTTAGAGATCTTATTTGTATATAAGTTTCCAAAATGTAATTTCTATTATTATTTTCTTTTGGATTTATTTCCAAATAAAGTCTCATTAATTTAGTGTCTGAAAGTCTTGTGGGAGTATTTAATGGGTTATTTGTGGTATCTTGTGGCCAGTTTTCATTGTAGTAATAAAAAATTGGAGTTGTGCCATTTCTTACATTTTCAGCAACAACTTTTATTTTTTCATTTTGTCTTGGGTAATTTACCGGAAAGCCAGTTGGTTCAATTACTCCTTTGATTAAAGAGTTACCCGAGAGGGTGTATCTTATTCTGTCAACTCTGCCATCATAATTGTAATCCGAATAAAATATTAGTTCACTATCTGCGGCTCTCTCAAGGGCGTATGCTCCATTTTCTGCTGTTTTAGCGTTTCTTAATTCTCGCGCCATTGTGGAAATGTTTGAATTTGCTTCATCTACGCTGAGATAGTTTCTCCATACTTCCACTTGATTTTGACTTATGATGTATTGCAATCCCAAAATTGCAAGACCAAGCACAACAGTGATTGAAGCAACTATCAATACTTCGACTAAAGTAAATCCTTTGTTTTTTGTTTTCATTGTGAAAGTATTACATCGTAGATAGTTTGTCCTGATACGGGTATTGTTGTGTTCACCTCTAAAAATCCTGAAGCGCTGGCATAGAGATAGTAGTTTGCATTTGACAATGAATCAAAAAAGACTTGTCCATAATCAGGATCTGTGTTTTGTCCTGATAGAATTGTTTGATTAAATGAACCATTGTCGCGAAGTGTAGCTGAGACCGAGGCAATTGGGACATTTGATGAGTTGGTAAATCTAATTAGTAAGCTATTAGGTGTTCTACTTGATAAAGCCAACCTTAAATTCGTATTTGCATTTGGGATTATTGTGATTGGGGTAAATGGATTTGTTCCTGAAAAGGTATAATTGGAATTTGCAGGAAGGCTAATTGAATAATTATCCCACTCAAGATTATTGATTACTAAATTACCTTCTGAATTAGTAGCAAAAGAATTAGAATACTTATAAACCGGATTATCATTTGTATCTGTGCCTATAATTTTTGTTCCTCTGATGTTAAGAGTTATATTTCCAAGAGGAGAAAAATTGCTTTCGCGGTTATTAGTGGTATTGATTGTTAATGTGCTTGTTCTATCTATAGTAAAACTTGCTTCTGTTAATTGTCCTTCCAAAACAGTTTGGTGCGGCTTAGTTGGATTTGCCACTTCAGATGTGCTGTATGTTCTGTCAACGCTAAATCCGTTTTTAGTAGCTGTAATTTGGTAACACGAAGTGCAAGCCGGCGCTCCGGGCAAGATTATTCTTCCATTTGCCGCAGTTTGAAGAGTTAGATTTACAGGCGGGTTTGTGTTTGGCGCTCTTATTTGCACTTCAGCTTGAGGCACAGGATTTCCATTTGCATTAAATACCAGAATTGACAAAGTCCCACCACCTACAGTAGTTTCGACCCCGCGTGGAGCTATATCGGTAACAAACACAACTGGATTTTTTCTTGATTTTGCTATTCCTTCCCACGATACTGCCACTCTAACTCTTTTGTAATCGGTAGGAAGCAAATCATTTGGTGCGGTATTGTCAAATTCATCATCTACATACACGACATCAGTAGAAACAGTATAAGTAAGTCCATTTCTTCTTATTGTTTCTTCTTGTTCCAAAGGTCCGTTTGGTATACCACCTATAGTGCCTATGTTTTCATAAGGCAAATTTTTGATTATTTCAATTTTTTCTTGTGCAAGATGCCTTGCTGTTATGCGCGCTCTGTTAAAACTAGTTAACAAATAGGAGCCTTTTATCAATGAAAAAACTGCGTTTGCCAAGAGCAAAAATATTACAATGCCAATGATTGTCGCAAGAAGTGTTTGTCCGTTAATTAATTTTTTTCTGGCATGCACAATCATTGCAATTCAAGTATAGCATTGACATAATGAATAAAGCTGCTTTGTCATGTTTAGAAAATCTTTTATTTCAATTTTTTTTCACAAAAATAAGCTCTATGTCGTGCAGTTATCTTCTGACAAAAAGAAAATAAAAAAGCACATATCAATTCCGATTGATAATAAAATAATAGTTGATGACAGAGTAAAAGACACTTCACTTCTCTCAAAAGTAATTGCCGATGTTTGGGAGAAGATGAAATTTAAAGAAAAATTTGTGGCGATTGTGATACCAGAATATTGCGCTTTTACAAAATTGATAAAAGTTCCCAAGATGCCAAACTCTGAACTCCATGAAGCAGTGTTATTGCAGAGCCAGGAATTTTTACCAAGTGAGAAAGAAAGATTTATTTTGGATTGGAAGATTGTGGATGATTTTCAAGATGAATACGAAGTTTTGGTCGTTGTGGTGAAGGAAAGTTTGCTTTTTGGGTACATAAGAGCTGTTGAGAAAGCAGGTCTTTTCCCTCTTTTAGTTGAGATACCTTCTCTATCTTTGTCCCGATTGATAGGATATGACGAATCGGTAATTATGGTTTATGTCTTGGATCAAAGCGTAATCATTATTTTTTCTAAAAAAGGCAAAGTTATTGCAAGTTCGGTTTTATCCACTTTTGATTTTGAGGAAATATTTGTTACAGTGAAACGGATTTTAAATCATTACAAAGATGTACAAGTAGATTCAATTAAGGTTAGTGGGGATTTAAATGGAAATGCTGAATTTGTACTGGAAAGTTTGAGCAAGATTTGCCCCAACACTTCTTATGTAGACTTAAGTTTTGGTGGTTTTACACGTGATGAAGCGCAAGATTATTTGATACCTTTATCTATGCAGACTGCCAAGCCTTCAGATCCTTTGGATGTTTACACTATTAACCTTTTGCCAGAAGAATTAGTTGTAAAATACAAAAACAAAGGATTGCGTTTGCGATTGTGGGGTTTATTGTTGTCTATCACTTTTTTTATTTGGATTTGTTTGTTTAGTGCACTTGGAGTTTATCTTTACCTAAACAAATTGCTGGTAAATTTTGAAAAACTTGCTATCAAAAGTGACATAACAAAAGAGCAAGAATCTGCCTTAAAAAACTCTCAAGAGATTATTTCTGTTACAACAAAAGTTTTAAATATAAAAAATGCGACTAGCTCGCCTATTGAGTTGCTTTCTATTATTGAAAAAGCCAGCCCAAAAGGTGTTGCAGTAAGAGAATACAAATTAAACTTTGACAAAGGGCAAGTCAACATAAAAGGCATTGCGCCTAATCGATTGTCTTTAATTGAATTTAAACAAAACTTGGGTAAAAGTGAAAACGTACAGAATGTTCAGGTGCCAATTTCATCTTTTGAAGTTGATGCTAATTTAGAGTTTGACATTAGTTTTAGTTATATAACTAATGCCACAAAAATAGAACACAAAAATGACAAACAAAGACAACCAAAGTAACAAAAGATATATGCACAATATTAAAGAATTGCCTGATGAGAAAGAAGATGTTTTTGTTGTCGAATCCGGTGAAAAATTAGATTTGGGCACTCATGATTTTGATTTAGTAGATAAGCATTTGTCTACTCTTGATGATGATCAAGATAATGCTGGATTTTCTAACCAATCTAAAGAAAAAATAGTTTCTCTTAGGGAGGGCGTTTTAATAGTAATCAATGTAATCTCAATAACTTTTTTGGTGTTTTTGTTGTTTAGACTTCCTTATGAAGCGAAGAAAGTTCATAATTTACAAGTTGAAATCCAAAAAAATCAAAGCATTCAAAATACTGATGTTGCAGGTATAGAGTTGGCAAAAGAAAAAGCTGATAAATTAAAGAGTTTGTTTTTAAATGATGAGGGCATTGTGCAATTTGTAAGCGCGATTGAGTCTCTAAAACAAAAAAATCAGTCTTTTGTAAAAGTGGAATTTCCTTCGCAAGAAGTTACAAAAGACAAAACTGGCAACATGACCATTCCTGTAATAATAGAATTATCTGGTAGTTGGTTAGAGGTTGGTAGAGGTTTTTCGGAAATTGAAGCGCTTCCATACCTTTTTAGGGCAGTTTCAATAGATATCAGGCCAAACAAGGTTGATCAAAATAAATTTGATGTCAAGTATGGGGGAGTTTTGTATGTTAGCGAGCAAACACCAAAGACCAAAAATAGATAAATTTACTTTTGCAATAATTGCCACTTTTTGTGTATTGGCGATGATTGTTTTGTGGACATTTCAGACTATCTTCTCTAGTATCATAATCTCTCAAGAGATTACAGGTTTGGACACAGAATCAGAATTAAAGGTAAATCGTTTAAATGTTGACGAAGCTTATGAATTTGTTTTTAAAAAAGAGAAGAAGAGTTTATTTATTCAAGAATGATAAATTTTAGATAAAGCGTAATATATATGTATGAAAACTTTTTTGACAAAGGGACTTACTTTGATAGAGCTTTTGTTGGTTGTGGCAATAATAGGTATTTTATCATCTACCTTGATAGTTGCTGTAAATCCCGCAAGACAGCTTGCCAAAGCAAGAGACGCTCAACGCGAAGCGGATCTTATTGCAATACTTAGCGCGATTTATCAGTATGCTTCTGAACATAGTGGTGATTTGCCTGACACAGATGGCAATCCTAATGCAAGCAATTTCCCAACAACATTAAGATGCATAGGGACAAATGCAACATGTTTTGACTTGGCGCGTGCTGGCGATGGCGAAGATACAATTGTTCCTGACTATATGGCAGAAATACCTGTTGATCCTCAAACAGGTTCTACTGCAAACACTGGATATTTAATAATGGTAGACGTAAATGGCCGTTTAATTGCATCTGCCAGTGGAGAGACAAAAACTATTAGAATCACAAGGTAGAATTTTTTTGTTTTACCTTTTTGAATTTGATTGCAAAGATTGGATAAAGTTTTTTGACCTCAAGATAACTAAAGTTTGTTTTTATACCTACGACATCTTTTGTTTAATTTATATGTATATGGTAACTAAGGTTTTTAGTTATGAACCTATACTTTATTATTGAAATTATTGAAAAATTTTTTGTAATGTCTTATCCAAAAGCTTTAAATTTATATTATATATTATTATATTATTTCTCTTGTATTTATTTTAAATAATAAATGTTTTGCTATTTTTAAGTAAGAGTTTGCGATTATAGAATTTAGAATTATAGTATTTTGATTTAACAAGCTTAATTTGCCTTTTTATAAAAAAAAGGTATAATACACTTTTGAAAAAACTCTCCCGTTTGATTTAATTATTTTTTTTCCTGCCAAAGTTTGCTTTTTTAATATTTGTTTGTATTTTTTTGGTTAGTTTTAGTATCTTTTTTAATTTAAGCTTGATTTTTCTCCCGTAATTTTAGTTTAGTTTTTTTAAATCTAAAATACATGGCTAAATTAGAAAGAAGTTTTTATATCGGTGAACAACCAAAAATTTTGGCTTTAGTGGAAGGTAGTATGGCTGATCTTTTAAAGGCACAGCTAAATGATTATCAAATTGATTCTTATAATAGACAAATTTTAGATTCTTTAATTTCTGGTATATCAACCGATGCTATATTACCTTCTAAAGCTGGTAAATTT
The DNA here is from genome assembly GCA_026416845.1 of Patescibacteria group bacterium. Classification (GTDB taxonomy): domain Bacteria; phylum Patescibacteriota; class Microgenomatia; order UBA8517; family UBA8517; genus JANWVB01. The sequence continues at coordinate 52,211 of JAOAEL010000004.1, forward strand.
CGTGACCCAAAAGATTTGGCCAATTATGCTTTGTCTGGTTTGCCTGGAATTAGCGAGGGTGTTGTGAATGGGAAATTTAAAGTTCTTGTAGTTGGTGGTGGTTTTGGTTGCGGTTCAGCAAGAGAACATGCTCCAAGGGCACTAAAAGGAGCAGGTATAGAATTGATAATTGTGGTTGGAGGCAAAGCTGAGAAAATTTTTAAGGAGAATTGCTTGTATTGTGGTGGACCAAAAATATTGGAATTGCCTAATGATATTGATAAGTTGCAGTCTGTTATTGGCAAATTGAATTGTGAAGGTGAGTTTGTTTGGGCATGTGATGACATAAGTGATATCGAATTGGAAATTGTTAATGCTGGAGGTTTGCTTGAATATACAAAAAGAAGATTGGAAGGTCGGTCTAATGTTCCTTTCATATTTCATCCTTCAGTTAGTTCTAGGCATCCTATGACCGCAGTTGAAAAATTATTACACAAAAAGTTTAAAAATATTCATCCGCTTACGTCTTATGTTATGCCAGGAGATGTTGGGATTGTAGATTTAGATTTACGTTTTTCTTATGAATTTATGACAGAAATGATTATTGAAATGCTTGTAAATACTTTTGGTAGTGATGTTAAAAATATGATCAAAGACCCTGATTCTATATTACTTTTTGAAGATCATTTGGTTTGGTTGCCGGAAAAATTTCGATCATTAATTCAATCTCAAAGAAAAATTTCTAATGATTTTAATTTGAAACTTTTTGCTCAATCTGATAATTTGCCTGGGGCTTTAGGAATTTGCCATACACTTATTGTGGAAAATGCAATGGTTTTGCCTGGTCAAACTGTTATTGGGACTGATTCGCATACTTGTAGCGCCGGTGTTTTAGGTGCATTTGCATTTGGATCTGGCGCAACTGCGGTTGCATCTTCTTTTGTTTCTAAAGAGGCAATAGTTAGAGTTCCAGAAACCGTAAAGGTTGAATTTTCAGGGAATCTTAAACCAGGTGTTTTTGCTAAGGATGTTATGCTTTTTTTATTAAGTCAACCTTTAATAAAAAATGGAGGTGCTATTGATAAGATTTTGGAATTTGTAGGCACAGGAATTCAAGATTGGAGTGTTGATGAGCTGTTTGTTTTAACGAATATGTCAATAGAGTGTGGGGCTCTTGGAATAATACCTCAACCGGTGGAAAGTGTTGTTTCGCATTTGCAAAATGTTACTCGTATGAGTCGAAATGAAATAATGAATATGTATATGCCTAGTGATCCAGATGCTAATTATGCTAATGTTTTGCATATAAATTTATCTGAATTGCAACCTATGGTAGCAACTCCAGGACATCCAACAAATGGAACTCTTTTGTCAAATTTGTTAGGGACAAAAATTACTCGAGCTTTTGTAGGTTCGTGTACTGGTGGCAAAATAACAGATTTACGGGAAGTGGCCAAAGTTCTAAAAGGTCGTAAAGTTTCTGTTCCTTTAGTTGTTCAGGTTTCTTCTATGAAGGTATATGAGTTAGCTATTCAAGAAGGTATAGTTGATATTATCGAAAGTGCTGGTTGTAAGTTGTTGTTACCCGGTTGTGGAGCATGTATTGGAATGGGTCCCGGCAGAGTGGAAGATAAATTTGATGTAATTATTTCAAGTACAAATAGAAATTTTCCTGGGAGAATGGGTAGAGCCAGTATAAACGGCCAAGAAGTAGATGGTGGAGATATTTATTTGTCAAACCCAAGTGTTGTTGCAGCTAGTGCTATCAAAGGTTATATATGTTCAGTTAATGAATTAGACTAGTATTTATGCCAAGGAAGTTTTGCGTTTGGGTTGCTAAATAATTGTGCGTTTGCAAATGATATGAAAATACCACCGACAAAAAAAGATAAAAGCGACCAACCGGAAAGAAATTTTGAACATTCTGCTTGCTGGTCAGTTTCGACTAATACTAAAGAAATTCCTATATTCAAAAAAGCCCATGCCAAGTTTAAATATGGCGATGAAACCCTTTTAAAAGGTGTCATATGTGATTGCCCAATTACTCCTTTAATAAGATGGGGTAAGCTATTAAATAAAAACAAGCCTGCAAAAAAAGCTTTTACAATTTCTAAAACTAGAGATTGTATCATTTTTTTTAAGATTTTACTTATGTACAGTTTGTATCTTTATGATTTAAATGTCAATGGTCATCTGTATGCCTGAAAGATTTAAAATAAATAGACCAAATAGATCTTTACCGGGTGTTTATTTTGGTAATGAATGGTTATTGCAAGAGTCAGAAATTGATCTTGCTATTGTATCTGGGTTAGTTGTTGCTTTGAGGATTGCAGATCAACCTCCATATGGTATTTTATTTAGAGTTGATGATTATAGTTTAGTTTCCAAAGTATGGACTTTAAAAGGTAGAATTGATAAAAATGGTGTAATAGATCCAAAATATAAACCTGTGACTGCACTTAGTAATTATCAACTAGATATGCATATTGATTGGAATCGTTTAGATAATATGAAATTTTCCAGAGGTCAAATTGATGAATTGTTAGATTTGGGTTTTCATACAATTTTACCTTTAAAATATACTTCTAATATTCCAAATCATTTAAGGAGCATTGGTTCTAATGGAGAAAATATTTCGACTATGAGATTTAAAAAAGGTGGGGAAATGCATGCATTGGTTGAGAAAATTGCAAATTTAGATGCAAACGCTATAGTTGGTGGGACATCTCTTAATAAAACTGGCCAAACTGTTTATATGGATTCTGCTCAAGTGCTGTCTGATTTTGGTGGTATTGGTAGTGTGATTGATTTGTTTGTTGTTTCTGAACTTAACAACGAAGTTAGATTGGATTTTGGTGCTTTTCACCCTATGATAGAAGTTTGTTTTAGTGGGATAAAAGTTATTCGTAAAGGTATAAATTTTGAATCTTTGATAAGTTATTGTAGAGTTAATAATCTTAAAGTTTATGAAAGCTGAAAGATTTATTTGTGTTAGAGACGAAACTTTAAGAGATGGTTCTCAGCAACCTGGAATAAATCTTAATAGTGATCAAAGGAGAAAATTGGCTTTAATTTCTGCATTATTGTTGAAAACTCCAACTGATGAATTTAGAAATCAAATTGATTTAGGCATGCCAGAAACGAGTAATCCTATGCTTGAAACTATTCTTCAAATATCTCGAGAAATTTTGTGTATTAGTAATGTTGATATTTTTGTAACTGGAAGATCTACTCGTAAGGCAATTGATACTATGTGTGAATCTTTGCGTGAAGTTCCAGAAGAAAAGAGAATTATTGCTCCGTTTATAGGTATTTCTGAAGAGCATAGAACAAAATTGGGTTTAAGTAAAGTTGAAATTTTAGAAAAAATCGAGCGAGAAATAAGTTACGCGATTAATTGTACTTGTAGGGTTCATTTCCCATTAGAGGGTGGTTATGACGCTTGTTTGCAAGATCTTCCTTATTTTTTGGAAGTAATTAGATCATTGCAAGAAATTGGTGTTGAAGCAATTGTATTGTGCGATACTGTAGGTAAAGCTCTTCCATTTGGTTTAAAAAGCAAGCTGTCTTACGGAGATGTTGTTAGTGTAATCAAACAGAATTTTCCAAGTATTAAGGTTTCGGTTCATTGTCATGATGATTTTGGATTGGCTATTGCTAACACATTAGAAGGGGTGATTAAAGGTGCTGATATTGTTGATGGAACTTTTTTTGGAATTGGTGAAAGAGCGGGCAATGCTTCTCTTCAAACTTTACTTACGCTTTTAGTAACTAGAAAAGATTTGTTAGATATTTTGATTTTTGCAGATCTGAATAATTTGTACCAAATTTCTATGCAAGTCCAAGAAATTTTAGGGATAAAAGTTGCAGATAATATTCCAGTCGTTGGGCGCAATTCTTTTTCTCATTCATCTGGTATACATCAAGATGGAATTTTGAAAGATCCAAAAGTATATCAACCATATGAACCTCGGTTTGTTGGGCGGGAAGGTCATAATTTAGTACTTGGTTATTTATCTGGTAAAAGAGGGATAGAGTTTATATTGAAAAATAATTATGGATTATCTTTATCTGAGGAGCAGTTAGAAATTGTAACCTCACGGTTTAAAGAATCTTTTAATATGCCCGGCACTCCAGAAGAAAAATTGTTGAAAATTGTTCATGATGTTTTGGTTTCTGAACAAAAGTAGTTTTTTGTATTTGTTTTTAGATTTTTATTCAAGTAATTAGTTTTTTGCCGTTGTTTCTTTGATGATTAAAGTTTTTGATGCTGATACTAAATTAAGCAAATCTGAGCTTGCAAATTCTGCTGAAGTAGCAATATCTGCTTTGTGGAAAATAGATAAAATAATATTGACTACTACTGATATAAATTTTTTAGTAGATAAAGTTGTAAATGTGATTCTTCAAGAGCTAGGCTACATTGAATTAGGCTACGAGATAATTGTACTTTCGCTTTTTAATCGAAAGACTAAAAAACTTGAGAGAGTTTCTATATCACAAACCGCAACTGCTCAAAAAGCATTGTTAAGTTCGCCTATACCTTTTGAAAAAATCACTTTTAGTATTCGAGATGTTGAAAATTTATCAATTATGGCTTTAAGAAATCGTAAAGCTTACATAACTAACGATCTTTCTGATATGCTTTATCCTGTTGTTAAAAGAGAGATTGTAAGAAATGTGCAAAAAAAACTTGGTATTTTATCTAGCATTGTATTCCCAATATATAGTAGAGATCTTCCTTTGGGTACAATTATTTTTAGTTTAAGTAAATTGGAGTCAGAGATATTAGAATTTGAGAAACAAATCTTATTAGGTTTTGTAAATGCTGTAGGAATAGCGATAGATCATGCATTTCTTTTCAAAAAATTAAGAAATGCGAATCTTAAGTTAAAATTATTGGATAAACAAAAAGATGAGTTTTTGAACATGGCGGCGCATGAACTACGCGCTCCTATGACTGCTATAAAAGGTTATATTTCCATGATTATTCAGGGAGATGCTGGTAAGATACCAGAAAAGGCAAGAAGGTACTTAGCAGATGCCAGTGCAGTAACAGATCGTTTGGTAAGACTTGTGAATAACATGCTTAATGTATCGAGGATAGAGGAAGGCAGGCTTATTTATCAAATAGAAAAGGAAAATTTATCTGTTTTGGTGCAATCAGTTTTTAATCAGTTTAGACCTGAGGCAGAAAGAAAAGGACTTGATTATCTGCTTGATATCCCTCGTGATATAAAGGATAAGGTTGAGGTAGATCCAGATAGAATTCAGGAGGTAATAGGTAATCTTGTAAGCAATGCCATTAAATACACTGAAAAAGGTTTTGTTAAACTTTCTTTATCTCAATCTGAACCCGCAAGAATTCGTTTTGAAGTTTCTGACTCAGGACCCGGTATATCTGAAGAAGAATTGAAAAAGCTTTTTGGCAAGTTTTATCGAGCTGAAAGTTCTGTAGGTAAAACTACAGGCACAGGACTTGGACTTTACATATCCAAGCTTTTGGTGGAAAAGTTTAGTGGAAAGATTGGAGTTAATTCTAAATTAGGAGAAGGCAGTGTTTTCTGGTTTGAACTGCCTGTTGTGAATTAGTTAGCCTTTTGCTTTTGATACTGCAAAAATTATACCAACTAGAATTACAAGTACAATTGCGGCAACTATGCTTGCTCTTTGCATTGCGCTAAACAGCTTTTCTTTTGGATTTGATTTTTCTTTAGTAACTTGTTCTTGATTTTGCGCAGAATATGTTTCGGTATTGGTTAAATTTAGATTAACATTTGTTGGTGTTACGCTTTCTTTAATATTAGGTTCCAGAAATGATATTGGCTCTATGTCTCCTTTCATGACCATTTTCCCAGTAGGATATTTTGCTTTCGGATCATTTTCTATGGTTACAAATAAATTTTTGAATGGTATTTTTGTTTTTACCGATATTCTTCCTAATCCTAATTCAGCTAATTTGATTGGTGGGCTTTCGTTTGTTGGTGTTGCCCACAAAATATAATACAAGATGCTGTTATCTGCTGGATACTTAAGATTTCTACAAGTAACTGAAACTAAATAATTTGAATCTTGCATTAAAATGGATGTGGAATAACACCTGTAACTGTCTGTAGTTAAGCTTCTCATTTGTATAATTCCTTCTGAAGCATAGATGCTTTTTGTTGTTATGGTCCAAAATAGAAAAAAAATTAGAATTGAAATTGCAAAATTTTTAAACATGATAATCTTATTTTATTCTTAATTGTTTGATGCTTCAATAAACATATTGTTTATTCTTTGAAAATTTTATATAAATTACATGTTGGCTTTTATGGTGTCTGTAAATCAAAATCATAAAAAACCTGTCATACTTATCGTTGAAGACGATCCTGTCTTGCAAAAAATGTATACAGAAAAGTTTATTTTTGAAGGGTTTTTTGTTCTTAATGCTCGAGATGGTATTGAAGCTTTAGAAATTAGCGCAAAAAACAATTTAGATGTTATACTTTTAGATATCATGTTGCCGAGAATGTCTGGTACGGATTTTTTAATAAAATATAGAAAAGATTATAAATACAAAAACACCCCAGTATTGGTTCTTACAAATTTAGATGACAACGAGGAAAAACAAAAATTGTTTAGTTTGGGTGTAAAATACTATTTGATTAAGGCAATGTATACTCCGGATCAGGTAGTAAAAATTATAAAAGAAATATTAAACTCACAAACTCGTTGTTAGATTTGGATCTATTGGTTTATAAAGAAAATCAATATACTCTTTTAACATTCTAGTTGTTGAAAAATTTTTTGCGACATTAATTGATTTTCTCATTTTTTTAATCCATTCGTTGGGTATTCCACTTGTGTCTCTTTGATAATAGATTGGTGCTATTTTGTTTTCTAAAACGTCATAGAAGCTTTCAGCAATGTTTTTTTGGTCTAGAATCCAACCGAAATCTTCCCAATTTACCTCATGTGTCCAACCATCAAGAACAGTGCATTGCAATACTCCGTTTGCAATAGCTTTCATTCCGGAAGTTCCACATGCTTCAAGGTTCCCTTGTGGTGTATTTAACCAGACATCAGAGCCAGATACTAAATGATTTGCAAGAGATATATTGTAATTTGGTATAAAAATTGCATGTCCGTGCAATTCAGTTGAAAAAAGTTTTATTATTGACTCTATAATTGATTTTGCTTTATTGTCTCCGGTGTGTGAATTGCCGGCAAAAAGCAATTGAATTGGCATTAAAGGGTTTTTTAAAATTGATTTTATTTTTTCTAAGTTGGTAAATATGATTTCTGGTTGTTTATAATCGGCTAGTCTTCTAGCCCAAACAATTACTAATCTTTCTGGATCATAACCAATTCCAGTTCTTTTAACTACTGTTCTTTCAAGTTCTCTTTTTTTTATCATATGCAAGTCCCATATTTGACGGTCAGTTAAATTAGATTTTCTAAAATCACTATCTTGCCATCGATTCATTTGTACACCATTTGTAATTGCTATCCAGTTGTATTCTGGCCATTTATTTTTACAGTATTCTCCGTGAATCTTACTCACAGCCGATTGTATTTTAGAAACATTGAGTGCATATTTAGTTATGCTAAATGTTTCATTGTCAATTAATCCTTCTTTTATCAAAAAATAGGTGTTTACTCCCATTGCTCTAGCAAAATGGGCTGCCCAATTTTCAATTTCAGATACATGGTATGTCAAATTCGCTGCTGGAACTAACGTATGATTTGTGTAAACAATCTTTTCTTTAATTGTTTCCAAAGCTTCAGGGTAAGACATATTTTGATTTTTCATTAAGTCAGATATTAATTCCCATACTATAAAGCATGGCCTACCTTCATTTATGTGATAGACTGATGGTTTAATGCCTAGTGATTTGATTAATTTTATTCCTCCAATTCCTAACAAAATTTGTTGTCTAATTTGAGAATTTGTATCGCCTCCATAAAGTGTGTCCATGTCGGATATCCATTCTGGGGGATTAGTATCAACATCAGAGGATAGAAAATAAAGAATTACTTTTTGCGAAAGTCTGATTTTATAAGCCTTTGCTAATACTTTGTAGTTTCCTAGTTCAATTTGGATTACAATAGGTTTTCCATCAATCATGGCAGGTCTTAAAAAAGATGAATCGTGATCGAAATCTGAATCTCGTGTTTCCATTTTTCCATCGCTGGTTATATGTTGGATGTATTCTTTGCCCTTATAAAGTATTCCGATACCTATCATTGGAAACTCTTGGTTTGCAGCTTCATTTAAAATATCTGCTGCCAGTATTCCTAAACCTCCAGAATAAGTTGGCAGATTATTGTCTATTCCAAATTCAGCTGAAAAATATACAACTGGATTTTGATTTTCCATAATTTTTAAAAGTTGGCGATAAAATTTTATAGTCAACTTATGTTTACAAATTTTCTAATCATTTTCTACTGTTTCTTTAGGTGATGTTGCAAAATTTATAATAAAAGCACATAATCATATAAATTAATAAATTAAAAAACCAGTTAAAGCATTATGAATTTTTCTCTTGAAACAATGCAAAATGCTTCTTATCAGTTTTTAAAGATTGGAGCTATTGCAGGTTTTATTGCTGCGGCTACGTTAATTATAAATATAAACTATAAAGGTTTTAACTACTTGTTCAAAGACAAAGCCACAAAATATTGGTGGGTTTTTGTTATCGCTTGTGTCATTCCTTTTTTGGTCATTTTATACATGTTTACAATTATATTTGGAAAGTTCTCTTCAAGCGTACAAGCAAGTTTGGCTATTTAGAGTAAATCCTCTTTTAGTGTACTCTTTAATTTAGAATGCTTGCTCGTGTTTTTTCTGGCACAATAGTTGGCTTGGAAGGAGTTTTGATTGAAGTTGAAGTTGATATACCTCAATCCGGTTTCCCTTCTTTCACAATTGTTGGTTTACCTGACAAGGCAGTTGAAGAATCAAAGGAAAGAGTCAGGTCCGCTATAAAAAATACAGGCGCGGATTTTCCTCAAACGCGAATCACTGTTAATTTGGCTCCTGCCGATTTGCCTAAGGCAGGACCCGCTTATGATTTGCCAATTGCCATTGGAATACTTTTGGCGTCGGCTCAAATTAAATCTAATGAAGACACGAATGACTCTTTTTTTGTCGGGGAGCTTTCTTTGGATGGTTCTTTGCGCAAAACAAACGGAATTTTGCCGCTTACCCATCTTGCCAAGAAAAGGGGATTTAAGAAGATGTTTGTTCCTGTTGAAAACATTCGCGAAGCCGCAGTTATTGAAGGAATAGAGTTATACGCGGTTGATACCTTATTGTCCCTTATCAGGCATTTGTTGGGAACATTGCCTATACCAAAGGCTCACACAATTGAAATCTCAAAAATCTTAAAAGAGACAAAATCAGATTTTGATTTCTCGGAAATAATTGGTCAGGAATTTGCAAAAAGAGCTATGGAAATTGCCGCCGCAGGCAATCACAATGTTTTTTTGGAAGGCGCCCCCGGGTCCGGGAAAACTATGTTGGCTCGCGCACTTCCTGGTATATTGCCTAAATTAACACAAGAAGAGGCTCTGGAGGTAAGCAAAATATACTCCATTACAGGCAATTTGCGTATGGAAGAAGGTATTGTGACTTCAAGGCCATTTAGGAGTCCTCACCATACAACGAGCAGAATAGGACTAATTGGTGGCGGTTCGAATCTTCAGCCGGGCGAAGTTTCTCTTGCTCATAGAGGTGTATTGTTTCTGGATGAATTTCCTGAATTTCCAAGAAGTGTCATAGAAAGCCTTAGACAACCTATGGAAGATGGTTATGTTCATATATCGCGAGCCAAAGGGAGCGTTACTTTCCCAGCTAATTTTTTGTTGGTTGCGGCCGCTAATCCTTGCCCTTGCGGTTTTTATGGTGATACCAGGAGAAAATGTGTTTGTTTGCAAGGACAAATAGTAAGATATCAAAAGAAAATTTCTGGTCCAATTTTAGATAGAATTGATTTGCATGTGAATGTGCCTGTTGTTGACACCCAAAAGCTTTTTTCCAACACAACCAAAAGGGAATCTTCCAAAAGTGTGCAAGATAGAGTGCAAAATGCGCGCAATTTGCAAAAAGCAAGGTTTGATGGCGCTAATATTTTTGCCAATTCGGACATGAACAATAGACAAGTTAAAGAATACTGCCCGCTTTCTGATGAGTGCAAGAAGCTGATGTATGCCGCAGTTTCTGCAATGAATTTATCCACAAGATCTTTTTTTAAGATTATAAAAGTGGCGCGGACGATATGTGATTTAGAGGGACAAAAAAATATTACTCCAAGCGCTATAGCGGAAGCCATTCAGTTTAGAAACAGAGAATTTGGACAAAAATAAAAATGTCAAAGAAAACCGCAAAATTGATTGTATTTATAATAAACATAACAGTTTCGTTTGTTTTAGGCGGGGCTTATGCTGTGATAGGCAGACGCGATTTGGCAATTAATATATTGTTTTTGTTAGTTGGAATTTTGTTATTAGTTTTTTTGATTAAAACTCTTTTAGACTTTTTTGAATCTTGAACATTCAGGCTGTATCTGGTAGCTTTTTTGCGTTTGGCATTTTTACAAACAAAAAGGTATGAGATGTGTTTTGCAGGTGGTCAAAAAGGCGGTTGTGATTGAAGCTAAAACAAAACAAATTGCAGGCAGACTTTCTTCTGAAGGGGTTTTGGTTTTACTTGGCATAGGCAAAAATGATACTTACAAAGACGCTGAAATTCTTTCGAAAAAAATAATTTCTTTGAGAATTTTTATTGATGAATTTGGGAAAATGAACAAAAGTGTTTTAGACAAGCAATTTGGCGTGTTAGTAGTTTCCCAGTTTACTCTTTATGCCGATGTTAAAAAGGGCAATAGACCATCTTTTTTACAAGCCGCAAAGTCTGAGATGGCAAGAAAACTTTATAAATATTTTGTAAGCAGGATTAAGTCTTATGGCATTTTTGTGTCAACTGGTTCTTTTGGACAGGAAATGAAAATACAAACAGAGTTGGCTGGTCCTGTGACAATTATTCTTGATTCAAAAAAGTTATAATATGGACGTAACAAATATTAAACAAATTTTTGTGACAATATTATCCGTGTTTTATATTTTTTTTAATTTTACAAATCTAAATCGGAGCGATGCTTACCTTGCTAATTATAGAGAAATTACTGATACAAATGCCAATCAAACCGAACATGCGGTTAATCAAAATGATAAAAAAAATGTTTTGTTTGAAGAAATTAATAAAAAACGAGTTTCGAATTCTGTCAATAAACTTGAATTAAGAGATGATTTGTGCAAAATAGCAGATGTTCGTTTAAATGAACAAATAAAGAATGGAAAATTGGATGGGCATATCGGCTTTGAGAAAATTAAAACAAACCATCCTGATTTATCTGCAATTATAGACAATTATTCATTGGTTGCTGAATTTTTGGCTTACAAAGGGCGTGTTCCAAAAGAAATTGTTATTATGTGGGACAATTCAAATGATCACAAAAAACTTTTTAAAGATCAGAATCTAAAGTATGGTTGTGCGCTTTTTAAATATCCTTATGCTGTTGCAATTGCCGCTAATTAATAAGTGAATTTTCTTTCAAAAAAGATAGGATTTTGTTTTTAGTTTTATATTGTCTTCCAATTGATACAAAAAGTTTGTTTGTTTCGCTCCAATAGCGTTTGGGGATAAATTCGTGCAATGCTTTTTCTGTTTGAGCGGGAGTTTTTGTATTTACCCAGCCCAACATATTGGCAATTTTGTGAACGTGCGTGTCTACTGCGATTGCGGGTTTAGCAAAAACTCTATTCAAAACCAGATTTGCTGTTTTGCTACCAACTCCTGGGAGTTGTACTAGCTTGTCTTTGGTAGAGGGAATTTTGCCTTTATGTTCGTTGATTATTTTTAAAGCTAGATTTTTTAAATTTTTAGCTTTGGTTTTATAAAATCCCACAGGATAAATAAGTCTTTCTATTTCAGAAACATTAAGTTTTGCCAATTCAAAGATATTATTTGCTTTTGCGAAAAGCTTTTCTGAAGCCAGGTATGTAACTTCATCTTTTGTTCTTGCCGACAAAAGGGTGGAGATGAGAGTTTTATATGGATCGTTTTTATACACTTCAAGTGGCACTAATGCGTAGTTTTTTCTGAAAATTCTATAAACACGATCTATTTTTTCTCTAGTCCATTTCATTGATTTCAAAAACGCTCAAGATAAAAATAGATGAAAATTTGTGAAAAAATAATGATTGCCGCGACTATTAAACTTTTTGATATATCTTTAGTAGTAGTGTTTTCAATTTTTTCTTGTCCTAATTTTGCTTTTGTGGTTTTTGCGCTTGCAAGTTTGTCAGTTGTGTTATTTGGGATCCACGATATGGTTCGATGAGCGTTTATTTTCTCTTTTCTGGTACGCCTTGCCTTTTGTAAATACATGTTTTTAGATAACCTAGTATAGCAAAATAAAATGATTTTGGTGTTATCTCGTTGGTTTTAAATTTTTGAATGTTTTAGCGTTGATTTTAAATTACTCAATCTTTAATCTGGTGTTAGTTAATTGATCATGTTCTTGCCTTTTATAGGGTTGTTTTTTGTCTAGTAATTTATTTTTTTATGTAGTGTGTTCTATGTGTGTATTTTATAAAACACGGCTTCTTGACATAAAAAATTTAGGATGCAACAATTACTGAGTTAATTATGTACCCTTTTTAGACTTTAGATGAAACTGCTTTATGATCTTTTTATTTATTAGCTGATGGGTATATTAATTTACCTAATTATAGCTCTTTTTGTATGTATAGCTGTCTTAGGATTTCTCTTGTTTAGAATGCATGCCTTTTTTAGAGTTTTGTCAAAAGATGTTAAGGGACAAAATCTTATTGATCTTTTAGAACAAATCATAAAAAGGATTGATAAAAGCGAGTCGCGTTTATCTGAGCTAAGTAAGCAGTTGTCTTTAGTTAAATCGGATCAAAGAAAATGTTTGCAAAGGGTAGGTTATATTCGATTTAATCCATTTAATGACATGGGTGGAGATCAAAGTTTTTGTTTAACATTGCTTAATGGAGAGCTTGATGGGATAATTATTACCAGTTTGCATTCAAGAAATATGACAAGAATTTATTTGAAACCAGTAAAAGATGGGAAAAGTAATTTTATTTTGTCGAAAGAAGAAAAAAAGTCTCTAGAGATTGCGATTGGGTTGCAACGTAATAAAAAAATGTAATATTAAAATTAATTAAGATTTATTATATGAATTTAAAAAATCGAGTATTTTTGGTAAGTTCTTTAGCAAGTATCTATCTTTTGGTTTTTGGCATTTCTTGGATGATTTTCAATTCTTTAGAAGTTGATTCAAAGGTTTTGAATTTGGTTGAAAACTTAAATTCGAAACAAAAAATTGATTCTTCACTTCCTAAAACTGAAGAGTGTCCTTTAAATGGACAAATGTTTACTTTAACTGAAAAGCAAATTTGGGAAGAGAGACGTCCTATTGTTGCGATAATTGAAAATCATGAAGATTCAAGACCTCAATCTGGTTTAGGTAGTGCCGATATAGTTTATGAAGCTGTCGCTGAAGGAGGAATAACCAGATTTTTGGCAGTAATGTATTGTGATATTGCTTATGCTGGTGTAAAAATCGGACCGATTAGAAGTGCCAGGGTATATTTCATAAATTGGGCAGCTGAGTATGGAGATAGCCCTTTATTTGTTCATGTGGGTGGGGCAAATAATATTTGCAGAAATTGTCCAGGTGGAGTTAAACCTGTTGGTCAAATATCAAAAGAGGTAGATGCGTTTAAGATGTTAGATAAGTTAGGATGGAGAGGTGCACGAAGAAATGCTTTTGATGGTGGAACAAACGTAGGTTATCCAATCATGGTTCGTGATGTGAATCGTCTTAATCGTGAAGTGGCTTGGGAACATACTTTTGTTGGTTTTACAGACAAAATTTATGAAGAGGCTAAAGCTCGTGGTTTTAGCGCGATTGGTGAAAATGGCAAAGCATGGGATGCTAACTTTGTGATGTGGAGATTTTCAGACAATAATCCTATTCTTTATCCAAAAACTAGTAGAATATCTTTTGGGTTTTGGCAGAATAAGCCTAATTATGATGTTTTTTGGGAATACGATGCCTCGTCTAATAGTTACAAAAGATTTAATGGTGGTGTTAGGCATGTTGATCATGAAACAGGTGAGCAAATATCCGCACAAAATTTATTGATACAATTTGTTAAAGAAAGAGGCCCAGTAGATAATGAGGGTCATATGTTTTATCAAAATATTGGCAAAGGAAAAGGATTGTTGTTTCAAAATGGCGATGTGATAGATATAATTTGGGAGAAAGCTAATCAATTTAGTAGGACTAGGTATTATGACAAGATGGGGAAAGAAGTATCTTTTGTTCGGGGTAAAATATGGATAGAAGCTGTGCCCGATGGGAACAAGATAGAATATTAATTGCACAAGAGATTTTTTCTTCTGCCTTCGATTACTTACATGGCCGAACTCTCGGATATTATCACATCTAAAGTAAGAGTAAAAATAATTGAACTTCTTTGGTCCAATGTCACAGAAATTTATCATGTTCGTGAAATTGTGAGGCGTGTTGGCGAGGAAATAAATGCTGTAAGAAGAGAGCTTAAAAACTTAGAAGATGGTGGGCTTCTTAAAAAAGAGCAAAGAGGAAACAGGCTTTATTATTGGGCAAGACCAGAATATCCATTTTTTGGCGAAATTTTGGCAATAATTGCAAAAACAACCGGACTTGGTAAAGAGATTATTGTTAATAAAAGCAAGTTAGGAAAAATTTTGTTTGTTATGTTTTCAGGCAGGTTTGTTAGAAGAAAACCTCGAAAGCATGATGATGATGTGGATATTTTAGTAGTAGGAGAGGTAGTTTTAGCAGAACTTGCTCAACTAATAAGAAAAGAAGAATCAAAACGCAGTCAGGAGATAAATTATACAGTCATGGGTCGCGATGAATTTGATTTCAGAAAAAAAAGACGCGATCCCTTTTTGCAAGGAATATTGTTAGGTAGTAGGGTAATGATTATAGGTGATGAGGAAGATTTGGTTGGTTAAGTTTTTTTTATGAGAAAAATGATTTCCAGATTAGTTGTCATTTTCTTGATTTTAGTTTTTGCAACATATATTGCTTTGCCGCAAGAATATTTTTTCAATGTCAATGTGCCTTACTTTTCTTATCAATTTCAATTTAAAAAACCGCAATTGGATATAAATTTTTTTGGGTTTAATCTTAATGAAAGACAGAATCTCAAACTAGGTCTTGATTTAGCAGGTGGAAGTCGTATGGTTTTTGAGGCTGATACATCAGGTATAGATCAGTCTAGAAAACAATTCGCACTTGATGGTTTAAAAAGCATAATAGAAAAAAGAGTTAATCTTTTTGGTATTTCTGAACCTGAAGTGAGATTATCCACTTTTGAAGGTAAAGATAGAATTATTGTTGAATTGCCAGGTATAAAAGATACAAAGGAAGCAAATATCTTGATTGGTTCTACAGCTCAGCTAGTTTTTGCAGAATTAGGTTCAGAAGATAATCCTGGCTTGATCCCTACTGATTTAACTGGAGCTGACCTTGAAAGTTCTGATGTAATATATGATCAAACAACCGGTAAGCCGGTGATTGCAATAAGTTTCACAAAGGAGGGCGAAGAAAAATTTGCTGAAATCACTGCCAGAAATGTTGGCAAGGTTTTACCTATTTTAATTGATGGAATGCCCATATCAGCTCCTTTGGTTCAAGAGAAAATAACTGGCGGAAAGGCAGTTATAAGTGGAGACTTCAGCCTAAATGATGCAAAATCTTTGTCAATACAGCTTAACGCTGGAGCACTTCCTGTTCCTGTGACGTTAGTGGAGCAAAGAGTTGTGGGAGCCGCTCTTGGCGCTGATTCGATACAAAAAAGCATCAACGCCGGGATAATTGGTATTTGCATGGTCGCTATTTTTATGCTTTTGATTTATAAAAATTTAGGCTTTGTCGCGCTTTTTGCTTTATTTTCTTTTAGTGTAATTACGATTTGTTTGTATAAACTTGTGCCAATAGTGTTGACACTTCCGGGGATTGCCGGATTTTTGCTTTCTGTTGGCATGGCTGTTGATTCAAATATCTTGATTTTTGAAAGGTTCAAAGAAGAGAAAAGGAGAAGATTGTTGGCTGATGCTCTTGAAGTTTCTTTTGGAAAAGCTTGGGATTCTATACGTGATGCAAATATTGCGACTTTAGTGACGGCTTTTGTTTTGGCCAATCCTTTTGATTTTTCTTTTTTGCATACATCAGGCCCTGTTAGGGGATTTGCTATCACTTTGGCTTTGGGGATTTTTGTTAGTTTGTTTACTGGTTTATTTATTAGCAGGACTATTATGAGAGCTTTTATTCGTTAAATGAATATTAATTGGTTAAGCTACTGTAAATTTTATTTGATTATTTCGCTCTTTTTTATAATTAGCGGATTGGTAGGTGTTTTCTTGTGGGGTTTGCCTTTAGGTATTGATTTTAAAGGTGGAGTGATAGCAGAGTATAAATTTGAATCTTCAGTAAAAACTGATTTTCTGATTGTTGAACTGTCCAATAAAGGTGTTAGTGTTTCAGCAATTCAACCTGCAGATGATGGAAATTACATCTTCAAAATTGCAAGTTCTGACAACGAACTTAAGGATTCTTTGGATAAATATTTAAAAGAAATCTATCCAGATTTAAATTTTGAACAATTAAGGTTTGAATCAGTTGGTCCATCAATTGGACCGGAAATGATTCGCAAAACATTTTACGCGGTTTTGATTTCTTCAATTGCAATTTTATTATGGGTTGCATATCAATTTAGAAATTTTAGATATGGACTATCGGCAATTATTGCTATGTTGCATGACACATTTATACTTGTTTCTAGTTTTGCTTTCTTTGGTCGCTTTTGGAGTGCAACTGTTGATTTTTTGTTTGTTACTGCAGTCTTAACTACATTGTCTTTTTCAGTGCATGATACGATAGTTGTTTTTGATAGGATAAGAGAACTTAAAGCAAAGGCAATTGGGGATATATCTGAAGTTGCTAATCTAGCAATTAATCAAACCATGGTTAGGTCTCTTAACAATTCTTTCACAATAATATTTATGCTTTTTGCTCTTATTTTATTTGGCGGATCATCTGTTTTTTGGTTTGCGATTGCTTTGTTGGTTGGGACAATTGCAGGCACTTATTCTTCGCCGTTTGTTGCTGTTCCGGTTTTGGTTTATTTGACTAAACTAAAAGAGAAAAAGTTTTAAGCCTCAGTTTTTAAAGATTTAATGTATTGAACCAAAGCATCTCTTTCGTTTTCCAGCTCTTTATTTTCGACTTTTTTAAAGATGTCATTTAACACTTCGCCGACTTTTTTGCCTGGAGGAATGTTTAATATCTCCATTACATCATGTCCTGTAACTTTTATATCCTTTAGACTAAAGGGTTGTTTTTGCACTTCAATTAATCTTTTTTTAAAGTTTTCCAATCTCCAAGAAGTTAGTTTTGCTCCACTTCCAAGTCTATCGCCTATTCGCAAATCAATCATGTCTGGGATTAATTGAGGAGTTACATTTCTTATAAATCTTCTTAATGCAGAGTCTGTCTGATTTTCATTTACTGTAAATTGATGGTATCTAACTAGCCTTACCAATTTGTCTTTTTGTTCATTAGAAAATCTTAATCTTTCCGCGATTCGTCTTGCTATTATGGCTCCGACTACCTCATGGTTGTAAAAAGTTATTGTCCCGCTTGGTAAAACTTTGAATGTTTGGGGTTTGCCTATGTCATGTATTAAAGTTGCAAATCGCACTATTGGGTCTTTATTTATCTCTGACACAAATTTAAGAGAATCAAGCGAGTGTGTCCATACATCTGATATATGGTGCCTTCCGGGAGATTTTTGTTCAACTCCATATGTTTTTGTCATCTCAGGCAAAATGTGCTCTAGCAGAAGGGTCTCTTTAAGAAGTATGATACCTTTATGTGGTTTAGGAGATGAAAATATTTTAATTAACTCGTCTCGAATTCTCTCTTTTGAGATTTTATTTATTAAATCACTATGTTTTTTGATTGCTTCAAGTGTGTTTTCCTCGATATTAAATCCCAATTCTGAAGCTATTCTTACCGCTCTCACAAGTCTCAGAGCGTCTTCGCTAAAACGATCGTGTGGTTCACCAACTGCTTTTATGATTTTTTCATTTAAGTCCTTTTTGCCGTCAAAGTAATCAATCAAATTAACTTCAAGAAGGTCTTTTCTTTTTTGATTATCTAAATTTACTTCTAGTGCTAATGCGTTGATTGTAAAGTCTCGCCTTTGCAAGTCTTCTTTAAGCGTTTTGCCCCATCTTACTTCATTTGGTCTTCTGTGATCTGAATAACCGCCATGTTCTGTTCGGAATGTAGTTATCTCAAAAGGTTTTAGATCTTTTGTTTCACTTGGGACACCTACAGTCCCAAAGGAGTTTGTGTAGTAGGAATTAGGTAGAAATGCTAGCATTTCTTCTGGTGTTGCGGAGGTAGTAAAATCCCAATCTGAGACTTCTTTGCCCATTAAGATATCTCTTACAGCGCCTCCTACTATATATATGGGGTATTTATGTTTTTGGAATTCTTTGATAATTGTTACCACTTCTTTTGGAATTGCAATCAACATATGCTAATTATACTTTTAGCGTTATATGTTTTAAACTGGATTAAAATTTTTGTTTATGAAAATAAAAAATTCTGTACCTAAAAAATGGGAGCTTTTGTATTCCGGCAAAGTTTTTGACGAAAATGAAATTATTGAAATTTTGTTAAAAAATAGAGGTTGTCAAACTGAGAAACAAAAAAATGAATTTTTAAAACCAAAACATCCGCTTGATGTTAGTCTCTTGGATGTTGGTATGGACAAAGATGCGGTTAGGGAATCAATAACCAGAATAGTAAAAGCCATAAAAAACAAAGAACATATTTTGATATATGGAGATTATGACGCAGATGGCGTGTGTGCAACAGCCATAATGTGGGAAAGCTTGTATAAATACACAAAAAATGTGATGCCTTATATCCCCAATCGTTTTTCTGAAGGTTATGGAATAAATGCAGACAGCATAGTTTCAATAAAAAGCCAAAACCCAAAAGTATCTTTAATTATTACTGTTGACAATGGAATTGTTGCCTGTGATGCGGTAAAAAGAGCCAAAGATTTGGGGATTGATGTAATTGTTACGGATCATCACCAAAAAGGTGAAAATTTACCTGATGCTTACTCTATAGTTCATACAGATAAAATATCGGGTGCTGGAATTTCTTGGATATTTTGTCGGGAGTTGTTGAAGAAATTGTCAAAGGAAGATGTGCCAAATGTGGCTATTTCTGCACTTGATTTATGCGCTATAGGGACGATATCTGATCAAATGCCCTTGCTTAGCACTAATAGATCTTTTGCAAAGTATGGAATTAAACAAATTAATTTGACAAAAAGAATTGGTCTTAAGGCTCTTGTTGAAACAGCTGGATTGCAAATGGGAAAAATTGGGGTTTATGAAATTAATTTTCATATAGCTCCTCGAATAAATGCAACTGGCAGGCTTGATTCGGCAATTGATTCTCTGAGACTTTTGTGTGTCAAGAATCAAAAAAGAGCTTGCCAATTAGCAGAATCTCTTAACAAGACCAATATAGAAAGACAAAAGATATTGGATGAAGTTTTGTCATTGGCAAGAAAAGAGGTAGAAAAGCAAGTTTGGCAGGGAGTGATAGTTGTCGCCCACGAGACTTTCCATGAAGGAGTGATAGGGCTTGCTGCCTCCAAGATTGTTGAACAATATTATTTGCCCGCAATTGTGATTTCAAAAGGCGAATCGGTATCAAAAGCATCAGCAAGATCAATCTCAGGCTTTAATATCATAGAGTCAATAAGGCAACACTCACAATTGATATTAAATGGAGGCGGTCACCCAATGGCGGCTGGTTTTTCCATAGAAACCGCCAAGATAGAACAATTTACCCAGCAAATATTAAAATCTTCTTCCACTACAATTACTGATGAGGTAAAAACCAGAAAGCTTAAAATTGATTTAAGTTTAGGTCTTGATCAAATCACCACTTCCCTTTATGAGAAGTTACAACTTTTTGAACCAGTAGGTGTTGCCAATCCTAATCCGGTTTTTATGACAGGAAGTTTAACAGTGAAAGATCTGAAAGTTGTTGGCAACGATGGCAAGCATATCAAATTGGTTTTATCAGATGCTAGTAATTTAATTAACGCGATTGGGTTTAACATGGTTGATTTTAATATTAAAATTGGCGATGTGGTTGACGTTGCGTATACAATTGAGTTAAATGCATGGAATGGTCAAGAAACTTTGGAATTAAAATTAAAGGATTTAAAAAAACATGGTTGATTTAGAAAACAAGTTTAATCAATTAAAGAACAAACTATTTGATCGGAATTTTAGCAAAGAGGATATTTTGTTGTTAGAAAAAGCTTGGGAATTTGCAAAATTGGCTCACATCGGGCAAAAAAGAGATTCCGGGGAATGGTTTTTGGCGCATCCGCTTAATACTGCTATTTATCTTGCTGATTGGAAAATGGACATAACTTCAATTGTTTCTGGCATATTGCACGACACTATTGATTGGGGTGGGGCCAAAAGCGAGGATTTAGTACAAGAATTTGGACACGAAATAGCAAATTTAGTGCAAAGTGTTTCTCGTGTGTCAAAGGCTAAGGTGAGGGGAAATGACAATGAGATTTTTGTCGAAAATTTACGAAAAAT
Source organism: Patescibacteria group bacterium (assembly GCA_026416845.1). Taxonomy (GTDB): domain Bacteria; phylum Patescibacteriota; class Microgenomatia; order UBA8517; family UBA8517; genus JANWVB01. The sequence continues at coordinate 72,975 of JAOAEL010000004.1, forward strand.
GATCCTTGCAATGGCTAAAGATTTGCGCGTTGTTGTCATAAGAATGGCTGAGAGACTTGATAATCTTGCCACTTTGTACGCGCTTCCCGTTGACAGGCAAGTAAGATTTGCAAAAGAAACTATAGAAATTTTTGCTCCGCTTGCTGAGAGGCTTGGAATGGGTGAGATAAAAGGGAAATTAGAGGATATGGCGTTTCCTTATTTATACAAAAGTGAATATGAAAGAGTGCTTAAAGAATCCAAGCCTTATTATTCCAATGCCGAACAGCACATCAAGAAAATTAGGCATACTCTTTTGAGAAGATTGGTAGAAAATGGCATACAAGCAGAAGTGCATGCGCGCAAAAAACATTTGTACTCTTTATGGAAAAAACTAAATAGGCCAAATATAAATTGGGATTTTGAGAAAATTCATGATATTGTGGCTCTTAGGATCTTGGTAAATACTGTTGCCGATTGCTATGCCGCTTTGGGTATTGTGCATCATACTTATAGGCCCATTCCTGATATTGGTATATCTGATTTTATTGCCCAACCAAAGCCCAATGGTTATAGATCAATACACACTAAAGTTTTAGGTCCTCAGGGCAGGTTTGTTGAGATACAAATTAGAACGTTTGAAATGCATGAGCAGGCAGAGTACGGTGCAGCTTCTCACTGGGCGTATTCTGAAGCAAAGTCTAAAGGAGCAAGCGATGAACGTTTGGAGAAAGGTTTGATAAAAGTTGATGAGAACAAATTGCGATGGGTTAAACAATTGGCAAAGTGGCAGGAAGAAATTTCTGATTCTGAAGAATTTCTAAAGGCTGTTAAGTTTGATGCCTTAAGTGACAGGATCTTTGTATTTTCGCCAAAAGGAGATGTCTATGATTTGCCTGTTGGCGCAACGCCTGTTGATTTTGCATATGCTGTGCATACAGATTTGGGTGATTACATAAAAGTTGCAAAAGTTAATAACAAAATAGTTCCGCTTAATTACAAACTTTCAAACAGTGATGTAGTTGAGATAATAAAGCACAAAAATCCAGTCAAGCCTAATAACGATTGGTTAAGTTTTGTAGTTACCACAACAGCAAGACGCCAGATTCAAAAAAGGTTAAGAGAGAAGTAAAGACATTTCTTGAAAAAATTTTATTGGGTTTCTTAGGCAAATTAAATGTTTTTTATGTTTACAGAAATTGTTTTAAATGTTAAACTCAAACCTAAATTTTTGTTGTTTGTTTTGAGTTTGAGGTTTTCTTTATAATAATAGATATAATTTTATTTTATGCTAGTACTAACAAAAAAGTTGATCAAAAGAGCTTGTAGCAAAGTTCTAGATCTTTAAAAGTTAATTTTGATTATGTTAAGAACTCTTACAAAGGATACAGTAAAAAAAATTGGTAAAAAAGTTTTACTTAAAGGTTGGATTGCTTCAATTAGAGATCATGGAAAAGTTGTTTTTGTTGATTTAAGGGATCGAAGCGGTGTTGTTCAATGTGTTGGACAAAATTTGAATAAGGTTTCAGTTGAAAGCGTTGTTGAGATTCTGGGTGTTGTTGTCAAGCGGCCGGAGAAGTTGATTAACAAGAATATACAAACAGGCGCTATCGAAGTGCAGATTGAAAAAATGGATGTAATAAGCCCTGCAAAAGAGCTTCCCATACCCATAGATACTGATGGATACGAGATAGATGAAATTGCTCGCAACAAATATAGGTATCTTGATCTCAGACGTCAAAGAATGACAAACAATATTAAATTGCGATCAATAATTGCCAATTTTATGAGGCAGTGGTTTCTTAAAAGAGATTTTGTTGAAATAGAAACTCCAATACTTACAAAAACTACTCCAGAAGGGGCGAGAGATTTTTTAGTTCCATCTCGCCTTCAACCCGGGAAATTTTACGCTTTGCCGCAATCTCCTCAGCAATACAAACAGCTTTTGATGGTAGCCGGATTTGAAAGGTATTTTCAACTGGCGAGGTGTTTCAGAGATGAAGATCCCAGAAAAGATAGAGCTTATGGAGAATTCACGCAGCTTGACATTGAGATGAGCTTTGTGACGCAGAATGATATTTTAGTTTTGATTGAAAAAATGTTTACTGATTTGATTCAAAAGATTTTTCCTGAAAAGCATATAACACAAAAACCGTGGCCAAGAATTCCTCACAAAGAAGCGATTGAAAAATATGGCAGTGACAAGCCTGATCTTAGAAAGAATAAAAATGACAAAGATGAATTGGCTTTTGCTTGGATTATTGATTTTCCTCTTTTTACAGAACAATCGGCAGATGATTTTTATTATGGTTCAGGTTCAGCTAAATTTGCTCCTAGCCATCATATGTTTACAGCTCCTCATCCTGATGATATTGGCCTGCTTGATACCGATCCTCAAAAGGTGCGCGGGTTACAACATGATCTTGTTCTAAATGGATTTGAAGTAGGTGGTGGAAGTATCAGAATTCATGATGCCAAAATACAGCAAAAAATTTTTGATCTGATAGGTTTTAGCGAAGAACAAAAGAAACAGTTTAGTCATATGTTAGAAGCTTTTACGTATGGTGTTCCTCCACACGGAGGTATTGCCCCCGGTTTAGATAGGTTTATAATGGCTGTTTTAGGCGAACCATCTGTGCGCGAAGTTATGGCATACCCAACCTCGGCTTCTGGTCAAACTGCTGTTATGGACGCTCCAAGTGAAGCTACAGCAGATCAAATTAAAGAACTTCGAATTAAAGTTTGCTAAAATTTTTGTTGGTTGTTAGATTTTTAGATATTTTAATTTATGTTGTGTCATTTTTTTGCGAGAACTAAAATTGGTGAGAAGTGTAATCAAAAAAATATTATTTTTTTTGTTATTGTTAATTTTTTGTGTTTAGTTGTTTTTGTGTTTTTTCATGTAAAAAATACTTTGTTTTTTGATAAACAAAAAAGTTTGTTTGTTTTAAAAGATTTTCATGACAATATCAAAACTTCTCAAAGTTTTTCTGATCTTCCAAATTTGAAAAAAAGTAACTTTCCTGTTAAAAAATTTGGTTTTGATATACCTCAGTTTACTGCCTTTTCAATTTTTGCTATGGATATTAGCTCAGGGATGGTTTTATTTGAAAAGAATTCGGAGATTCAAGTTTTGCCTGCTTCAACTACTAAAATAATGACGGCTCTTGTTGCAATGGAGTCTTATGACATTGATCAGATCATAATTATTCCTAAAATTAAAACAAAAGGCCAAAAAATGGGTTTAATTGCTGGTGAAAAAATTTCTGTAAGAGATTTAATATATGGTTTATTAGTTTTTAGCGCAAACGATGCCGCTGAAGTTTTGGCGTATTATTATCCTTTAGATGGAAGAAATGGGTTTATAAAACGTATGAATGAAAAAGCTAAAGAAGTAGGGATGGTTAATACATCTTTTAAAAATCCCACGGGTTTGGATGAGCCAGGGCATTTATCTACTGCTAAGGATATGGTTATTTTATCTGTGCATGCCATGAAAAATGATTTTTTTGCTTCTGTAGTTAAGACAAAAAATATAACTATTAGAAGTTTGGATGGTATGTATG
>JAOAEL010000050.1:0-347 GCA_026416845.1 Patescibacteria group bacterium
TTGTTAAATGATACAGGAAGCATATTTGTCAGATATGATTATAAAGGAAACTTAATTGGTAGAGCTTTAATGGATGAGATTTTTGGAAGGGAAAATTTTAGGAATGAGATAATAATAAATAGGACAAAAGCAAAACAAATAGTAGAAAATAAATTTGTGCAACAAACAGAAAGTTTATTTTTTTATGCAAAAGAGGAAAATAATTTTTATAAAGAAATATATAAATATAAAAAGGAAATTTCTGAATATGAACCTTATTTACCAGTTGAAGATAAAAATTATAGAGATTTTCGTGTTATTAACAATAAAAAATTTTTTTCGCCTTATGGTAGAAAATGGGGTATACC
>JAOAEL010000050.1:357-1022 GCA_026416845.1 Patescibacteria group bacterium
AGTCCACGAATAATTTTGGGTAAGGAATATTATCCACCTAAGGGAAGAAGATGGGCTTTATCTCAAGAACGAATTTCCAAGTTTGAAAAAGAAAATAAAATTAGAATAAATAATGAATTAAAATACACGGATTGTAGAGGCATAGTAATTAAAGGTGTGCCAGAACTACTTTATGATACAGAAATAATTGGAAACGAATGGATAGATATTCCAGGTTATAGTCAATCACAACATTTCCACACCGAAAACTCTGAAATCCTTCTAAAGCGTGTTATAGAATCTACATCTTACGAAGGAGATTTAGTCATGGACTTTTTCCTTGGTTCTGGCACTACCTGTGCGGTAGCACATAAGCTAAGGAGAAAGTGGATAGGAATTGAAATGGGAGAGCATTTTCACACTATAGTTCTGCCAAGGATGAAAAAGGTTTTAGCTTATGATAAAAGCGGAATTTCAAAGGATGAGGATGTAAAGCAAAACTACAACAAGGACAGAGCGGGGGGCTTTTTCAAGTATTACGAGCTTGAGCAATATGAAGAAACCCTCAGTAAATCAATATATGAAGATTTAAAGGAAATTCCTGATGAATGGTTTTTAAATTATATCTTTCTTAAGGACGAAAAACTGACACATGCGTTAGAAATTAATTTTGAAAACAATGATAC
>JAOAEL010000051.1:0-293 GCA_026416845.1 Patescibacteria group bacterium
TCATTTTCCTGCCCAAATAAATCACTGGCTTCTTTTTTAGAGATAAGTTCTTTTTTCAGTTCTTCAATAATTTTTTTAGCGTCTTCATATTTTAATACATATTTGCCTTTTGCTTTTTTAATCAATGGTAATTTTTCTTTATCATATTGTTCCAGTAGAGTAAGCGTTTTGGAGTAACCGGCAAGTAAATTTAAAAGTTCTTGTTCTTGCCCTGTTAATAATTCGTTCCTTGCTTTTTCTTGTAAAAATTCAATCGTGTTTTGTAATTCTTTCAATTGGCTTTGGGTTTGCAG
>JAOAEL010000051.1:303-1011 GCA_026416845.1 Patescibacteria group bacterium
ATCCATATCATTTCATCTTCCAAACGCACCTCTAATTGCGGACCATCTTTGGACTTGTAAATTATAACCTCGCCTTTATTAAATTCTTGATTTGGCATAAAAAATTTACTCCCACCAAATTAATGGCTTAATAAGTTTATAATCTAGGTCTTTTATATTAATCTTTGTTCCGTCTTCAAATTCTACTTCATCTTCTCTTATTTTCTTAATCCATTTGCCGGTTAAGTTAGATAAGGTTTCGGCAATGTCTATGTTAGGGTAAAGTTTGGTTAAATCAACTTTGACTTTGTCGTTTTCATACTTGCAATTTGCCAGCGCTTCCTCGTATTGTTCAAGCTCGTAATACTTAAAAAATCCGCCACCTTGCCAGTTGATTTCTTCTGTAATTCCGCAAGGTTCATTTCTACCTTTCACAGCTAATACTTGTTTTAATCTCCCTAGAATACCAACTTTTTTAACTTTAGCTTTAATTTTTGAAGTATCTTCTTTGTAGTCAAGCACAACGAATTTTTTATATAAATCTTTTTTGTTTTTATCTGTATTGTTCAACTCAATTTCGTCAATGTAAAAATTATTTATATATTCTCCCATCTCTACACCTATCCATTTTTTCTTTAATTTTTGTGCTACTGCTAATGAAGACCCTGTCCCAGCAAAAAAATCTAGGAATATATCTTGTTCAGATTTAGAAGATATATACTGTAGTAA
>JAOAEL010000052.1:0-485 GCA_026416845.1 Patescibacteria group bacterium
TTAAAAAATAAAATGTGATCATCAATATAAGGATTCTTAATACTTAAGAATATATTGATGATTTTTTCTCTCAATAAATTACGTAATGCTTCATAATTCTTTTTATCAGATTCCTGAGAAATACTTATAATAGTCGATTCTAAAATATCAAAAATTTCTTCAATATTAGGATTTTCAGTATTTCTATCAATTGTAACCTTTAAATTGTTATAAACAAGGTTCCTGATTAAATTAAATTGTTCTTCATCAAGCTCTTTAAAAACACTTGTTGTAAGTTCATCCATTAAAGGGTAGCCTGCTTTTTTTGATGTTCCAGCACCAAAAATGAAACCAATATTCTGGAATCCTGATTTTGCACTTAGAAATATATCTTCAATTGAAAAACTCATTTTGTATCCTTAATTCTATAATTCAATTGCGCACAACGGTTTGGGTATTGCCGAAGGCGGGGCGTTTCAGCACTAATGTTGATTTGAAATACCAAT
>JAOAEL010000052.1:495-975 GCA_026416845.1 Patescibacteria group bacterium
GGAGATGTGTATAAGAGACAGGTCATAGGAGCTCGTCACCCCCGCTTTTGGCAATACCTTGTTAGCGGTTCGGCTTTCTTTCCTGTCAGCTTTTATAGATTGTTAAACCATTCATTTTTTATTTCAACTGTTTCAGTTAATTTGGTATCAACGCCCAATTTTAATTCTTTCAATTTGTCGCAAAGAAGTTCTCCGTCAATTAGGTCAATCGGTGGAGCACCGTCACGAGTTGCTTCTTTTAATGCTTCTCTTGTAAAAGTTCCTGTCGTGATTACAAGTCCTCTGTCCGCCCGACCCTGCATAGCACCTCTAAAGTCACGGATTTGACTTGCTGTCACCGAACCTTTGTAACGCTTGCATTGAAAAATAACGTGAAAACTTAATAGTCCGCTCACTCTTACAATTCCCTTCCCATCAATTCCACCGTCACCGGATTTACCTGTTACCTCAACTTGAAAAAATCCGCTCTCTCTTAAAAGG
>JAOAEL010000053.1:0-634 GCA_026416845.1 Patescibacteria group bacterium
CTGCTATTCTCAGTGACTTGCTTGTAACAATACCACCAAGAGAAATTACAGCAACCTCAGTTGTTCCTCCACCTATATCTACAACCATACTTCCTGTTGGTTCACTAACAGGAAGTCCAGCACCAATTGCAGCTGCCATTGGCTCTTCCATCAAATAAACTTCCCTTGCACCTGCATGTTTTGTAGCCTCTTCAATTGCTCTTTTTTCAACTTCTGTTACACCTGATGGAAAACAAACAACTATTCTTGGTTTAACAAATGAACTATTATTTGTTACTTTTCTTATAAATTTATTTAACATTGTTTGTGTAACATCAAAATCTGCAATAACTCCATCTTTAAGTGGTCTTATTGCAACAATATTGCCTGGTGTTCTTCCAATCATTTCCTTTGCTTCGTCTCCAACAGCCAACACCTGCTTTGTATTATCATTTCTAATAGCAACAACTGAAGGCTCTCTTAAAATTATTCCTTTACCCTTTAAATATATTAAAGTATTTGCAGTCCCTAAATCAATTCCCATATCTTTAGAAATGCTAAATAATCCCATATTTCATACTCCTTTCATGATGTCATATTATATTTTTTTCTTTAAAGCTCAAATAATTTACATCGCCAATTATAATGTGATCTA
>JAOAEL010000053.1:644-932 GCA_026416845.1 Patescibacteria group bacterium
CTTCAATTCCAATAATTTTTCCTGCTTCAATTAATCGTTTTGTTATATTTATATCCTCTTGACTTGGAGTTGTATCACCAGAAGGGTGATTATGACATAATATAATTGAAGCAGAACTAAGCTTTATTGCCTCTAAAAAAACTTCTCTTGGATGCACTATTGACGAATTAAGACTTCCAATTGATACATCCTTTATTTGAATGACATAATTTTTTGTATTTAAGAAAATAACCCTAAAATGCTCCTTTGAAAGGAATCTCATCTCATCAATCACAAGCAGTGCTACAT
>JAOAEL010000054.1 GCA_026416845.1 Patescibacteria group bacterium
CAACAAATTTTTTTAACAAATTGTGTGGACCGAGCCGGACTTGAACCGGCGACCTCTTCATTGCAAATGAAGCGTTCTAGCCAGCTGAACTATCGGCCCTTAAACGCTCAAGGCACACCGATCAAGTCAAAAAACTAATCTTAAAAATGAAACAAGCAAAGAACAACTTAATAAAACCAACTTTGCAAGACTTATGCTTGAGGCTAGCTTAGTCTATATAATTAAGCAAAAACTTAAATGAGATAACCTTACTCTAATTGAAAAGATACCAAATCATTATTGTTTTGTTTAGCAAAAATAAACAAAGTCATCTGACTAAAACCTCAAGCGAAAATAAAGATTTTCACCTTGCAACCAGAGATAGTATACGACATATTATCTTTTTAGTCAATTAGCCAATTAAACTAAAATAAGAATTTTTTTGTCTTAAATAAACTCTTAATAATTCGCAATCAAAACTCGCACCTCAATAGCTAATTTCTTAAAACGAAATATCATTTTCAAGACAAAAATCTACCCAATGTGGCAAAACAGAAGGGCTCCAATAACCACTCATTATAATCGGATAGAGCCTATTTTTATCAACATCTGGATATTTACGGAAAATTCCATCTACCACAAAACAACTTTGCTTTAAATCATACTCTACATTAGACAGACAATCGCTTTTAATTTCAGAAAAATTTTGCGGATTAACTGTTTGCTTAACATATCGAACAATTTCCTCTCGATGATATTCAGACAACCATAAACTCAAGAAATATTTATCCAAAGCTTCTTCAACAGTAGCATTAGGGTAGCAGTTACTATAATAATAGTTGAGCAAAAGGCATAAAGCATACAAA
>JAOAEL010000055.1 GCA_026416845.1 Patescibacteria group bacterium
GATGAGTCCTTTTTCGTGTTTCAACATATAAAATCCCCTGATTGCGGACAAAGCAAACATACTAAAGGCGGCCGTCATTTTTTTAAAGATAAAAAATAAAATTAATCCTAAAATTAATAGTATCATTGCTTGTGTTAAAGGATCTGCCCATTTATTTTTTCTCTTATCATGCAACAAAATTAAAAATAATAGCAATAAAAACGAAAAAATCAGTAGTTTATTGAGTAGAGGATTGAAATAATCATACTTTACTTGTATTCGGTCTATTGGTATTTTTTTCTCTACAAAAACCGTGTCGGGCTGTACTTTTGCATGCACACGAATCGTGTCTCTTTGTCTAATAATTTGTATTTTTAATTTTTCCCGGTCAAGGTAAAAAGTGTCTGTAAAATGTTTGGGATAAAAAATAGTATCGGTGTTGATTTCTTTGGTAATAATAGTATCGTGAACAAAAATACTGTCTTTTTTTAATAGTTCAGGATGTTTTTTGATTAGACGCTGTAATTGTTTTTGATGCGAACACGCTACAAAGAAAACAAGGCGGCTAACAATATCTAGCATTGATAACTACCAGTAAGCGGCAAGAATAGGATATTTCTTAATGTACTCAAGAATTTTATCAGATATTGCGTAATCAATTAATGTTGAACATCAGCAAATTTTTGAAACTTTTCTTCTAGTTCTTTTTCTTTGTTGTGTTTTTCTTCAACTATTTTTTAGAGTTGTTATTAAAATTCGAATTGGTTTCTTTGTTATCTTTTATTTCTTCAAAACGAATATCTTCAGGTGTTTTATCCTGAAGCATTTTTTTAATTTCTTTTTTTGATTCTTC
>JAOAEL010000056.1 GCA_026416845.1 Patescibacteria group bacterium
AAAGAAAACCGAGTTAAATCATCCGTAATGCTTAGTTTTAATCGAACTATTGTAGTATTGAAACCGTTATAACGTTGTCTGTCTTTCTTCTTATTACAAGTTTTAATCGAACTATTGTAGTATTGAAACCTGCAAAAACCGAGCTTGAAAGGTTGAAAGAAAGTTATGGTTTTAATCGAACTATTGTAGTATTGAAACCTGAAACCGTTGTATTTATTAGTAACCCGTTTAGTCCGTTTTAATCGAACTATTGTAGTATTGAAACATATATGTTATGTCTAAATTTCCTGATTGTGAAAGTTTTAATCGAACTATTGTAGTATTGAAACAAGTCTATCTGAACTTTTCATAACTCCTCCTATGAGTTTTAATCGAACTATTGTAGTATTGAAACATGTTTCGTCAAGCTGTTCCTTGAGCTTGATTGCTTGTTTTAATCGAACTATTGTAGTATTGAAACTTGATATATCATCTTTACAATATTGCAGCATCCTTTCGGTTTTAATCGAACTATTGTAGTATTGAAACTGATCTGACGGCTGGTATTTCTCTAATTTTTTCAATGTTTTAATCGAACTATTGTAGTATTGAAACAATAGTGGAATGGTTACAAGGTTTTATACATATTCAGTTTTAATCGAACTATTGTAGTATTGAAACCTTTTTGTATTTGAAACGCTTTTTCAGTCGCTCCTACGTTTTAATTGAACTATTGTAGTATTGAAACAAATAATTGTCATAATTTTTTAAAAGCTCCAGTGTTTTTTTTTATGTGATATAAAATTTAATTTCCTGTCCAATATTCAAATAAAAGGGGCTATCCATTTAGAG
>JAOAEL010000057.1:0-523 GCA_026416845.1 Patescibacteria group bacterium
GTGTATAAGAGACAGGGTTAAAATTATAAGCACAGGTGATTAGGTCTAATTCATCAGTAAATGTGGCAGAGAAGTTAAATAAAAAGCCGTCCTTAGAAAGCACAGTGAAAATGGCTTGCCTTTTACTGTCTTCTTTGTCTCCTTTATGGGCTTCATCAAGGATTAAATACCAATTAGTGCCAAATCTTCTGTAATCAAGGATTTTTTCTTTCTGCTCATCGGAAATTAGATCAGACCTGTAGTAGAAAACATCTACATCACCTTTATTTCTGAAAAGCCTTCCGCCAGATTTTATGTTTTCATAGTCTTTGAGATTGTATATGTGTATTTTATCCATTTTGTCTAAGTTAAACTCATCAAGATGCCTTAAAAACTGTTCAATCAAGTCATCTCTGTAAGTAAGAAAGAGAATGTCTTTCTTTGGAATTAAGCCCTTTGCCATAAGTTCAATGAGTAGTTCAATAAGTTTTATGATAACAACTGTTTTGCCACTTCCTGTTGCCATCCAGACTGAAGCACGGTT
>JAOAEL010000057.1:532-808 GCA_026416845.1 Patescibacteria group bacterium
TATAAGATTCTCCAAGGATTGAGTTTGATAGTCAAAAAGTATTTTACTATTTGAAAACTTAGTCAGGTCTAACTCTTTCCAGCTTATAAAGTTTTCATTGTTTGATAAATTAACGCTATTTGTAATATTTGCGAAAGCTAAACTTACACCCATATTTATAGTTCCTGTTTTAAAAACCCTTTTCTAATATTATGCACTCGTTTAAATTAAATTCTAGCATTTCTATCAATTTTGCTAACTCAGAAACATCAAAGACTATAAAAGAAGATGAGCGGT
>JAOAEL010000058.1 GCA_026416845.1 Patescibacteria group bacterium
TTCTTCTTCGGTTAAATCATACAACTTGTAAACCAACTGGTCTATTTGTTTTTCGAGCTCGCTGGTGTCTTTGCCTTCGGATTTGAGGGCGAGGATTTGGGTGACTAAGTTTTCTATCGGCTGTTGTTGTTCGGCAGCAATATTTGGAATGGGAATGTTTTGAAAGAAAATTTTGCGTAACTCTCTTGTGCCGCCTTGTAGTTCTGGGCAGTTCTCTCTTATCCACTTCATTGCAATTTTTGAGTGAAAATAACCTACAAGAAACTTTAAATAAACTGAGTTACTTGTAAGAATAAATCCCTTGTCGTTAATCAAATAATTTTTATTTTCATCATAAACAAACGGCAAGAAAAGCGTCATGTTGGGGTAGATTATCTTCTCCTTCTCAAATTCTTGGTAGTATGCGATTTGGTCTTGGGTTTCAAACCATTTATTACCCGTTTTTTTGCGTGTTTTTTGTTTTTGCCCGTTTTCGTCAATAAATTCTTCTCCTGTTTGGTGTAGTTTTTTTCCAAAAGATTTCAAATAATCTCTCACAGCAGGGTAATCGTCAATATTTAGTTTAAGTGCGGGAAAAGTGGCAATCAACCACAAATCTTGCCATTCGGCATGGTAGCGTTTGATGTCTCTGCCACGCAGCAGGGGCTTGATGATTTCGGCACTGCGGGGGTCTTGGGCAATCAGTTCGGCTCGCTTTTTCCCGTCAATGATAAAGGCTTCGTTGTAGCCGGTTAAAATGCCGCGGTAAATTTGAATATCCCATTC
>JAOAEL010000059.1 GCA_026416845.1 Patescibacteria group bacterium
GCAAGGTGCTTTGGTAACAGGCGGAGTAATTCTTGTTGTTGTGTTGTTGCACTATCTCACAAAAATCAATCACATCATTTTGTTTTGGGTTGCATTTATTTTCACACGACCATTCGGGGCAACCTTTGGCGACTTCTTGACAAAGCCAATAGAGAAAGGTGGTTTGCATCTTGGCACTTTGAACTCATCACTTGTTTCGCTTGGCGTTATGATGGTTTTACTTTTCATAGCACACCGACAACATAAATTGAACGGACATGAATAAGGAGAGAATTAGGGCAGCCGATAACAGGCGTTTGGCTCAATGGCGGTTGACGTGGTTAATTGAACATTCTACCTCGCATCAACTTTTATGGTGTATTGACAGTTTTCTGCTCCGAAATCCGCCACTGCGCCAAGCGCCAAACCGTTATCGGTTATTTTAAAACAGAACCAGTACTTAAATATTTTATCAACAATATGACTTCAACTGAATTTATTACGAGAGTTTTTTTTGCATTAATAGCAGGTTTCTTAATTGGCTTTGAAAGACAATGGCACCATAAATCAGCAGGTTTAAGAACAACAACATTGGTATCTGTTGGAGCAGCTTTTTTTGTATTACTTTCCTTAATGATTATTCGTCCTAATGAAGATGTTACAAGAGTAATTGGACAAGTTGTTACAGGAATAGGTTTTTTGTGTGCTGGGGTGATTTTTCGTGAGGGTATCAATGTACACGGGCTTACTACAGCAGTAACAATATGGTGTAGTGC
>JAOAEL010000005.1 GCA_026416845.1 Patescibacteria group bacterium
ACCTTTACCTTTTGAGACACCTGTCACTGCCACAACATCTCCTTTCTTAAATATTTTTTCGACTTGGATTTTGTCACCAACAGCAAAACCAGGATCAGATTCACTAACTACCTCTCTCAAAAATTTAGGACCAGTTTTCGCATCTTTAATAACATCCTTGAGTTGACCAAGAACTGATTTGGAAATATTTTTAACTTTTTTCTTGCCACAACTTAACTGAACAATGTATTTGCCATTCACATTATCTATGCGTGTGGCAACGCAGGTATCAGCCTTCACTACAGTAAAAGAAACTCTTTTACCTTCCAAAAAGGTTTGACTCATCTTATCTTTTATGCCAATTAGAGCATTTAACATGTTAGATTAAAAATAAAAAAAGGCGCCCGAAGCGCCCACTTAAAAGGCAAATCCGGCTAAAATTACGTGAAGCTTGAGATACGAACCAACATCACGATTGTTAGGAATTATAACAAATTTAAATCATTTCTTGCAAGCTATGCGCGCATAATTCTTCGGCTTGGACTTGTCCAAGTGCCATAAACTTCTGCAAAAAAAGTTAAATACAAAGCTTTGATAGTTGTGTATATGTTTAAATATTGCAACAGCCAAAGAAAAGGGCTTAATAAAAGTATGGCAAATGATCTTGTTGTCAAAAAATGCATAATTCCCATTCCTATAAAAATCCACATATCCAAGAATATAGACAAAAACAAAGGATCTGATAAATTTATCACTCTAAAAAACTTATAATAGGCAATTACTGCTGGGATTATTATTAAAATAAGAAATATATGCAAGATATCCACCAAAATTAACGTAACTACAGAAATATCAAGGCTCTCTAATCTTGAAGGGACTTTGTGTTTCCTCATAGTTTGATATTGGCCTATCTGCCATCTTGTAAGTTGTTTTATATAATCGCGCAAATTATCAGGGTCTTGAGTCACAACCTTAGCTTCATAAGCATACAATATTCTTCCTAACTTTTTCCTATGCACTTGATATGTCATATCAAAATCTTCGATAAATATTTTTGGATCAAGTCTAATTTTCATCAAAACACTTGTCTTATAAACGGTCGCAGTGCCTGGAGCTATGGATATGGCATTAAAATGAGATAATATGTTCTTAAACAAATTTTGCCAAACAAAATAAGCTAAACTCCGATAGTAAACAAATATATTGGCTTCATCTTGAGTTAAAACTTGCCCACAAACACATGCAACATTTTTGTTTTTTTTAAATTTTTCAAAAATATAGTTAAAAAAATTATCACAAGGATAAGTGTCCGCATCCAAAATCATCACATATTCATATCTTGCAAAAATTTTGAAATGCTTGAGTCCATTTTCTATTCCCAAAGTTTTTCCACTGCGAACCTTATTACGCAAAACATTAACATTAAAAGATCTTGCAATTTCTTCAGTTGCATCCGTTGATTGATCAGATATAACATAAATATCTGAAAAATGAACTTGTTTGACCAAACAAGCAAGAGTATTAGGAAGAACTTTTTCTTCATTATAGGCTGGTATCAATACCGCTAATTTTCTTTTCATTGTGTGTAAATTATAAAACATTATAGGATTTTATCACCAACTAACGCTTCTCTTATAACACTAAATCGAATCTTGAAAATTATCATCCTATAAGTATAATCTCCTAAATGAGATATTCTAATGTTAAAACCCGATTAAATATTCTTTTCATCTTTGCTTTTCTTTCACTAACATTGTTTGCGCTAGCAAAGCCTAGTTCTGCTTATTCATCAGATACACTAATAAACACAAGCTTTGAAGAACAGGGAACAAGTGTTGGAAAAGCGTACGATTGGCAAGATTTTATGGGCGGATATACCAGAACAAATAATTCAAAAACAGGATCATGGGGAATCACTTTAAGAAATTCATCTGATACTGGCTTTTCCGGAGCTTATCAACGTCTTGATCTAAACCAAACTTCAATAAAACCAGTTTTCATAGGTGGTTATGTAAAAGGCGAAAAAATCTCAAATACATCAAGCTGGTATGGCGCAAGTATTTATGCTGAAATACACCTTACTTCTGGCAAAGTAGTTTATTGGAATTCACTGAGTAATACAGGAACGTTTGATTGGAGATGGATAGGATTTAACACAGGCATTCTTTCTGAAATTGACGCACCAATCTCACACATATTCATAGTGCCAATTTTGGGAAATAGTAAAGGAACTGCACACTTTGATGATCTAACCGCCATTGAACATACCCCCACAGAAGGAGCTGTCACTTTCATGTTTGATGACGGAGAGGCAACAACTTATTCTGTTGCGTATCCTATACTAAAATCCAAAAACTGGCCCGGAGTTATAGGAGTTGTCACAAATTTCGTCGGCAATTCAGGTTTTATGAGAAGAGTCCAACTTACTGAACTGCAAAACAATGGTTGGGAAATAGTGTCACATTCAATTTCTCATAATGACTTAACTACCATGACAAATTCCCGCGCACAAAAAGAAATTGCTCTATCTAAAGAAAGACTTACCTCATGGGGTTTTAGAGTAAATAGTTTTGCTTTTCCATATGGAGCCTATAACGCAAATCTTTTAGCTTTTGGTTCGTCTATTTATGCATCCATGAGACCATATGAAATAGGCGACAATCCCAAGGGTTCTTGGCCTTACCAAATTAGAGTGAGAAGTATAACAAACACTACAACTCCCCAACAAGTCAAGAAATGGGCGGAAGAATCTAAAACCAAAGGTACATGGAACATATTTACATTTCATTCTTTAGACACAATTGAGGACGATGAGTACAGAACAGACCCGAATACATTTGCGCAAATGGTCAATGAAGTTTACAACGTCAATATTCCTGTAGTTACTTATCAGGAAGGATTGAACCGTTTTGCTCAAAAAAGATAAGAAAAACCTCTGCGTACTGTATAAATTTTTTTTAAAATAACAACATTCTTTTATTAAACTTTCATTCTTGAACTTCGCAAGTTTCAATGATTAAAATATTGGAGCTTTCATTACATCTTAATCTCAACAGAAACACCGGCAGGAAGATCAAGATTTGAAAGCGAATCAATAGTGCGTGAGCTTGGATTTAAGATATCAATTAGCCTTTTATGCACCAACAATTGAAAATGCTCCTGAGCATCTTTATCTGTAAAAGGAGAACTCAAAACACAATAAAGAGATCTTTTTGTAGGAAGTGGAACTGGACCAGAAATTTTAGCACCTGTTGAGATAGCAGAGTCTATTATTTTTGTAACAGCTTCATCAATTAACCTATAATCATAGCTTTTTAGTTTTACTCTAATTCTATTTAAAACTGCCATAAAGCCAAAAAAAATTTAAAGGTACACCAAAAACAATTCAAAGCAAAATTACAAGCTAAACAATAATTTTTGTTACAACACCTGCTCCAACAGTATTTCCACCTTCACGAATAGCAAACCTAGACTGCTCTTCTATAGCTATAGGGACTATAAGCTTTACTTTCATTTTTGCATTATCGCCAGGCATAACCATTTCTATACCTTCTGGCAAAGTAATTTCACCAGTCACATCTGCTGTACGAATAAAGAATTGAGGCTTGTAACCTGAAAAAAATGGTGTGTGTCTACCTCCTTCTTCTTTAGAAAGAATATAAACTTCCGCTTCAAATTCAGTATGAGGAGTAATAGTACTTGGAGCAGCTAAAACTTGACCTCTTTCTACTTCATTTTTATCGACTCCTCTTAACAACACACCTACATTATCTCCAGCCATTGTTTCATCTAAAGTTTTCCTAAACATTTCTAAACCAGTAGCTACAGTTTTTTTTGTTTGACTAATGCCTACAATTTCTACTTCTTGATTTACACTAAGCTTACCTCTTTCAACTCTACCAGTAACAACAGTACCACGACCTTGTATAGAAAAAACATCTTCAATTGGCATTAAAAAGGGCTTGTCAACATCTCTAACTGGTTCCGGAATAAACTCATCTACAGCTTTCATCAACTCTAAAATTGCTTCTTCAGCTTTTTTATCGCCTTCTAAAGCTTTAGTAGCTGAAACTCTAATAATAGGAGTTTTATCTCCAGGATAGCCATATTTAGTTAAAACACTTCTAATTTCTTCTTCTACTAATTGAACTAATTCTTCATCTTCTACCAAATCAATCTTGTTAAGTGCAACGACCAAAGACGGAACATTAACTTGACGAGCTAATATAATATGTTCTCTTGTTTGCGGCATTAATCCATCAGGAGCCGAAACAACTAATATTGCTCCGTCCATTTGAGCAGCACCTGTAATCATATTTTTAATATAATCAGCGTGCCCTGGAGCATCTATATGAGCATAATGTCTTTTCTCAGTAAAATACTCTACATGAGTAATATTTATTGTAACTCCTCGCTGCTTTTCTTCAGGAGCGTTATCTATCTCGTCAAAAGCAATAGGCTTTGTTTCATTACCTGGCTGCCTAGACAAAACCGTAGCTATAGCGGAAGTAAGTGTTGTTTTGCCATGATCAACATGACCAATTGTACCTATGTTTACATGAGGCTTTTTTCTATCAAATTTTTGTTTTATATCTCCTGCCATACGATTCAAATGTAAAAACCTTAAATATTTTAAGTTGTTTGAAAACTTTTGTAAACAAGTAAAATTATTGATCCTAAAAATTAAAAACAAAACTGAACGTATTTTAAAAATCAAGAATTAACTTGTCAATATATCAAAATATTAAATTAAACCAAACTAGGCTTGATTCCCTTTATTAGCAGAGATTATATTATTTGCAATATGCGCTGGAACTTCATCGTAATGAGATGGCTCCATATAACAAGAAGCCCTTCCTTGCGATATTGATCTTATCTTGGTAACATAACCTGCCAACTCCGCGAGAGGAGCATAACCATTTATAAATACCAGGTTGCCCTTTTTTTCTGTTCCGGATATTTGCCCACGTTTACTAGAAATATCACCCATAATATCACCCATAAATTCTTCTGGCGTGCTTACTTCAATGCGCATTATCGGCTCTAGAAGCACCATATCAGCATTTTTTGCAGCCTCTTCCACAGCTAAAGAGCCTGCTATTTTAAATGCCATCTCTGATGAATCTACTTCATGAAAACTTCCATCATAAACTGTGACTTTGATATCAGTTACCGGATATCCTGCCAAAATACCACGATCGAGCTTTTCTCTCACGCCTTTCTCGACAGCTGGAATATATTCTTGAGGAATTACTCCACCTTTTATTTCAGATGCCCAAGCAAAACCTTCTCCTCGCCCTAGTGGTTCGACACGCACATAACAATGTCCGTATTGCCCACGACCGCCTGTTTGGCGAATATATTTTCCTTCTCCAGTGGCAACTTTCTTAATTGTCTCTTTATAAGCAACTTGCGGCGCTCCAGTTTTCGCATCTACCCCAAACTCTCGTTTCATGCGATCCACCAAAATTTCTAATTGCAATTCTCCCATTCCAGAAATAAGAGTTTGCCCTGTTTCAGGATTGGTTTTGATTTTAAATGTTGGATCTTCATCAGATAACTTTTGAAGAGCCAAACCCATTTTTTCTTGATCAGTTTTGGTGGCTGGTTCAATCGCTAATGATATGACTGGTTCAGGAAAAGAAATAGATTCTAAATGAATCGGGTGATTTATATCTGTAACCGAATCTCCAGTAGATGTGTCACGAACTCCAACTACAGCAACTATTTCTCCTGCAAAAGCTTGTTCTATCAGCTCCCTCTGATCTGCATGCATCAAAACCAGTTTCCCAATACGCTCAGTCTTTTGTTTTGTCACGTTATATACTACATCTCCTACCTTTAAAGTGCCCGAATAAATACGCACATAAACTAATCTACCAACATGAGGATCGGTAACCACTTTAAATGCCAAGCCGGAAAATGGTTCATTATTGCTTGGGCGCCTTTCTTCCTCTACACCTGTTTTAGGATTTATTCCTTTTATGGGCGGTAAATCATTCGGAGAAGGCAAATACTCAACAATGGCATCCAAAAGAAGTTGCACAGTAGCCATTCTGTTATCACCACCCAAGATGGGGAAAAACTTACCCTTTATAGTGCCTGCACGAATCGCTCTTTTGATCTCAGCCTGTGTAGGCTCTTGACCTTCCAAATATTTTGCCAAAAGATCATCGTCAAACTCAGCAACACGCTCGATTAACTGATTTCTATAGTTTTGCGCCATTTCTAAAAGGTTGTCTGGTATTTCTTCTTCTGTAAGATATTTGTCTTCTATGCCTTTATACGTAAAAGCCTTCATTTTAATCAAATCCACCGCCCCCCTTAATTCATGTTCTAGCCCTACAGGTATTTGGATGGGAGCGGCATTTGCTCCTAATCTTTCACGTATTGAGTCAATACTACCCTCGAAATCGGCGCCTATCAAATTAAGCTTGTTTAGGATACACACGCGAGGAACGTTATACTTATCCGCCTGACGCCAAACTGTCTCTGATTGGCTTTCAACTCCTGTTCTACCATCAAAAACCATCACAGCGCCATCCAAAACCCTCAATGAACGTTCTACTTCTGCAGTAAAATCAATATGACCAGGAGTATCAATTATATTGATTCGATAACGACCTGAATCTACACAACTTTCATCTTGCTTAAGCTCCCAAAAAGTGGTAATCGCGGCAGAGACAATTGTAATACCGCGTTCTCTTTCTTGTTCCATCCAATCTGTCACGGTATCACCTTCTGTCACATCACCTTTTTTGTAAGTTTTACCAGTTTCATAAAGAATTGTCTCTGTGGTAGTTGTTTTTCCGGCGTCAATATGAGCAATAATTCCTATGTTTCTTATCTTGTCCATGGGGAGATCTCTGTCCTTTGTGGACGATACAACCAACGCACCTTTTTTCTTTACTGCTTGTGCCATAGCTTAAGATTTTAAAAATAAAACAACAAAAAAGATGAGGTATAACCTCAACAAACCAAAGCTTTTTTTATAATATAGATTAGACAAACTTTTACCATCTAAAATGAGCAAATGCACGATTTGCTTCGGCAATTTTTTCAACTTCTTGTTTCTTTTTAACTGCTCCTCCTTCGTTTCTAGCAGCATCTATAATCTCAGCCGCCAACTTTTCTGCAAAAGTGTGGAATTCTGAATTAGACCTTGATCTTGCAGCAAGAATTAACCATCTTATTGCAAGCGATTCCTTGCGAGAACCTTTAACCGCAACTGGCACCTGATAGGCAGCACCCCCCACTCGACGCGCTCGAACTTCCATTTGTGGTTTTATGTTTTCAATAGCATCGGCAAAAACACGCATCGGTTCCTCTCCTTTTTGTCTAATTAACTCAAACGCTTTATAAATCTGCTTTTCTGCAACTGATTTTTTGCCATCTTTCATAGCACGATTTATTAGTTTGGTAACTAACCTGTTTTTATAAATCGGATCTGGTGCCACAAATCTAATTTTGATTACACCTTTTCTTGACATAGTTATTTAGTTTTAAACTTTGACAATTGGGCTGCTATCTTTTTTAGCTCCATAGATACTTCGCGATGTTTTTCTTCCAATTACTCCTTTTGCATCAAATTTAGCTCTTACAATTTTATACTTTACACCTGGAAGATCTTTCACTCTACCGCCACGCACTAAAACAATTGAATGCTCTGCTAAATCATGTCCTTCTCCAGGGATATAAGCTGTAACTTCCTGTTTATTAGATAGTCTAACACGAGCAACTTTTCTAAGAGCTGAATTGGGCTTTCTTGGAGTCATCGTACGAACAAGCAAAACTACACCTCTTTTGAAAGGAGAAGGTATCTCTTTAAAGACACGATCTTTCGCATTAAACCATTTTCTCAGACCCGCCTTTTTATACTTACGAACCTGAGCCTTTCTACCTTTTCTAATTAATTGAGATATCGTTGGCATAAAAGAAAAGTTAATCGAACGATTACAAATTAAAATAATTTTGCATAATCAAACTTATTTTTCTGATGTCAAAGATTGTTCAAAAACTTTTTTCTGGTATTTAGCAATTTTCTCAGGCACAACAGGAATTAATCTTCCTATAATTACA
This sequence comes from Patescibacteria group bacterium, assembly GCA_026416845.1. Lineage (GTDB taxonomy): Bacteria > Patescibacteriota > Microgenomatia > UBA8517 > UBA8517 > JANWVB01. The sequence goes on from JAOAEL010000005.1 coordinate 8,059, forward strand.
TTTTCTTTAAGACCATACAAAGAATCTTCTTCCGCTGCAAGGGATGCGCTTGTTAATACATCAGTGGTTTGCTGGAAAGACGCAGCAGATAGCCAAGATCTAGTAAACAAAGACCTTCTTGTAATACCAAGAACTACCTGTTGCGCAGTTGCTGGTTCACCACCAGCAGCCAAAACTTTTTCATTTTCTTCTTCAAATAATGCTTTATCAACCAATTCTCCGGGAAGTAAAGGAGTGTCTCCCGAGGTTAATACCTTTACCTCATCACTCATTTTTCTAATTATCACTTCAAAGTGTTTGTCGTTTATTGGTATACCTTGATTCTCATAAACTTTCTGAATTTCATCAAGTAAGTATTCTTGCGTCGCACGCAAGCCTTTTACCGCCAAAATTTCTCGAATATCTAAAGGACCAACAGCTAAAGGTGTTCCAACTTCTACAAACTGTTTATCTTCAACTGCCAGCTGTATAGTTTTAGGAATAATATATTCCCTCTCTTCTTTGTGTGCAGTTTTAGATGATGTAATTACAACTTTCCAACCATCATCAGTTTCGCCAACGCTAACACTACCTGAGATCTCAGCTAAAGGAGCCATTACTTTAGGAGTTCTAGCCTCTATAAGTTCTTCTACTCTGGGTAAACCTTGAGTAACATCAATTCCAACAATACCTGCCGCATGCTTTGTGCGCAAAGTCAATTGTGTGCCAGGTTCTCCTATAGACTGAGCTGCCAAAATACCAACAGGGGTTCCAATATCAACAACTTCACGCTTTGAAATATCAATTCCATAGCACTTTTGACAAATACCATACCTTAGGTTACAAGTTAAAGGGGACTTGACAACAACTTCTGGTATATTACAACTCTCAATTTTTCTGGCAAGCTCTTCAGATATTAATTCATTAGCTTTAACAATCAATTCACCTTCAGCAGAGATGACATTTGCAGCAGCATATCTACCAAAAATACGCATAAAGTAAGAATTTGGCCGTTGAGACTTTTTAACAACAATACCCTCATTGGTACCACAATCAGATGACCTGATTATAACATCGTGAGAAACATCTACTAATCTTCTGGTCAAATAACCAGCATCAGCAGTTTTTAAAGCTGTATCAGTCAATCCTTTTCTAGATCCTCTTGAAGAAGTAACATATTCAAAAACTGAAAGTCCCTCATGAAAATTAGACTTGATTGGAAGCTCAACTATTTTTCCTAAAGGATCAACTACCAATCCCCTAATTGCAGCCAACTGTTTTATTTGTTCTTTAGACAAACGACCAACTTTTGCATCAATAAGAATTTTAATTGGACTACCATCTTCAATTAAAGACCAAGTTTTTTCTGCCAATTCTTCAGTTACTTCTATCCAAACTTCTTTAACTTTTCGTCGCTTTTCTTCCAAAGTAATTAAACCTTGTTCAAATGCAGACTCTATTTCAGACACACGCAAATCAGCAGAGTGTAAAATGTCACTCTTTTCAGGTAATATCTTTGAATCAAAAATACCAACAGAAAGGCCAGAAAGCGTTCCACCCATAAAACCTAAATCTTTAATATCATCAACCATTTTGACAACTTCGTTTCTGGAAAGAATCGAAAACGCTTTTGTAAACAAGTTCTTTATGTGAGTAGAAGTTATTGATTCATTTACAAATCTAAATTGAGGTGGCAAAACCTCATTGAACATAATTCTGCCTACAGTTGTTTCAACTATATTTCCTTCTATTCTTACACAAATTAACTGCCTTAACCTAATCTTTTTTACCTGATAAGCTTGAATCGCATCTTGCTCATCTGCAAATAAATTAAAATAGGGTGTAATTTTAGAATCAACACTAGTTAAGTAATAAATTCCAAGCGCCATTTCTTTACTTGCAGGGTGTGTGATAGGGTTGCCGTTTGCAGGGCTAAGCAGGTTTTCTTCTGGCATCATGAGTTCTTTTGCCTCTTGAATTGCTTTTTGCGAAAGAGGAACATGCACAGCCATCTGATCTCCATCAAAATCAGCATTAAAACCACCACAAACAGCAGGATGCAATCTAATAGCGGAACCTTCGATTAAAACAGGATAAAAAGCTTGAATAGAAAGTTTATGCAAAGTAGGAGCACGATTCAAAAGAACAGGATGGTTTTTGGTAATCTCTTCTAAAATATCAAAAACTTCTGGAGGTCTTCTCTCAAGCATATTTTTTGCAGACTTAACATTTGGTGCAATATTGCGAGATATCATTTCACGAAGAACAAATGGCTTAAACATTTCAAGAGCCATATCTTTGGGTAAACCACATTGGTTCAATTTTAATTCAGGACCAACTATTATTACTGACCTACCTGAATAATCAACTCTTTTACCCAACAAATTTTGTCTAAAACGACCTTGCTTGCCTTTTAAAAGATCAGACAAAGATCTTAATGGTTGTTTAGCCCTACCTCTACGTATCGCCTTTCTTTGAGACGCATCGATAAGAGAATCAACCGCTTCCTGCAACATCCTTTTTTCGTTACGTAAAATTATCTCTGGAGCACCAAGCTCAATAAGATGCTTTAATCGATTGTTTCTGTTGATTACTCTTCTGTATAAATCATTCAAATCGCTCGTTGCAAATCTGCCACCTGAAAGCTGAACCATAGGACGAAGGTCAGGCGGTAAAACTGGCAAACATTTAAAAATCATCCAAGAAGGACTTATTTTAGCTCTACGCATCGTGTCAACTAATTTAAGCCTTTTGGCAACTTTTACATATCTAGCTTCTGTGCCTTTAAGTAATGACAATTCTTTCTTTAGTTCAACTGCAATTTTTTCAAGATTTAACATTTGCAATGCTTCAAGAACTGCTTCGGCACCCATTTTTACATCCAAAAAATCTGCGGCTCCATAATTTAAAAGTTCGTCATACTCTTCCTCAGAAATGATTGACAAAAACTTTAAAGATTTAACAAGATTTAACAAATCATTAAATAATTGATTGCTTCTATCTTTTGCCTGTTTCTCCTCTTCCACAAGCATGGTTTCTTTTTTCCTTAGATTTAAATTTATTTCATCTTGAGCTAGGGCTAATTGTTCTTCATTTTTGATCTTTTTACTAATTTTTTCTTTATCTTCTAAAGCTTTTTTTTGAAGAGCAGACTTTTTTTCCGCAAAAATCTGAGCAATTTCATTTTCTCTAAATTCTCGAGCTTTTTCTAACTTTTTAATAGCATCTTTTTTTCTATCTTCTTTAACATTTAAAACTAAATATCTAGCAAAATATATCACTTGTTCAATAGAACGAGGAGAAACATCTAAAAGCAAAGATATCTTGCTAGGAGCTCCTTTGAAAAACCAAACATGAGCAATTGGGCATGAAAGCTCAATGTGCCCCATTCTTTCACGTCTAACTCTAGAAAGCGTCACTTCTACCCCACATTTATCGCACACTACACCTCTATATCTAATTTTTTTGTATTTTCCACAATAACACTCCCAATCTTTACTAGGACCAAAAATCCTCTCGTCAAAAAGACCATCTTTTTCTGGCTTGAGAGTTCTATAATTAATGGTTTCAGGCTTTGTAACTTCACCTCTAGACCATTTTCTTATGTCTTCTGGGGAAGCCAACCTCAAAACCAAACTTTTAAAATCTGTTAAGTTTTTTAAATCTGTCAAAGGTTCCATAAAGTACACAATTATAAAATTCTTACGAACAAATCAAATTAATTCTTTAAATCTTTACCCCAATTATTTACATTAGAATTTTTATTTTCAGCAATATCGTTTTCAGAAACAACAAGATTTGCATTTTGATCTTTCATACTTTTATCAAAATCTTGATTATTAGAATTAGAATAAATGCCACCTTTTGGTTCCACGCAAAGACCCAAAGCATTAAGCTCCCTTACCAAAACCTTAAAACTTTCAGGAACAGTAGCTTCTGGTATATCAACACCTTTAACAATGGCTTCAAAAGCCTTGGCTCTTCCAACAACATCATCAGATTTTACAGTTAACATTTCCTGTAAGGTATATGCTGCTCTATGAGATTCTAAACACCAAACTTCCATCTCTCCAAGACGCTGTCCGCCCATCTGAGCCTTACCACCAAGCGGCTGCTGAGTTACCAAAGAATAAGGCCCAGTGCTCCGCGCATGTGTTTTATCTTCAACCATATGCTTAAGTTTAAGAATATAATTAACACCAACTACAGTATCTTCTTCAAAAGGCTCTCCTGTTCTACCATCATACAAACGAGCTTTCCCATTTACAGGAAGACCTGCAATTTTTAGCTGCTCTGCAATTACTTTGCTATCAATTTTGTCAAATACAGGAACAGCCCCAAATTTTTTTTGTTTTTGGAGTGCCCACCCTAAATGAGTTTCTAAAAGCTGTCCCAAATTCATTCTTGCAAGAACAGACAAAGGAGAAATTATAATATCTACAGGAGTGCCATCTTCAAGATAAGGCATATCTGCAATTGGCATTATTTTTGCTATAACACCTTTGTTTCCGTGTCTACCAGCAACTTTATCTCCAACAGCAATTTTTCTCATTTGAGCTACACGAACAATAACTCTTTCTATTACACCAGGACCGAGTTCATCACCTTTATCCCTACTTAATTTTCTTACATCCACAACTATTCCACGTTCACCATGAGGCACACGAAGAGAAGTATCTCTAACATCTCTAGCTTTTTCACCAAAAATAGCTCTTAGAAGTCTTTCTTCAGCAGTCAATTCCGTTTCCCCTTTAGGAGCAATTTTACCCACTAAAATATCGTTTGGTTTCACTTCTGCACCTATAACTACTATCCCATCTGAGGCTAAATTTCTAAGCTCTTGCTCCGGAACATTTGGTATATCTCTAGTAAGTTCTTCAGGACCAAGCTTTGTATCTACAACATCTACTTCATATTCTTCAATATGGATCGAGGTCAAAAGATCTTCTGTGACAAGCCTTTGAGAAACCAGTATTGCATCTTCAAACCCATAACCTTCAAAAGACATGTAAGCAATAATAAGATTTCTACCTAAAGCTAAATCTCCATTCTCAATTGCCGGACCATCTGCCAAAAGGTCTCCTTTTTTGACTATTTGACCTGGACGCACTCTTACTACTTGGTTATAACAAGTTGAATTGGCAGTTTTTTTAAATTTAGTTAAATAGTAAACTTCACGCCTACCTTCATCTGTCAATTCAACATCTTCTTCCACGTTTGCTTTTTGATTTACAGGTTCATCTAAAAACAACTCTATTCTATTTGAATCAGCATAAACAACCTTTCCAGAATGCAAAGCTTTAATATGTCTTCGCATGCCATCTGCAACATGTTTTTCCATACCAGTACCAACAATTGGTGCTGAAGGATTAATCAAAGGAACTGCCTGACATTGCATATTGGCTCCCATTAATGCCCTATTGCCTTCATCGTTATTCAAAAACGGTATAAGAGAAGAAGACGCTCCAACAACTTGTCTTGGAGAAATATCAACAAAATCTACAAGTTCAACTGGACCTTCATTTATAGAATTGCGAAATCTTATAGGTACTCTTGGATCTAAAATATACCCCTCTTTGTCTAAATTTATTGAAGAATGGGTTATGTGTACATTTTCTTCATCTTCCGCATCAAGGTAAACAATTTCATCAGTAACTTTGACAAAAATTTTATCTCCCTTTTTAACTTTTTCGACTTTTCTATAAGGAGACTCTATAAACCCATACTCGTTGACCCTTGAATAAAGAGCTAAATAAGTAACTAAACCAATATTTTGCCCTTCTGGGGTTCGCACAGGATCTATCCTTCCATACTGAGAAGCATTAACATCTCGAATTGAAAAAGAAGCTCTGTCACGACTAATTCCACCCGGGCCCAAAACAGAAACTCGTCTTAAATTGTCAATTTCAGAAAGAGGATTTGTATCGTCGATTATCGTGGAAAGTTGATTTGATCTGAAAAACTCATTTATCGCTGCTATAAGGGGACGAGCGTTAATAAGAGTTGCAGGTAAAGGCTTATCTTCAGGTGAAATTAAACTCATTTTTTCTTTGATTGACCTTTCTAGTCTTAGCAAACCAATTCTAAAAGCATGAGTAGAAACAAGCTCTCCAACTCTTTTAAGTCTTCTATTTGCTAAATGATCTATATCATCAACTTTCCCTTCTCCATTTTGCAACTTTATTAAATAATTAATTGTAAACACAATATCTTGCTTGTTTAAAACCCAATTTTCGGGAACATTAGGGATGTTAAGGGAAAGCTTCTTGTTTATTTTAAACCTGCCAACTTTACCCAAATTATATCTTCTATTATCAAAGAATAAACTATGAAAAAAATTTTCAGCATTTTCCAATATTACTGGCTCACTTGGCCTCATCTTTCTGTATATTTCCAAAAGAGCATCTTCCTTGGAAAAGGTAGTATCCTTAGCCAAAGTAGAATCTATATAACTTAAATAAACATATTGACTATCTTTGCCATAAAATTCAAACAAAGATTTGATTTCTTCTTTGTTTTCAATTCCCATAGCACGAAGAATTGTAGTTGCAAACACTTTCCTTTTTTTATCTATACGAGCAACTATTACATTATTTCTAGTTACTTCAAACTCCAACCAAGACCCATGCATAGGGCGAATTTCAGCTTTATAAAGCATTCTGCCACTGGCAGCATCTAATTCTCCTGAAAAGTAAACACCAGGACTCCTAACAATTTGATTTATGACAACTCTTTCAATACCGTTTATTATAAAAGTTCCTCTAGAAGTCATTTGTGGAATTTCTCCCAAAAAAACCTCTTGTACTTTTTTATCTCCTGTTCTTTTGTTAACCAATGTCGCAGTAACACGAAGAGGAATAGAATAGTTTAATCCTTTTTCTTGAGCTTTTTTTGGAGTAATTTTTGGTTCTCCAAAAATAGGATTCTCCAAAATTATTTGCCAGTTTTTACCCGTAAAATCATCAATAGGAGAGATTTCACGCAAATCTTCAGATACTCCAAAACTTATAAAATCTTTCCAAGACTCACGCTGCACAAGAGACAAATCCAAAGGGGGTAGATCTTTTTCTTCTTTCCCAAAGTTTACCCTACTAATGGTATTAAAAACTAAACTCATTGGAATTTATTATTTTAGTATGAAGTTTTATCAAAAAAAGATATTAAATACACTTCTCAGAATTATAGATAAATAAAATTTAATGTCAATATACAATTTATCTTGTTATCTTTATATCTTATTTCAAAATATCTTATTTCAAATAAAGTTTTATATTTTCGTTGTGTTCTTTTAATGTTTTGGCAAAATAAACTTTGCCATTCAAATCATGGATATAATACCTATACTCAGTTTGTTGAGGATAGATAACAGCTTTTATAGAAGATAATCCTGGATTGCAAATCGGGGTAGGAGGTAATCCTTGATATTTATAAACATTATAAGGACTATCTAGATTAGTATAGTCATTCTTTGTTATCTTGGGCCACCAATTAGTACAAACTCCAACATTTTTGCATTGCAAATTCGCAAGGCCATATTGTAATGCTGCATCTGTTTGAAGCAAAAATCCTTCCTTAAGTCTGGCTAGTAATAAACCCGCAATAATTGGTCTTTCTTGCTCTGTTTTTGTCTCCCTTTCAATAATTGAAGCTAATACAATAACTTGACTTAGAGTCTTACCTTGTTTTGCAATATCAGCCCGCATTTGCTGATCAACCCGTTTCTCAAAATTATCTAACATTATATCAACAATTTTTTGAGGAGAAACGTTTTTAGGCATAAGATATGTATCTGGGAAAAGATACCCTTCTTTATCCAGTGTTAATCGTAAAAATTCATCACGAAAATCATCAGCTTCAACATCAGAAATCTCAAGTGCTTCAACTAAACGCTGAACAATTTCCTCACGCCTAAGTCCTTCAGGAATAGAAATCCAAACCTCTGTGGGACCTTTCAACAAAATCGAAATCACTTCCGAAAGAGTGTAAGATGATGAAAGCAAGTATTCACCTGAAGGAATTTTATCTGATAATCCCTTTAATTGAACATAAATCTTAAAAGCAAGCGGACTTTTTATAAAACCTTGTCTATACAACTCCGTCCCAATACTTTCAGCACTTTGACCTTTTTTAATTAAAAACTTTTTTTCTTCACCTACATTTGAAACAGCAGAAGAAGAGCTCTTCCACCACAAATAGCTAACCAATAACAACACAAAAAAAATTGCAAAAAAGAAAATTATTGTTTTTGAAAATCTTTTCATGCCAAAAGCATTAATTAAGTGTAAGTTAAGTTAAGTTTAGAAATTTTATTAAAAACTATTTACAATGCCTACTTTACTAAACTATAAATCCAAAAACCAAATATTTCACAAAATTTACACAAAACAGATTATTTAAGCATACTATGAAATAAATAGCATACAACACCATCATTTGATTTGTGCATCTAAATAATTCTGCAAAATGATTGCCGCTGCATAAGCGTCTTTCATTGCGCGTCTTTTTTTTTGTTTTTTACCACTTTCAATAGAAAGTTTCTGCGCTTCATATGTTGAAAGCGTTTCGTCTCGGAATTTAACTTTGGAAGATGTACCATGCTGAAGCCTTCTAGCAAATTTTCTAATTCGACTAGCCATCTCTCCTTCCGAAATGCCTATTACTATTTCATTAACATTACCAAACGATTTAATAAGATTAGTTAATTTGTTTATCGCATCATCTTCATCTTTAACATTCATAACCATAAGCGGTTCCGCTAAATTACCTTCTGAAACCGCAATGCCAATTTTCTTTAATCCATAATCTATGCCTACAAACTTCATAAGTAAGTTTCAAAAAAAAGACTAAATTTTTTTCACAATACGATTGTTAAAACTACATATCAAAAGGCGCCAACCTAGCTCTCACTATCAATCTCCTCGGCTTAAGTGGATGTCCTGGTGGAGTACACGTAACCAAAGTTAAATATGATCCAGATTTAGACTGTTCTAATATTTGAATATCTGTAGGTCTTACTTCAAACATCGACTCTACTTGATACTTATAAGTAACACTATCATAAAACACATAAACTTCATCACCTTTACTTAGGCGAGGGAGTGTAGAAAATATCGAAAGATAATTTTTGGGATCAAAGTATTGTGGCAAAATTGAATGCCCAAAAATAACCGTATTCCCAATTTTACCAGGAAGAGCTGTGCCAGGATATTGGATTAATGAATCTGATAAATCTTCTGACCCTATTGCAACCCTTGCGTTTGCAATACCTAATTTCGGTATAGAAAGCGAGAAATAAGTTTGTACCTTAGCGTTAAATTGTATATTATCATCATTTTGGATCCAATTACTAGCTTTAGTTAAATCTTTCGCAACAAAATCTAAGTCATTTGATTCTTTAACCTCGACAGCCACAATCGGATATAAAAGGCTCGGATATTTATTGGCATATTCCCACTCATAAGCCAAAATAGGAAACACTGTAGAGAATATAATAATTAAACCAGACACACCAACTACTAAAGCACAAAATCGAATCAAACGATTATGATTATATATCATATGAATCAAAACTGAATTTTAAAAATGTTAATCTGAATTATTGGTTTTGCTAAAAAAAACAAAAATATTCTAAAATCATTATTTTACTTTTCAGAAGCAATTTGAACATCAATATTTTTTACAACCTGCGGCAAAGTCCCTAACTTGACAGGCAATTTGGGTTTAAGTTTAATCTCAGCTCGAACATATCCAGGCACCTCATTTTGCAAAATTTCCTCCGCAATTTCAGGATATTTTCCTCTTATTTTTTGACTAATTAAATCTGGATTTACTTGAGGAAGTAAATTTACAGAAACAAAGATGTCAAAAAAATAAAAATTGTCATCTTTTTTAATTAAACTGAAATAAAAGTCAATTTGATCTTGACGTAAAACAAAACCTTCAGGAATTTTGGAGTTTACAATTGATTCAACAAAATCCAAAATTTTGGATTTATCAAGAGTCAAAGCCTTAACTGTTACATCAAGAAAAAGTTCGACACTATTAGCTTCTGCGCCAACATTATGCGAAAATCGACTTTCATTGGTAATTACTTCAAATGAATCATTTATAAGAACTTCATCTAAAGATAATAACTCTTCAAACTCAGACTTGGCTATCAAAACAAGTTCTTCTTTTAAGCTATTTGTCAACTCTTTGTGATCATTAACAGTAACAGCAGCAACTTCCCGACTTGTACCTCCTGAAAAGGCATTTTGATTTTTACCTTCAATATCACTAACTGAATAATTAGAAACTAAAAAAGATGCCCCAGCTGCCAAATTATAATCTGCACCAATTTGCATAGCAGTAACAGATACCTTTGACTCTGAAGGAGAGCTTGCAGAACCACTAGCAACAACAACATCATCATCTAAAGTAAATTTTAGACCTCCCGGACCAGCTAAAATTGTTCCTGCTTTTAACACTATTTGAGAACCAACTCTATATAAAGTAACTTCGCCTTTTGCTTTCTCCCCAATAATTTTTGTTCCGGAAGTTTCCTTTGTCTTCCTACCAGAAACATTAGTCTTTATAATGTTCCCATATAAAATTCCAGAATTTATATCTTCTTCTTTTGCGTTTTCAACAACTTTTAGTTGAAACTTTTCTTCCAACTTTCTTGGGGAAACATAAATTACAACTTCTGCAGTTGGATAATTCCACCAAAAAATAAAGAATCCCAAAAAAACAAGCAAAAAAACAAAAAAAGCAGCAACAAATTTTATTTTCACAATTGAAATTAAACGGTTAAAAAAAGAGGTCAAAAAGTAAGGTTTAAAAAGTGTAAAACTTTTGATAATTTTCTGATCTTTAGAATTATCATGCATATGCTCTTGATTTTGGAATTTTTGAACAGAACTTTGATCGTTCTGAGATACAGCAACTTTTTCGTCTTGATAGTGTTCAATTACACCCAAATTTTCAAAATCATTAACTTCACCGCTTAAATTGTTGCCTAGATTAGTTAAGTTTTTATGCATTTCTTCAAAAAAACTATTATCAAAAGACTTGGTTTCAAATCCAAAATACTTCGGTGGCAAATCTTCTTGATTTTGATTTTGTAAAAAATTAGCATCCTCTTTAAAAACTATTTCGTCAACTTTAGAAGAAAAACTATTGTCAGTGTTTGCTAATCCCGATAACGACAATCCTTTAGCGTGTGCAATTTCAACCCCACCACCAAGGGAAACCGCTCGCACTTTCTCGTCACACGTAAAAACTTCCACTTTGGGTTGATGGGTAAACCGTAAATTTACAAATTCTTTCCAATTAAATGCTAACAAATCTTGTCTTAAATCTTCCAACTCAGATTCTTTTCCTCCATACAAAACAAAACGATTGGGAATTCCGTCCGAAATGGAAAATCTTACTAACCCTTCAATAACATCCTCAACTAAAGAAACGCTTTTTAAAACTGATGTAACACCAACCAAATTTCCCAGTTTAAATACAGATATTTCAACAAATTTTTTATAACATCCAATAAAAACAGCAGAAACAGAAGAATGTTCTTGGTATTTCAAATAAAGAGCAATTGCCTCTGGCAAGACAACAAAACCAATAGGCTTTAAGCCAAGTTGCTCACACAAACTTTTTATTTCTGATAAATAATTAGGCTTTATAGCTCCATCCGCCAACCAGCTATTAGTAACTCCAAAAACCGTTTTTGCAGGATCTTTAGCATTTGAAGGTAATTCTGAAACAACAGAAGATAACGCAGAGTCCGTAGCATCAACTAAATCTTGAAAAGACTCCCAAGCTATAGCTGGACTAATGTGAGTTACTTGCACTATGCCCTCTACAACACGCCAAGCACCAACTTGAACAAAATTCGGTTCTATCAAAAGTGCCCAAAAATATTCTTCATTATTTTTTACAAGATTTCTATTCTGAATGGGCAGGAATTTTTTTAGGTCCATTTTTATTTCTTTGTTTTAATGCTTACTGCTACAAGGTGACATAAAGTCTAATAACACCATCGCCAATTTTCTCTTGCTTTTTTATCCTAACATGACCTATTTCTGAAGTGCGAGCAACATGCGGGCCATTGCATATTTCTTTGGAAAACCACCCATCAGAATTAAAAGCGCTCAAATTGGCACTTGTATTAGCATCTCCACCAATAGTGTAAACAGACACAATCTCAGGATACCGCTCCAAGAAAAAACCCAAAGCGCCCTGCTTTATAGCCTCATGTTTAGGCATCTCCTGCTTTGTCACAACCAAATCTTGATTTATCGCTTCATTTATCATGTCTTCAACTTCTTTTAGTTGATCCTCAGTTAGTTTGGATTGATGGGAAAAATCAAATCTTAGTCTTTCACCGGTAATATGCTGACCTTTTTGAGAAACATGTTTACCAAGCACATGCCTCAGAGAAGATTGCAACAAATGTGCAACTGTATGAAGTCTGATAGTCCTTTCTTCTTGATCCGCAAGTCCTCCTTTAAACATACCGGCGACAGACGTCCTTGAAATTTCTCTGTGTTTTTTAAATTCTTTTTGAAAAACCAATAACGCGTCTTTTGCAATAACTCCAGATTCACTTTTTGCTATTTCCTCTGTCAACTCAAAAGGAAAACCGTCGCTTTGATACAAATCAAAAGCAAATTTCCCATCTATTATCTGTTTGTTATAAATTCTTTTTCTTAGTTTGACTAAACCTGTAGCCAATGTTTTTTCAAACTTCCCAACCTCATTTTCCAAGACTTCCTTTATTTCATTCCAAGGTTTAAGTTGAATTGGGTAATCGTCCAATTCCAAATTGGCAATATCAGGTAAAATGCCTCTTTCCACATGCCCTCCATGCAGAAGGGATGCATGAAAAACAGCTCTTCTTATAAGCCTTCGCAAAACATAGCCTGCCTCTTTATTTGAAGGAGTTACACCACTTGAGATAATCATGGCAGATGCCCTTAAATGATCTGCAACTATTCTTATGCTTGTATCAACTTTCGGTGATGATAAATAAGTTACATTGTATTTTGCTTCTATTGGCCTAACAAAGCGTTGCATCAAATCAAGCATAAAAACATCTTGCTGATTGTTTACAACCATAGACAAACGCTCTAACCCTCCTCCAAAATCAACATTCTTTTGAGGCAGTTCGGACAACCCACCAACTTCGTTTTTTTTATACTGTATAAAAACCGAGTTTCCTATTTCTATAAACCGCCCGCAATCACAATTAATATGACAAGGCTTATCTTTAAATTTGGAATTTTCATGCAATTTAAACTCCGCCCCAAAATCGTAAAAGATTTCCGAGTCTGGCCCGCCAATTTCTCCAATTGGCATTTGTTCTGGTGGACCTGACCTGCTCCACCAATTTTTAGAAGCCGGATATGCAAAGATTCTGGCATTTCTGTTGGCACTTCCAATATCCAAAGTCAAAGATTCCTCAGCAGGGATATCGTAAGAATTGAATATCTCTTTCCAAATTCCTATAGAAGCGTAATCTTTCTCAACTTCTTCGTTGCCTTCAAAAACGCTAACATATAATCTTCGTGGATCTAAACCCAAACCATATTCTTGATTCACTAAAAATTCAAAAATAAATGGCAATTGTTGAGACTTGAAATAATCCCCCAAAGACCAATTGCCAAGCATTTCAAAAAAAGTCAAATGCCTGTTATCTCCAACTTCGTTTATATCTTGAGTCCGAATGCATGGTTGCGAATTAGTAAGTCTTTTGCCATCTGGATGAGGACTACCCAATAAATAAGGAACCAAAGGTTGCATTCCAGAAGAAGTAAATAAGGTAGTTGAGTCATTTTCCAATACCAAAGATGCTGGTGATATCTTTTTATGCCCTCTTAAATTTGTAAAATAATTCAGATATCTTTTTCTTATCTCGCATGTATTCATAATTAAGATTATACCTGAATTAAAATTTCTAAAAAAGGGAATGACCTGTTATTGAATTTTTACTTTAAAACTTTTGTTCTGGCCCAAAAACTTCTTTTATTTCGTGCAAATTCTTATCTTTTTTATTCTTCAACAAACTAAAAACATTCATTAATTTTTCTGAATTTATAAGTCCTCCACCCACTAACAAATCGCTTAACATAATATCTATTTTCTTCAGAATTGATCTTACCTCCAAAATCATTAAAAAAACCTGCAATCCAACAATCATAACTAAAATTGTTAATGTAACAATTACAATAACCAAAAATAATTGAACATTATCCATATTTAAGATCTACTCTTGCACATTAATTATAACCTTTTTTGTTGTTTCTTTTCCTGCCCTAGAAACTGACTTGATTATAACTTCCTTAGTTTCAGTGCTAACCTCGATCTCAGTAAAAAACCTGCCATCCTTTTCAACATAAGCAGTTTGATTATTCACTCTAACAGTCGAATCCGGAGTTGTTTTCCCCTCTACCACAAAATAGCGCGATTTAATTACTTCATTTTCAACAGGTTTGTAAATAACAAGGAACGGTGGAGAGTTGAAAGATATATATTGAAAAATAATATACGCTACAAAAATCGCAAGCGTCATTGCCATAAGCACAAAAAATGTATATTTCGGTTGCCAAATAAAACCTGTAGCTATCTCTTTTTGAGGGACAAGGTTTTTTTGATCAAGAGAGTAGTCTCTTCTTAAGGTTAAAACGAGTCTATCTTCACTTAATTCCAAACATTGGGCAATGCGTTTAACAAATCCAGCAACAGTAGTATACTCTGGTAATTCTCTCCATTTTTCTTGCTCAATTTTTGCTATAAAATCTTGTTTTATCTTGGTGAGCTTGGACAAATCGGCTAACGTCATTTTCTTTGACAATCTCGCTTCACGAATAATTACTCCAATGGTGCGCATAACTATAACTTATGTAATATTTTCAATCTCTTTTAGAAGACGCAGGCGATAGCACTTCATCAGGATTTTTGATTAATACTTCCCTTGGTTTTGATGACCCATCTGATGGGCTTACAACACCAGCAGCTTCAAGTTGGTCCATAATCTTGGCGGCGCGAGCATAGCCTATTGACAATCTTCTTTGGAAAAGTGACGCTGAAGCGCGACCAAATTGACATGCTATTTTCACCGCTTCAGCAAAGTACTCATCAGTCTCTCCTTCAACTCCTGGGATAGAAGATTGTCCATGCTTGGACATATTTAAGACCTCTTCCGTATACCTAGGCGGAATACCTTGACTTTTGACAAAAGAAATTAAAGCTGCATTATCTTTGTCAGAAATCCACGCACCTTGTATACGAATTGGTTTGGCGACATCTGAGGGCAAATATAACATATCTCCTTTGCCTAACAACTTCTCTGCCCCCGGCCCATCCAGTATTACTCTTGAATCAATTTGAGACGCAACAGCAAAAGCAATTCTTGATGGAATGTTTGCTTTTATCAATCCGGTTATAACATCAACAGATGGCCTTTGCGTGGCAAGGACCATGTGGATACCTGTAGCACGACTCATTTGAGCTATTTTTGTAATGCAATCTTCAACCTCAACAGGAGAAAAAAGCATAATATCTGCAAGCTCGTCTATAATTACAACTATGTATGGAAGCGCTTGGAATCCAGACATTTCATTATAGCTTGCAATGTTTCTAACTCCCGCCTCCGCAAACAATTTGTAGCGAGAATTCATCTCAGATATTATCCAACGCAAGGCAGATATAACTTTTTCTGGTTCAACTATGACAGGCGACAAAAGATAAGGAATACCATTGTAACCTGTTAATTCAACTCTTTTGGGGTCAACCATTATAAACTTTACCTCCGAAGGAGAAGCGCGAAAAAGAATCGTTGATATAAATGTGTTAATACAAATGCTCTTACCGGAACCTGTTTGACCCGCTATTAATAAGTGTGGCATTTTACCCAAATCAGCAACAACTGGTTTGCCGGAAACATCTAGCCCAAGCGCCACAGCTATTTTTGATGGATTAGACCTAAGAACATCAGATTCCATCATTTGTTTCAAAGTTACAAACTCTGGAGACCTATTTGGAAGCTCAATCCCAACAAGAGATCTTCCTGGGATCGGGGCCTCAATACGGATTGTGCCGGTAGGAGCGGCAAGAGCCAGTGCCAAATCCCGCTCAAGACTCGTGATTTTTGAAAGTTTTGTGCCCAAAGCAACCTCGATTGCATACTGGGTAACAGCAGGTCCGGGATTTACTTCTACAACCCTTGCTGTAATACCAAAAGATTCAAGTGTTTGTTCAATGGTAGATGCGTTTCTTTTAACATCTCCACGATCCGCTTTTTTAACAAGCTCATCGTTCAACAGGTCAACAGGTGGATATTTCCATATTTTTTCTTCGCCAGGAATGTTTGAAGCTATAGCTTGGGCTACAGAAAGTGAAAGATTAGGATCTTTTTTTACTGGTTCTTCTGCTTCTTTGTCATTTAGACCAACATTAATTGAAAGATTAGGCTGAGTTTTATTTAAAGACAAATCATTTAGCTTACTTCCCAAAACCTTTAATTCTTTCTTGGGTAACAAAGAATCCTTGGTCGTGTTTGATGTAAACACAGGAAATTTTCTTATTACATATTGATTAAACATTTTTGCAAAGAACAAAAATACTTGATCCACCGAAGTGTTTAACAAAATCACCAAACTCATAAAGAGTAAAGCAATAAAAACAAAAAAAGCACCAATAGAGGTCGCCAACGAAGCTATTCCCTCCCAGGAAGAACTTCCTACAATTCCAGACCTGGTAATCCCGCACAAAGACAAAAACATCAAAACCGAACCGACAACAACATTGGGCTGCCCAATAACAGTTTTTGTCTTGGATACAAGAAAAGCAAAACTTACAAAAATAAATGGCAAAAATATAGAGACCCAAGAAAATAAAAAAATAAAAAAATCATTTACTTTTTGAAGCAATAGCCCCTGACGCAAAAAAGAAACGATCACCAAAACAGCCAACAGAAAAAATGAAATTTGAACAATAGAGAAAATTGTTTGCGGTTTTAGTTTTAACCGCATTGCTTTTGTAGACTTTGTTCTTTTACGTTTTTTTGCCATGGCAGGTAGAAGCTTATATTATTATAATTACCCAATCAATAAAAAGGCATAAACTTAATATGACCATATTTTTTTAGGTAAAATATAGTTATTAGTTAAACAACTATCAAAAATCTCTGAAAAAACATGACTGAAGCTGGAAAAATTTTAATCACAATAGGAATTGTTTTAGTGCTGGCGGGAATTCTAATTTCTTCCACCGACAAACTGCCTTTTATTGGTAAACTACCAGGAGATTTTTTGATTAAAAAAGAAGGCTTTACCTTTTATTTCCCTTTAACAACTTCCATTATTGTCAGTATAATTCTCTCGTTGCTTTTCAAGCTTTTTAATAAATGAAAATTCAGAAAATCTAAAAAACCCAAAGTCAATATAAACACTCAAAATTAGACTTAAATCAAATCTCCACAACAAGAGGCAATATCATTGGCCTTCTGCCTGTTTGAGAAAAGAAAAATTTTTCCAGATAATCTGTGGCGCTTGATTTTATTATGTAATTGTTTCTATATTCTTTTTTTTCAAGATAGGCTTTTAATCTCTTTGCAGCTTTGTCTAAAATTTTTTTCATTTTCACCTCAAAAACAAATCCCCGACTAATAATCTCTGGCACCTCAACTAACTTTCCACTTGTTGAATCAATCTTAAGTAAAATAATTGCAATTCCATCTGTTGCCATAGTTTGACGATCTCTTAAAACCACATTGCCAACATCACCAATACCTAATCCATCCACTAATATCTTTTTTGTATTGATTGACTCTTTCTGATGACCAATTCCGTTAGAAAATTCAATAACTCCACCTTCACCCAGTTCAAAAACATTGCTTTCAGCAATACCCATTCTCACAGCAATATCTTTTGCAGCATGCATTTGTCTTATCGTGCCACCAATAGGAATGTAATATTTTGGCTTCACTAAACCAAAAAGCATCTCAATATCTTTCACACAACCATGCCCCGAAACATGCAAATCTTCCTGCATATCGTAATAATGAACATCTGCGGACAGCTCTATCAACCTATCCACAACAAAATCAATGCTATCTTTTGAACCTGGAGGGCCAGGATCGGAGGAAAAAATAACCACATCGTCCTTTCCAACAATAATTGTTTTGTGTTCCCCAAGAGCTACTTTATAAAGCGCGCTAGTAGGTTGTCCATAGCTTCCCGAGATAATATACATCCTTTTCTTTTCGGGAAGTTTAATGATTTCATGCAATGGAATTATCAAATTTTTTGGAGAATTAACATAACCAAGTTTTTGGGCAATTTTAAATTTGCTATCTATCGATCTGCCAATCAACGAAATTTTGCGATCCGTTAGAATCGCAACATTAATAGCTTGCTGAATACGAGAGATATTAGAAGAAATAGTCGTAAAAAGAACTTGTCTCTTAGCACCTTCTACAATAGATAGTATTTGTTTTTCTATTTCTCTCTCGCTCTTTGTATAACCTGGATTTGTAGATCCCAGACAATCTGATGCAAGAGCAAGAACTCCACTAGATGCCAAAGTGGCCACCTTGGCAACATCAAATGGTTTGCCATCAACAGGCGACCAATCAAATTTAAAATCGGCAATATGAAATATGTTGCCATCTGGAGTTTCTATACAAAAACCAACGGTATCAGGAACAGAATGAGAAATTCTAAATGGAACTATACGAAAAATTCCCAGATCTATTTCATCCTTATCAGGGTCAAAAACATTTACATAATTACTCTTAATGCCCGCTTCCTCGAATTTATTTTGCAAAAATCCCGCAACTAATCTAGTGCAGTATATTGGAATTTCTCCAATCTCACGAACTAAAAAAGGTACAGCTCCCATATGATCTTCATGTCCATGTGTAATAACAATTGCCCTAAGTTTGCTTCTCCTTTCTTTTATGTAAGTAAAATCTGGAATAACCAAATCAACCCCATACATATCACTCTCGGGGAAACCAACACCACAATCGACAACAATCATGTCATCTTCGTATTCATAAACATACATGTTTTCCGCTACATTTGTCGTGCCTGACAATGCCACAAACCTAAGAGACATAATTTAATTTTATTCAATTAGTAAAAACAAAGAGATTATATTAACCTTTCTTGCAGTATATTTTGTTTGCCATTGCTTGAATTTTTGTTAAGCACGTCTTTTAAAACCAAAGCAATGACTTTAAAATCTTCAAACAACTTTTTCTTAATTTCGCTGTTTCTTAGCCCAGCGGCAGGATGATACATGGGAATAACAATTATCTCTCTGCCATTAAAAAAAGCCTTTTTTATCTTTCCATGCACTTGTGTTATTGTTACCCCTTCCAAAAACTTTGCCATAGAAAATCTGCCCAAAGTCACAATAATTTTCGGATTGATAACTTCAATAATCTTATCTAAATAAGGTTGATATGCCTTAATCTCAAATTGTTCAGGATCTCGATTGTTGGGCGGCCTATGATGCACGACATTTGTAATAAAAACTTCTTTTCTAGACAAGCCAATAGTCTCTAATAATTCGTTTAAGAGTCTGCCGGCATTTCCGACAAAAGGCAATCCCTTTTGATCTTCCCAATATCCAGGTCCTTCACCTATAAACAAAACCTTTGCATCCACATCTCCTTCGCCAAAAACTAAATTGTTCGCACTTTTTTTTAGAGGCAAATTATCATCAGCTTTCATTTTTTTAATAAGACCTATTAAAATTCGTCTTTTTTCTTCCCGTTTCATCATTGACTATCTAAAAAAATAATTAATCAACAAATTCTTTAAAATTTTCTTTTGTCAAAGTTACATTCGTTATACTTCCCTCTACCAACATTCTTGCAACTTTTCTAGCAACTCCTTGCAATGTACGTTCAATAGTTCTCATACCAGCATCAAAACCAAAAGGACGAACCAAAAGAGGCCATACATCATCATTTATAACAAGCATTTTTTCATCTATTCCTGCCTCTTTTCTAACACGAGGCATCATATAATTTTTGGCAATTGCAATCTTTTCATTATCTGAATAGGATGGCATCGAAATTGGCTCTAAACGATCCATAACAGCCGTCGAAATTGTTTGAGTATTATTAGAAGTGGCTATAAACAAAACTTCAGATAAATCAAAAGGATAATCAATATAGTGATCTACATACTCTTTATTTTGATTAGGATCCAGAAGTTCAACCAAAACACCCATAATTGAAGACCTGCCTTGCTCGGTAACCCGATCTATTTCGTCAAGCAAAACAACGCAATTTTTTGATCCTGCCGATCTAAGGGCTTTTATAACTTTCCCTGGTTCAGCTTCAGCATGCATCCGAGATTGTCCTCGAAGTTCTAAAGCATCTCCCATACCACCAAAGGGAATACGCACGAATTTTCTTCCCATAGCTTCTGCTATAGAAATTGCTATTGTGGTCTTGCCAGTTCCCGCAAGTCCAACAAAGCATAAAATTGGAGCACGATAAACTTCTGCACCTTCTCCTTTGTCTCGTTTTAATTTCATTACAGATAAATACTCTAAAACTCTATCTTTAATTTCGCTAAGCCCGTGATGATTTTTATCAAGTATTTCTTTTGCTCTATTAATATCTAAATTATCTTCCGTTCTAACATTCCAAGGCAAGGCCAAAATCCACTCTACATACCTTGTCATACTATCATATTCAGGCAAAAAAGTTGGAGAATCTTTAAGATTGAGCAATTGATGTATTCTTGTTGTAATTTTATTTTTTAGATCAATAGGAATACCGGAAGCAGAAACTCTCTCCAAAGTTAGTTTTAAATCTTGATCTATTGTACTCATTGTTTCGAAATTTTAAATAATATTAAACCTAATCAAAAAAGAGGAAAAGAGTATAAATAAAATTAATCAATTTACAAATCACCTTTATTATCTAAAAGCCTACTTGCAGGGAAATGAGGACCAGACGATTTACTACTTCGACCCCTTGTTTTATGGTCTGTGCTTAAACGTCTATGAACACTTTTACCTTTTGCTCCATAAGAT
This sequence comes from Patescibacteria group bacterium, assembly GCA_026416845.1. Lineage (GTDB taxonomy): Bacteria > Patescibacteriota > Microgenomatia > UBA8517 > UBA8517 > JANWVB01. The sequence continues at coordinate 29,077 of JAOAEL010000005.1, forward strand.
AAACCATAGCTGCCACGACTACCTCTAATTCCTCCTTCGCTTTTAATTTTATCTATCAAAGGATCCAAAAGCATTGATAAATTTAACCTGCCTTTATCATCTACTTCTTTAACTCGCACTTGAATTTTTTGGCCAACTCTTAAAATATCTGCAGGATCATTAATATAATCTTCGCTCATATCAGAAACATGAACCAAGCCTTCTTTACCAGGAAAGACCTCAACAAAAGCCCCAAAATTAGTCAATCGCTTTACTTCACCTTCGTATATCTCACCTGCGTTAAATTCACGGACCAAACCTTCAATTATTTTTATTGCCTGATCAACAGCAACTTGATCGGAACCATAAACACTAACACGACCATCATCTTCTATATCAATTTGCACACCCATACCAGCACTTATTTTCTTGATAGTTTTACCCCCAGAACCAATAATCTCGCCTATTTTTTCTGGATCAATTCGAATCATTTTAATTTTGGGAGCATACCTAGAAACACTTGTTCTGGGCACTGCAATAGCCTTTTCCATCACATCAAGAATTTCTTCACGCGCCTTTTTTGCTTGCTTGAATGCATCTTTCAAAATTGATAATGTCAAATTCAAGGTTTTAACATCTAGTTGCAATGCTGTTATTCCCAATCTAGTACCTGCAACTTTAAAATCCATATCTCCATTGGCATCTTCTAAACCAACAATATCCGCAAGCACTGTAAAATTTTTTTCATCTTCAACAACAAGCCCCATGGCAATACCCGCAACCATAGCTTTTATTGGAACACCAGCATCCATCAAAGACAATGTGGAACCGCACACAGAAGCCATAGATGTCGATCCATTTGAACTTAAGATTTCCGTTACAACGCGAATTGTATAAGGGAACTCATCTTCAGAAGGTATCACAGGCAAAAGCGCTCTTTCGGCTAAAGCTCCATGTCCAATCTCTCGCTTGCTAGGCGCTCCAACCTTTCCCACTTCGCCAACCGAAAATGGTGGAAAAACATAATGGTGCATGTAACGTTTTGATTCTTCTCCTTCCGCAGATTCTATCAACATCTCAAGAGAAGAGGCGCCAAGTGTGGTTATAGAAAGAGCCTGAGTCTGTCCCCTTTGAAAAAGTGCTGATCCATGTGTCCTTGGGAGAACAGAAACTTCCGCAGAAAGCCGCCTTAGTTCATCAGTTTTCCTACCATCAGGACGATTTCCAGCAAGAATCATATTTCTAATTTCATTTTTAAATAGATTTTCAAAACATTTTACAGAAAGCGCTTTTTCATCCGTATTTTCAAACAAATCAGCAACCGCAAGTTTGAGATCTTCATACTCTGAAGATGATGCTTCTTTGGTTGCCATTGATTTTACGAGAGAGGATAGCTTTTCTTTCAGTAAATCTTTTACTTTCTTTTCAATAGAAGAGGGAATACTAGTTTCTTCAACTAACTCTTTTTTGACAGGAATCTCTTTTGCAAAATCATTTATGAAATCAATTATTTGAGTATTTTGCTTTTGAGCAAATTCAATGGCTTCTATCATTTTATCCTCTGGCACTTGATTGCTACCTGCTTCTATCATCACAATAGCATCTGATAAAGAAGCGACATACAACTCCATATCCGAAGATTCACTCTCTAAAAGAGTTGGATTTACTATAAAATTACTATCCTTGAGTCCTACCTTGGTAAATCCAACTGGACCTTTCCATGGCAAAGAAGATATAGCTAAAGCCGCGGATACAGCTATTCCGGCCACAACATTAGGACTATTTTCCAAATCCACAGATAAAACAGTGACAATAACTTGGACTTCTTTTTTATAGTTTTTTGGGAAAAGGGGTCTGATAGATCTATCTATCAACCTTGAAGTTAAAATCTCTTCATCTGACGGCCTGCCTTCTCTTTTTACCCAACGGCTTCCCTTAATCCTTCCGCCAGCATACAAACGCTCTTGATATTCTACGGAAAGTGGGAAATAATCAATTTCTCGAGATAATGGAGCAGTTACAACTGTTGCTAAAACTACCGTTTCACCATATGTGGCTAAAACTGCGCTTGTTGCTTGTTGCGCAACATGCCCAGTCGACAAAGTTAATTTTCTGCCACCAATTTCAATACTTTTTTCTAACCTTTCCATCAATAAATAGTTACTATAACTTTCAAATTAACTTGCAAAACAAAAGCTTGTTTTTGTAAACAATATGAAGTTATACCAAGTTTTCACTTGAACACTTTATGTAACTTAAATTTTTACTTCTCTAATTTTAGCTCCTTAACAAGCTTCTTATATCTTTCAGTGTTTTTCATTCTTAAATAATTAATTAATCTCCTTCGCTTGGCAACCATTCCCAAAAGACCTCTCCTGGAATGATTATCTCCTTTATGCTGATTTAGATGATTTGTAAGTTTTGTAATTTGAGCAGTCAAAAGAGCAACTTGCACTTCAGGAGAGCCAGTATCTCTTTTGTCTTGTGCATGCTTTTTTATAATTTTAATTTTTTCTTCTTTGGTAAGTGCCATACAAAGAAAATTTTAGCCAAGCAAATCAATTGGTATTAAAAACAAATAATTAATTCAAACAGCATTTTTACCCTGTTATCTTAGCACGAATAATTAAGCTTATCAATACAAATCTCTTTACAAACAAAAAAATTGAAAAAACTAATCAGCAAACAAATTCAATTCATTTAAAGGTTGTTTGGTCATAAACTGTGAATTTACACTTTGAAACATGGAAAAATCAACACTTCCACTATCCGCTTCAAAGCTTAAAGAAGGATTGCTAGTAAAAACTTTATAAATCATTGCGCCACAAACCGAGCTTGGTTGGCCACAAATATTTTTAAACTGAGCACAAACTTTCTTATTGCCATCGCCACTATCAAGCTTCCAATATTTATAATCAGAATAATCTTCCCATATACTCCACTTAGGATCATCACTTGAAACAGTATTGCACTGAACACTAGGATCAACATTTATATATCTCATCATTGTTGCATTGGAAACTGAATTTTTAACAAAAGCAATATCAGGAAAAGCTTTCACAGCAGATCTAACTAAAGTACATTTGGAAGGTTTCGGATTCTTTTGCCAATCATTCAAACTACAATCGCCAATCCTAACAGTCTCCCAAGAATTACACTGCACAGGTTGACATTGCATCGATGTCGGAGTTGGAGAAACTCTAACTAAAGGATTATCACCCAAAACATACTTGGCACCAATCTGGGGCAAAAACATCCATGGAAAAACAGGGATAGAAGAATATTTGGGAACACTAAAAGTAATTCTAATATCGGGATGAGAATTTTTCACTTCAACCAAAGAAGAAATTCCACGAACTTCCCAATCGCTATGATTAGGAGCAGAAAAAATTCTAAACCCGCTAGCATAATTATTAATACTGGAAAATATTCTTGTTGGACACTGATAATCAAGATTATTAACAGGTCTACCACCAAAATTTTTAACATACAAGAAGGTTCCAATACCTATTCTATGTTCAGCATTCATAAGGGCACAAATATCTCCAACATTGTCTAATCTAACCTCATCCCAACCTTTACCATTCCACGTTCTCCTGTAAACATAACTAATACCATCATAGTAAAATTCAGGCTCACTAGGACGTCTATTTGTAACCCAATCATTATAAAACACAGTAGGTATTCTGGAAGACTGATTCTCTATTACCAATTCTGCAGGCCTAAAAATTCTAAAAAACTTGTTAGTTGGATCTTTAAATTGATGAGGAGTATTCAAAGGCACTCTCATCTTGACGATAGTACAACATTCCAAACCTTGATTGTTATTTAAATCTTTTTCCAAAAATTCACTTCTTTTAACAGTTTTTCCTAAATCTTGACCAGAAACAGACTTTATAGTATCTGTGGAAAAGTCGAAAAAAATTAAGTATGGATTGGTAAATTGGTGGGCCGAACCTCCAGCTCCATGCCACCTGCTTATTACAAAACCCATCCAAAGTCTGTTGGTAATTTCATCATGACTATAACTTGATATATAAGTCGTCTGATAACCAGTAGTATTAACATGCTCAGGTCTACCTTCCGGAAATTCAATAGAAGAGTGATCAATAACCCTACAATCAGGGTTTAAAACGTTTCTTGGTCTAGATGGAACACCAGGATCTATTAAAACTTTGCGTGGAGACCAAGTATTTCCACGATCAGAAGATTTCATATAAACTTGAGGCTCGTAAAACATACACCACTCTTCAGCTTTCTCCGGAGTATCAGCAAGAACACACTTAGAAAGCCAATTGTCATCATCAATTTCTGCCCATCTACCATCTTTATCCAAGTCACACTGATAATTAGGATGCGACCTAAAAAAGATATATATTTCCCCTTCATTATCAACAAAAGGGGAAACATAGGAATTGGGGGAATCTGCAATTGTTTTTATTTTCCATTTACTGATATCCCTAGGTCTTTCTGAAATAAAATGATAAATATCATTGCCAGAGTGAAGAGCGTAAAAAACATGAATATAACCCAAATTATCCATAACTATTGAAGGATAATTGTGCATATCTTTAGAATCACCCATAGATCCAAGTCTAACTGGCCCTTCCCATCGTTTTAAACTGTGATCATAAGCAACTATGTATGGGTCTGTAGCCGTCATATCATAAGTAATAGTCCCGCGATACCAAGGAAAAGCACTAGGATTTCTTCTTTGCTCAGCAGGATAATCCATGGGCGTTTTACCATCATACTGGCCACCACCATAAACTATATAAGTCTTGTTAGAAACACTGTCGTAAAGTCCAAAAGGAGTATCTCCGGAACGCGCATAATGACTTTGCTGTTCCGTGGCAAAATTAGTCCGATAAAAATTAACATTTCCTATTCTACCCGAATGATAAGATTCGCGTTCGTAATTAAACCCAGCTTCAGAATAATACAAATTATAAAAACCCTTTTTGAACAAATAAACACCTACAATCAAAGAAACAGAAAAAATCACCAAGGTGAAAATATGAAAAACTTGAACATTTTTGTTTTTAACTCCTTTAGACTTAATTTTAACCATTTAATCTAAAAATCTAATATATATTAATCTAAAGATATAAGAACTAAACTAATTAGTCAAATACATAACTAATCTAAATCAGGTTTGGATCATATTAATTGTTTTGTCAATAAATTTTCTGAACATGCAAACATACATTTATGAGACAAGTATCACAGATAAAAAAACATTAACAACAAGATAAAGAAAAAAAGGTTTAGTCAATCAAATATCAGATTTTCCTTTATAAATTTTAGGACGAAGCCAATCTTCAGGAGTTGCTTCTTGTTGTAAATCATCTTCTTTTTCTTTAGTTTTGGTCAAATCAAACTGAGAAAAATTGGTCAAGAGTTTATCAGCAAAAACAGCTTGCGGATAAAAACCTTTTTTAGATAAATGAGCCTGTAAATATGTAGAAGGTGTAGAAGGTGTAGAAAGAGAATTAAAATCAAAATTTGAGGTTTTTGTACCTGCATTAAAATTTTGATAATTTTTATGCAATCTTTTCCCTCCCTTTTGCATCAACTCTCCTACAACAAAAAATGTTTCACCGTTCAGGGATGCGATAGAAAGATAATTTGTCGCATTTTCTATGCCAGCTAAAAGATTAGTTGCAATATCAGGATTAATTTTCAGATTGGAATCTTTCATCATCAAAAAAACCAATTCTGAAATGGAAGACTTCGGTTGAGCAAAAGAAATCACTTGTCTTCCACCTGTTAGAAGAATATCTTTAATTCCAATATGCATTACACTTTTGTCAACAAAATCTTTTTTTTCAAGATCTGGAAAACTTGCATCCGATTCCCCTCCTATAAGAATAACACAATCAGCAAATATACCTTCATAAGACAATTCTACTTGATCCTTTAATGGTGGAGGAACTTTAGTTCTTGGAACAATAGTCAATTTAAATTGTGAATTTTCGATATCGTAACTAACCTTTTCAACATCTGCGGGATTATAACTTTTTAAACTAATTACAAGATTTTTACCTTCTAAATCTTGAGTAATTTTGCTTACACCAACAAGATCATCAAAATCATTAGACAAGATTGGAGTAGGGCAAGATATGCTCACATTTTTGTTTTCAAATTCGGACAAAGATAAATACAAAGAAACGCCTGCGGCAACTTGATCATAACTAGGGTGCAAAGGTAACAAAACTAAAATTGATTTTGCTTGTAAAACTAATTCTGAAAACGAACTCATCACTAACTTTTAAGTTTAAAAAAATAATTTCAGGATTTAACTTTAACTTAAATAATTATTATTTACGTATAGATACTATCATGTCCCCTGTGGAAAAATCAAGTTGAGGCATGCATAAAATTCCACATTCTTCTCCTTGCTTTGCTTCATTTATGTCTTCTTTGCCACGTTTCATCGATACAATTTTAAGTTCTCCTTTTGATATGCCTTGCGACATTAAAACCACCCTATCTGATTTAGTTAATTTTCCACTCATAACTTTCACTCCACAAACTTTTTTGTTATCAAAGGGGAAAATTGCCAAAATTTTAGCTTTGCCTAATTCTTCAACATTACCCTTACTAATTAGTTCCTCAAGTCTATCAATGAGCTTATATATAACATCGAAGCATTCAATTTCCACACCTTCTGTCTTGGCTAAAAGGGAAACAGAGACAGGAACTTTAACTTCAAACGCGATAATTCTGGCAGTCGAGGATTTTGCCGTAAAAACATCCGATTCTGTAACATCTCCCACTCCAGAATCAACAACTATCACATTTTTAGGCAAACCTGCCAATATTGATTCTCTGGTGCCTTCATTATGGACCTTGACAAGAATGGCTAATTTTCCTGTAATATCCGACAAAGCAGGATTGTTTTTCTTGATTTCAATTGCAGGCAAGTTTACATTGATACCTTTTTGCAATATTTTTGATCCAACTTGAGGCAATCCTGATAAACCAAGGATACAGGCCGGATATCCAGTAGACACTTTTTGTACTTGTTGATTTAAATCGTTATAAATTGCTCTAACTCTACCACTAACTGTATCCGAAAAAACTTCTTGACCAACACAAAGAGTGCCATTTCTTACAATTACAGACGCTTTTGGGCCAGCTTTGTCTTTGAATGTTTCTATTACAACAGCCTCCAGTTGCCCAGAATCATCTCCTGACAATCCTTTGATCTGTGCAACTAAATTAATAATTTCCAAAAGCTCATTTATACCTGCACCCGTAACACTTGACACACCCACACAAGGCACTTCTCCACCTCTTCCCTCAAAAACCACACCTTCAGCCTCTAATTGAGATTGAACAAATGGTATAGAACTTGTGGCAAGATCAATTTTTGTTACAGCAACCACAAAAGGCAATCCTTCTGAACGAATAATTTCCAATGCCTCTTTTGTCTGCGTTTTTACGCCATCATCTCCTGCAACTACCAAAACCGCAACATCTGCAACTTTGGCTCCGCGACTACGCATATTGGCAAATGCTGCATGACCAGGAGTATCTATGAATGTGATTTTGCCACCATCTTTTAGTGATACAACCGAAGCACCAATACTCTGAGTAATACCTCCCTTCTCACGAGCAACAACAGATGTTTTTCTTAAATAATCTAAAAGCGAGGTTTTACCATGATCAACATGTCCTAATACAACAACAACAGGAGGTCGCATTGGTTGAACTTTTGTAGCTGTCACATTCATATTCTAAAAAAATTTTTAGCACACATTCTTTCATGTTAAATTAACTTGCATTAACATCTCCTTTGCTACCTTTGATTTCAATACAACTATTATTCAGAATTGCCTTATTTAGGATTCTTTTTCTGATTCGGCTGAAAATCAGTTGTCATACTAGACAATTCTGCATCTTCTGTGTCATAAACATCAGCCATTTTAACGTTTTGATCTGCATCCTTTTTCGTACTACCATCTTGACCACCAGAATTATAACTTACAATTTTAATCTTCCATCCTGAAAGCTTTGCCACCAATCTGGCATTTTGTCCATCTTTGCCAATCGCCAAAGACAGCTGGTCTTCAGGAACTTTAATATATGCTATCTTCTCTACTTCGTCCAAACTAACCATTACATTAGTAGCAGGAGCAATAGCCGATTCAATCAATTCGGCAACATTGTCCGTATATTGAATTATATCTATTCTTTCTCCACTAAGTTCATTAGTAACCGCCTGAACTCTAATACCTTTTTGCCCTACACAGCTTCCAACAGGATCAACTCCAGACTGTGTTGACATTACGCACATTTTCGTTCTCACTCCGGGTTCCCGCGCTATACTATTAATAACAACACTACCTGCAGCAATTTCTGGAACTTCACGCTGGAACAACTTCTTAACAAATTCCGGATCAGCCCTAGAAAGAACAATTTGTTTGCCAAAACTTTCATCGCGTATTTCTTTTATCAAAAATGTGAGTTTCTGAGAAATATTAAGTTTTTCATTAGGAATTCGCTCGTTAGCAGGCATTATTCCTTCGGCACGACCAAGATCAACCCTCACATCCGGACCATCAAAACGAATGATCATTCCCGAAATTAGAGTATTGACACGACTAGAGAATTCATCAATTATAGCTCCTTTCTCAGCCTCGCGAATTTTTTGATGAATCACTTGCTTGGCAGTCTGAGCCGCAATTCTACCAAATCCCGGAGGTGTAACATCCTTCTTTCCTTCGGGGTCATTTTCTGGCCAAGCAAAAATTTTTGTTTCACCACTAACAGGATCAATCTCCACATCAAATTCCAAACCTTCTACATCTTTGCCTTGCTCATATGCATCTTTTTTATAAGCGGCAATTATTGCCTGCTTAATGGTGCTTAATATAACTTCTACGTCAAGCTTTCTGGCTGACGCTACTGCTTTTAACGCTTGAGCAAATTCTGTTCTTGGTCCTTGTTGCATAATTTTTGTCAAAAAAATTAAACAAAAAAATAGTGGGCATACTCCCCACCGAAAAATTCACATTAACCTTTACAAGTCTACTAGAGTTAGAGTTTAAAGTCAATTTAATTAAAGCTTACCTAAACACCCTCACCACATAACTTGTGCCTTGCGACACAAAATCCGAAGTTAAAAATGCGCCGTGAGTACTAAACAGGTTTCCCAATTAGTTGAATTTAAGGATTGCATAGTCTTAAGCAATAAACCGATCGCGGAAGGGGAATCAAGATGATCGTCTTTCAAACCGTACAATTTTTGATAATTAAACTCAGAAATAATTTTAATTGACTCTTCATTTTTTGTCATTCCTTCTTCAAAACTAGTCCCATGAGAAAAGTCAACCGCTGCAATGTAAACAGTATCATAAGGAAAAATATTGGCGAAACACTTGGCATATTTGTCGATATCAGGCTTTCTAAAATTCGCCGAAACAATCAAGGGAATTATTCTTGCGTTAGGAAAATATTCTCTTAGATAAATTACAGGAACCGTGATACTATGCTCTATTTCAATTATCCTTGAATTCACTAAAACTTCAGGAAACCTTCTAATAAAATCACTCAAATCTCTTTTTCTATGGGATAATCATAGACATCTAAAGCAGTAGTTAAAGTCGATCCATCAGGATAGTAATGATTTGTGCCTAATATTACAAAAATCGAAGGATTGTTTGTTTCGCGCAATTTTTCCAGTGAAGCGACAAACAACTCTTTCGCCAAATCATGATGTGGCAAGATTATACCTTTAACCTTATCTTCTTTTGTATTTAAGCTAGCAACTTCTCCTTTTTTGTTGAAATGAAAACTGCCAAACCCAACTACAAACAAAACTAAAAGAATAACAAAGAAAGAAATTTTTGGTCTCATATTTTGGCATCCACCTTTATAGTGCTTTTATCAGTTTTTTGGAAAATAGACTTTTCTTCTTCGTGTTGCATGAATGCAGGTTCTAAGACATATTCTCCAACAGCGCTTGCCTTGGCATAGTAAACAGCTTTATATTGTCTTTCGGAAAACCAATGCGAATTAGGAACACAAGCTCGAACCACATTTGATCTAATCTGTTGCATAAAAATTTTATTTACTGAAACAACATTAAAGAATGTGGGATTTTCTAAATAAGTAAAACCTGACGGAAGATGATCTGTAATACAGTAAAAACCAGCGGGGGCAACTTCTTTATCAAAACTAAAATCCAGTTTAAACTCCACTATTTCACCTATACTTATTCTATCGTCCGAGTCACCAACTACTTGATTATAACTTCTTGAAAGCCCCAATCTTTTGTCTGATTCTAACATTTCCACATTTTCAATATGCGAATTGACAGAAACTAAAGCTTTCCCCGTATCAACCTTTAACTCAAATTTACTAGCGTCATCTTTGTCAATCACAATTACTTCGCCTCTACCTTTATTTAGTGTAAGTCTTCTAGATCTGTCTTTCATTTTTAAACTAATGTTAGTATCTTCATCGGGAAACAAAGAAATTTGATGATCTATAAAGGAAATATCTGCTAAATCCAGAATAACGTCTTCGACTACTGTACGATAATCCCTTATATATAAACCTAAACCGACGTTATATTTTTGATCAACCATGGTACCTAATAAAAGAGCGTAAGAAGAATCCAACAGGTAGCTATCCATATTTTTTTGATCTGACTGTATGCGAACATATGGCTTGTTGGTATAAGCGAAGTTCGCCAATAAATCATAATACAATTGACGAGCTTTTTCGGTTTGACCGCTTGCGAAAAAAGCGTAAGCAAGAACAACTTTTTCCCGGTAAGAAAAAAGATTTTTCTCCAAACGGTTCATTTCATTCACTCTTGATTCACCCAAAACGGCAAGTCCCCACAAAGCATAAACTTTTGATAGAGTAGGGGATGTTGAATCTTTCAAAACATCATTAAAATATTTCTTCAATCTCTCTTTATCAAAAAAATCAGCCCCAACATATGCGGACCAAGCCGATGTTTCGACATCACTGCTTCCCCACAACACTTGTTTAATGCCACCATCATTTGATTGAAAACCGGAAAATTCCTGCTTCACCATTTGGCAATCAGTTTCATTAAACCAATTTTTCAAACTCTTGTTTGCCAAAACATTAGCAAGTTTTTTTTCAATTCTATTGCTATAAGAGTTGCAATACTTATACAAAGCATTATAAAATCTCCCCTTACCCTGATCGGTAATTACCAATTTGATGTTTTCCTCTTTTGTCAGTTCATCTATCGGCAAAGAATTAATTGACTGTCCTTGATCTAAACTTATATCGTTTCGCTTTTCAAACATCACCCTTGAAGATTTCACTATTAATGGAAGCATGATTGAATCTTCATGTTCCTTATATTTGCCACCAGCTTTGACTTTGTAATTGCCGACTTCAAGATTTGGAAAAGGAATGTGGATATCTCTGAAAGGAAACTCTGAAAATTCTTTTTTATTAATTGCTTTTTCTCCGTTTTGATCCAAAAAAGCGTAATTGTAAGAAACTTCTTTGTTTTTTTCTAAAACTTTTCCATAGGCATTAATTGCAAGATACGCCTTATCGCCCTTTATAATAGTTGATGGAAATTGGTTAGTAACAAAAAACTCCTTTGTTGCAATAACCGATGCTTTCTCTTGACCAAAATTAAGATCACTATCTATACCTTGAGCATAAATTAGCCAATTAGTAATATTGTCCAATAGCTTGAATTCAAAAACTGCTTCTCCATTTTGATCTGTAATTGCAGAACCAAAATAAGCTGTGTCCCCAAATTCACTTCTGTCAACACCTCCATTCCCTCCACCCCTGTTTCCGTCATACAACAACAAGCGATGTGTATAATATGTGTAATACACCCAGTCACCAGTTGTTTTATAAATTGATTTTCTTATAGAAGGTTCGTTCGCTCCTCCAATAGCCGCCAGAGATTCATCTACTACTGCAAGCGCTACAGTTACACCAGATTTGGGCTGACCATTTTTGGATACTTTAACAGTTATTCTCGATTGCTCGCCTGGAGAGTATTTTAACTTGCCAGTTTTTATATCAAAATCCAATTCACTATCTTTAGTTTGATAGAAAATCTGTAAACCATTAAAGCCAGCTTGGTATCTATATCTATAAGATGGATAATAATCGCAATCACAAGAAGCTTCCACTTCTTCGTAACGTTCACCAGTAAAGACAATTGCACCAACATATATGTTTGGCTTGTGCGATTTGTCAAAAACAAAACTGAAAGATGGTTCATCCTTCAAAGAAAAAGACAAATTTCCTCTATTAGCCTTAATGAAAAGAAACTTATTTTTCTCGTTATCAGGATAATCTTTACTATCTTTATAAATCTTAATGTCAACATTTTCACCAACAGAAAAAGCACTAAAACCTTTCTCAATCTTCAGATAAGGATAAGAAAAACTCCCGTTACTAACACCAATTTCATCATAGTAATAGTATAGGTACTCTCTACTAATCGCAGAGCGTCCATCTTTATCTTTAGCAATAATCTCAAATGTATAAGAACTACCTTTGGAAAGTGACATTTCATAGTCTATCTGACCATCATTATTAGTCAAAAGTTCTTTGTCCGGTAAATTTTCTTGGTGCGTGCTATACCTATACTTGGTGCGGGTAACTTTTTCGACAAAGTCATAATAAGTACCATCTTCAATTCTTTCGTACCATGTTCTTTTTGAACGAACAACAACTTTCTGCCCTCTCGCAACATCCGCATTCACTTCAGAAGTAACACCTTCATTAAAAGGACCTAAATCAATGTTAAAAACAGTAGCTTTTATCCTTGCATTCCCATTATCAATATCGGCTTTGCTTTCAACCTTAAACTTAGAACCATACACCAAAACTGCAACATTTTGATAAATTCCGGCAAATTCTGATTTGTCTAAACTAATCTTTAATGTTTCATAACTCGGATAGTATTTATTCTCAGAATAAGAAGGAACATATTTGTAAATAAACTCTCCATCTTTCCCTGTTTCAAGTTTAGCGACAATATTAGAACCTTTAATTACCGACAAAGGAACATAACTTGCAGCAGTTCCGTCAAAAAAACTAACTCTGCCAAAAAACTCAACTTCCTCTCCAGCAAAAATTACCTTTTTGTTGGATGCAACATCAATTTTCATCTTTGGTTTTACATATTCTTTTACCAAAACATTACTAGCAGCTATTTCAATTCCATCCATAAATAGCGACAGTTCACAACATTGGTTTGTTAAATTATCAATTTTAAAACTACCTATAAAGGTACCATTAGAGGAAACAGGAATCTTTTTAGAGGCTTCAATCTTGTTATAGCCATAAGAAATACTGTCATACGAAGCAAGTTTTATTTCAACTTCAGAAGCTGAAGAATTAGTGTTGCGATTTTTTGCAACTCCCCAAAAATGCAAAGTGTCACCAAGTTTATACATATACCTATCTGTGTAAATGTACGACCAGTAATCATCTTCTGTTAATTTGCCCGGCTTTTCCAAATCGTTTAACGATTCAATAGGCAAAATTAGCTTTTTATTATTTTTGCTTGTAATTTCAAAATACTTCTTATCTCCTTCAAAAAGACTTTCGGGAGTAGCAAATAACGCGATTCCTTCTTCATTAGTTGAATAACTAATCGATGAATTCATAACACCAACACTTGCACTCGCAACAGATGATCCGTCCACTGAATTTAACCAAAATAAAGTATTTTCCTTTGCAACAGAAACATACCCTATCAAAGGGGTAACTTGAAGCCATAGCTGTTCAAGTTTTTTGTTATTGTCATAATAAAATTTAACTAAATAAAAACCTTCACTTAACTTGCTTGGAACTTTTAAATAGCTAACACGATCAATTTTTTCTATTTTTGTCTCACCTTCGGACACTTTTGTAAAATCTTTAGTGTTTATATTGTATTGTTCTGGAAAATAACGCCACCAACCCTCAATTATGTCAATTTGTTTTCTGGAACTCACAAAAACATCTGCGTTAGGCAATTTATAAATTTCAAATTTTATCTTCTCGTCATTATTCCAATTCTCTAAATACACCTCGGATATCACATCGCCATCGGGAATAACTTGTTGCAAGTTTTCCTCCAAATAAAACCGATAATCATTTGCGATTTCGTCCGCAGTTTGAAAAGAAAAAATTAAATCTTTGTCCAAGGAGTCGACACCATTAACTAGTTTTAAACCCTTTTTGAGAGTAATAGTATAAACTGTTCTAGGAGAGAATTTCTTGAGCGGCACAATTGACAAAACATTGCCTAGCCTTTCCAGCCGAAAATCAATTTTGGGATTCACTGTAAGATAACTGGCAGGATCTTCATAACTATCAAGATTAAATGTTATCTCTATACCAGAATTCAAAGGAACATTCCTGGTTTTGTCTCTAGGCAAAGTGCTATTCACAGCAAATTTTGGCTGAGCTTGATATGCCCAACTATAATCCCGATCAAAATAATACCCATCTTTTTCTTTATCTTTTAGATCAAAGGAGAATGTAATTACCTCGCCAGGCAAAAGTTTTCTTTTTGGAATTAATTTAAATTCTGTGTCTTTCACTGGAACAACATTTACCGGAACAGAAGTTGAAATATGTTCATTTATGAAATTAACATCTACAGGCTTTTGTGTTTTTAGAACAAACTTTGCTAATGGCACAACACCATAACTTGTTTCGTCTTCTGAATTTGGGTTCAAATTAAAAAAAGATTGGCCTTTTTCAGAAATCGTCATCTTCTGCCAAACTCCAGAGTCAAGATCGTTAGAATTGGTAGTTATAAATGGAGATAACGAAAATTTCTTTTGATTTTGGAAACTTAAAACAACAAATAAAACCAATAGAACAAAAGATAGACTAATTATTGAAATGTAAACCTTCGCCTTTTTCGGACTTGTCTGATACCAATACCTTAATTTTTGAAAAAGAGGCAACACTTTTAATTTGGCAAATAAACCTTTAACAAAGTAAAAGATGTCAAGGAAACTTTTTTTATTTTCACCAAAGTTACCCACAAAATAAGTATAAAGCCAGTAAAAAATTGATTTCAACAACAAAAATCATTAAAAATAATCAAACTACAACCCTTTAAGCCTAAGTTGATTGACCAAATTTCTTTGTTCACTAGTTAACTTTTCAGGTATTGCAACATGAATTCTCACATATTGATCTCCACGCCTCTGGTGCCTTAACCCTGGTACCCCGCGTTCACGAAGTCTTATCATACTATTAGATTGAGTTCCCGGTCGAATTTTTAGCTTTACATCACCGTCGATAGTTGGCACTTTTATCTCTCCACCAAGAATAGCCATCGAAATAGGAATAACTTCTGTGATATATAAATCTTGTCCGTCGCGCTCGTAAATATTGCTTGGCTTAACGTTAATTGATAAAACAAAATCGTCAAATTGAATTCTTGTGCCATCGTCAACCCCTGCTGGAATTTTTACCTTTCTTTTCTTTCCATTAACTACAATTTCCTTTTCAGCTCCTTTCATCGCTTCCATAAAATCAATCGTTATGGAGTATCTAGGGAGTCTATTTCTTCTAAAAGGGGAAGCGCTTCCAAAAAATTGTTCAAAAATATCAAAAGGATCACCAAAATCAGTGCCACCAAAAGGGTTTTCAGAAGTATAAGTGTACGTATAAGTAAAAGGTCCAAAACTACCAAACCCACCAAAAGGGTTTCCTGCTCTTCCAGCGCTTCCCATCCCACCACCGGGCGCAAAAGCTTGATGCCCAAACTGATCATATGCCTGTCTTTTCTGTGGGTCGGAAAGCACTTGATACGCTTCATTTATTTCTTTAAAACGCTTCTCTGCCATTTCCTTGTCTGCTCCTTGGTGACGGTCAGGATGCCACTTAAGAGCTTGTTTGCGGTAAGCATTTTTGATCTCTTCAAGGGAAGCGTTTTTGCTTACACCCAGTAAATCATAGTAATCAGATTTTGCAACAGACATAACGAATTGTCTTAATATTAGCAAACAAATTGTTTTAGTGCCAGCTGTATTAAATAAATCACTTTAGTAAATATATCTAGTAAATATAAAATAAATAGGGGAATAAAAATTTGTTGGTAAGTACATCAGTATTTCTCTAACTATTTTCCTCGTTTCCTTAAAATAAAAAAATTTAAAACACAAAAAGGATGAAACCAGAACCAAATTATCAAAAAATCAATCTCTTAGCCTACAACTTCTCCTTCTTCTACATCACCATTTTTATTTTTCTTAGACTTTGATGAATTGTCAGCACTATCTCCATTAGATTTATCACCTTCAAAACTAGCATCTGCCCCAGATTGTTGATTTTTATACATTGTTTCACCAATCTTGGACAAGGTTTCCGACAAATCTTTAGTCGCAGATTCTATTTGCTCTTTAGTTGAATTTTCATTTGCTAACAAATCTTTTACTGATTTAATTTTCTCTTCTACTTGAGACTTGATATCAGAAGGAACTTTTTCTCCAGCGTCTTTTAGTGCTTTTTCTGCTGCAATTACCATAGAATCAGCTTGGTTTTTTGCCATAATCAATTCCGCCTTTTTTTCATCTTCAGCTTTATGCCTTTCAGCCTCTTCTTGCATCTTTTTAACTTCCTCGTCAGACAATCCAACAGCACCCGAAATAGTAATTTGTTGCTCTTTTCCACTTGCTTTGTCTTTAGCGCTTACTTTTAGTATTCCTGAGGCGTCAATATCAAAAGTAACTTCAATCTGAGGAACACCACGCGGAGCCGGTGGTATGCCATCAAGAATAAATCTTCCCAAGGATTTATTATCAGCCGAAAGCGGCCTTTCTCCCTGAGTGATATGAATTTCAACCTGAGTTTGATTATCTGCCGCAGTTGAAAATATTTCAGTCTTAGAAGCCGGAATTGTAGTATTTCTTGCAATCATTGGAGTTGCAACACCTCCCAAAGTTTCAATAGCAAGAGTAAGAGGTGTTACATCTAAAAGCAAAATGTCCTTTACTTCTCCCCCTAAAACTCCACCTTGAATAGCCGCTCCAATCGCGACAACTTCGTCAGGATTCACAGACTTATTTGGTTCTTTGCCAAAAAATTCTTTTACAGTTTCTATAACTTTAGGCATACGGGTCATACCACCAACCATAATCACCTCATCAATATCCGAAGCTTTCAGTTTTGCATCTTTTAATGCCGCCTCTACTGGTTTCATCGTACGCGCGATCAAATCCGCAACTAAACCTTCAAACTTTGCCCTAGTGATTTTCATTGTCAAATGAAGCGGTTGCCCATTGTGCTGAGTAATATACGGCTGATTGATTTCCACTTCTGCTGCGGCAGAGAGCTCTATCTTTGCTTTTTCTGCGGCATCTCGCACTCTTTGTAAAGCTTGCTTGTCTTGCCTTAAATCTACTCCGTTATCTTTTTTGAATTCATCACAAATATAATCCACTAGTTTTTCATCAAAATCGTCTCCTCCAAGATGCGTATCGCCATTTGTTGCCTTTACCTCAAAAACACCATCTCCTAACTCAAGAATTGAAATATCAAAAGTTCCTCCGCCAAGGTCATAAACAGCAATTTTTTGAGCGTTTTTCTTATCCAAACCATAAGCCAAAGCCGCAGCCGTCGGCTCGTTTATAATACGCTCCACTTTAAGTCCAGCAATCTCGCCAGCCTGTTTTGTAGCTTGACGTTGAGCATCATCAAAGTAAGCCGGAACTGTGATGACTGCTTGCGTCACTGGTTCCCCCAAATAGGCCTCTGCGTCTTTTTTCAACTTCATTAGAACTCTTGCACCAATTTCCTGAGGAGTATAATCTTTACTTTCTACCCGAATCACAGCCATTCTATCTTTGCCTGCTCTAATTTCAAAAGGAACCATTTTTTGCGTGCGTTTTACTTCTTCATCGTCTATTCTTCTACCCATTAGCCGCTTAGCGGAATAAATAGTATTTTTAGGATTTAAAATCATTTGGCGCTTTGCAACATCACCAACAAGATTTTTCACCGGCTCAACAACAGAAGGGGTCACATTTCTGCCGGTATCTGAAGCAGGTATCACCTTAGGTTGCCCACCTTCCATCACGGCTACAACACTATTGGTAGTTCCAAGATCTATGCCTACAATTTTTCCCATAAGCGATATTCTAAATTTAGCTAAATCACTAAAGACATTAATCAATGCAAAAACCAAAATTTGCACTGATTAAAATCTTTAGCAATTGTTAATTTGTTAATTAGACTGCTTTTTACTTACTTTTACTCTCGCATGTCTTATAACAGCGCCCTCTTTAAACTTCCAACCGCTTTGCAAAACTTCAACAACTTTTCCATCTTCCCCATCTACAACTTCTACCGCTTCATGCAAATTATGATCAAAGTCTTCACCTGCTTTTGGTATTATCTCAATCAAATCTTGATCAATCAATACCTTCTTAAACTCATTCAAGGCTATACCCAAACCTTGATCATTTAAATGCTTTTGCGTTGCTTCAAACATATCTAAAACAGGCAAAAGCCTAACAATCACCTCTTGAGTAGCGAATTTTAACCAAACGCTTTTTTCTTGCTCCATACGCTTTTTTAAATTGTCATAATCTGCCCAAGCCCTTGCAAGTTGAGCTTTAGGGACCATTTCAACATCGTCTAAAATTTCCTTTTTAGACTTCTTGACTGCACTTTTTTGTTCATCTTTTTCTTTTTTTACTTTTACTTGCTTATTATCTTTCATATTCTAAAATTTCACCAAGCAAATTTTGAACATACTTTACTTTTGGAATAACTTCTTGATACTCCAGTCTTACTGGACCTATAACACCAAATCCTACTTGCTTGTCCTCAAAAACAAGTCTAGTTCCGACAACAGCAACACGATTAAAATCTGGCCGACCTAAATCTTCGCCAAAGACAACTTCTACAGGAGTGCTTCCGGTCATATGCTCAAAGAAAAGCTCTTGCAAAAACTCTACTTGTTCAACACATGAAAACAAAGAAGCTGTGAGGCTAATATCATCAAACTCAGGATTTTGTAAAACACTTGAATGGCCCCAACACCACAATTTTTTATTAGGAAAAGCAGTAGCAACAGCAAGATTTTTTGTAATAACCGAAAGCATGTAAGTTACTTTTTCTAAAACCTCATTAAAATCTTCTCTTACGCTCCAAACATTTTCTTTAACTTTAACTTCCTCTGCTATAGACATTTGTTTCTCTTCCATTAATTGACTAATATAAAACTTGATAGCTGGAGGCAAAGGAATTCTACCTGCTGAAGCATGAGGTTGTTGTAAGTATCCAATTCTTGTGAGATAAGCCATTTCATTTCTTATAGTTGCCGGAGACACACCAAGATTATACTTTCTTTCCAAACTTTCAGATCCTACCGGCTCAGCTGTCTGGATGTACTCATCGATTAATGCCTTTAAAATATTTGTTTGCCTTGCAGATAAACCTCCAAACATATATCAAAAATATTATTAATTTTTAGCAGAAGTATATTGCAAGTGCTAAAAATTTGTCAAGTAGATATTCTCCTAAATGGATATAGTCGTTTCGTTAGACGAAACAGAAACCACATTTGTATTGTTACTACTGCTATTTTTCTTTTTATCATTTCTAAAAATTTGCTTTAAATAATAAAAAAAAGAAACAACTTCTCTTGAGCCAACCAAAAAACAAAATAATAAATAAAAAATTATTCCAAACAAACCAACCAAAAAAGTTAATACTAACAAACTATTTGCATACCTAGTATCTAAAACAAAAATCTCAAAAGGTATATTTTGTGCAATCTCAATTTTGCCCAAAAAAGACATCTTTTTAATCCACACTGACTTATCAAAAAATTTGAGCAGAAAAAACATTACAACACCAGAAAAAACACCTGCAATCAAAAGACGCAAAATAGGAATGATATCAGAGAATTTGATCCCGCCAATTTTCTCAAACAAAAAAAAATAAAGAATAATAAACTGAAAGGTTATACAAAACGAATAAGAAGCAGCTAATCCCCAAATGCCCACACCTAAAATTTTAATTAAAAAGAAATTTACAAAAATAATGCCACAAATAGTAAAAATTGCAACAATAACAGGAGTTTTTGTATCATGTAACGCATAAAATGCCCTAGACAAAAGAGCAATCCCTACTTGAGCCAAAATTCCCATGGCAAAAGCTGATAACACCAAACTTGTTTGATAAGTAGATTGCCAATCAAAAAGCTCTCGTCCATAAACAATTCTTACAATTGGAACTCGAAGAACTATGATCATTACAACAAAAGGCAAAACCATAAATATAGAATGAACAAGTAATTGATTTACCGCTCTTCTAAACTTAAACAAATCATCCGAAAAATCTGATAGTACAGGCAAAGCAGCTTTTGCGATAGACAGACCAAATAAACTAACTGGAATAGATTGCAATGTGTTTGCTAAATAAAAATGGGCATATGAAGAAACGGAAATAATCGAAGCTAAAAACAGCTCAATCATTTTTGAAGCTTGAATAAAAATTATTTCCAACAATCTAGGTATTGCAAGTTTGCCAATTTTTTTAACATCTTCATCAAAACAAATATTAAACCTAATCCTAAAACCCAAACTGATAGCAAGCGGTAGCTGAATTGCAAAATGTATCATTGCGCCGAACAAAGCCCCACAAGAAGAGGCGATTAGCCCATAATCCTGACCAAAAAAATAAGTAATCAAAATAATACCTAAATTGTAAAAAACAGGCGCCAAAGCAGGTATCAAAAACTTTTTTAATGATTCTAATATTCCCGTTAAAACATAACTTGCGACAAAAAAAATCTGAGCAACCAACAATATTCGTGTTTGTTCAATAATAATTTGCCTCTGAACATCATCGTATCCAGGAGCAACAAATTTATATATGTTATCAGCAAAAATCATAATAAAAATTCCAATGAAAATTATTGCTGCCACTCCCAAATTCATAACTGTTGACGCAATGTTCCAAGCACGGTTCCTATCTTTTTTTACAGCTTTTGAAAAAACAGGTATAAAAGAAGAAGAAAAAGTACCAAAAACCAGAATTTCAAATAAAGTATCCGGTAATCTAAAAGCCGCAAAAAATAAAGAAATTTCATCTGCTGTGAAAACTTGCAACAGGATGTTGTTTCTAAAAAGTCCAAGAATCTTTGAAAGAATTATTGTAAATATTATTATTCCAGCTGCAGAAAAAACTGTTTCTTGGGAAGAAAATAAAAAATCCTTAAATTCACAAAATAATTTACGCATTTTATAAATACACATAAATTTTGTTGATATTTTTACTTCTTTGAAATATACTTAGCATAATAGGCTATGCTAAGCTCTTTTAGGCTTGTTTAGCTTTAAGCAAGGCTTGAAAGTTTATATTCAAAAAAATTTGATTATTTTTTTTAATTTTAATGCAAAAAATTGTAAATCGCACCAAACCTAAGCATTATTAAAAGATAAAATAAAGTATCTATTTATGCCAGTAACAAAAACAGCAAAACGAGCCCTTAGATCATCAAAAAGAAAAGCGAACCAAAATAAAAAAGCAATTGCCAAGCTAGAAATCGCAATTCGAGAAGCAAAAAAAACAAAAAAGCAAAAAGCTATATCATTGGTCTATTCATTAGCAGACAAAGCTGCTAAAAAACATATAATTAAAGTTAAAAAAGCAAACAGAATAAAATTCAAAATAGCAAAATATTTACAATAAACCATTTTTGCACGCTCCATCAATTTGCTATTTAATTTAAATTAAAACAAAATTCAGTCTGAGCCACTTACTTTTGTTTCTTTCTTTTGGTATATTGTTTTTTAAGATAAATTTAAAGTTAACATAACAAAAATAAGCAAATTCTATAACAAAATTTTTCTACGTTTACAAGGTTCATATGAATATAAATCCAACAAAAAAAAGAAAAAAGGGCGCTCAAATAAACCTTTTACCGAGTCAAGAATTTTCTCAAACAACCCTTGGAAGATTTTTAAATTGGATAACTTCAACTTTTAGGTTGATTGTTATTGTCACAGAACTCTTTGTCATGATAGCTTTTCTTTCTAGGTTCTGGCTAGATGCAAAAATAAACGATCAAAAAGATGAAATAACAAACAAACAAGCTGCAATAAATCTGACAATGGATTTTGAAAGAGAGTTTAGAAATTTACAATACAAGCTAAAGCTTTACAAAGAAATAGAAAGTTCACTTCCTCCAATTTCAAATTGGCTAAATAACCTAACAACTAGTTTACCAACAGATGTATATCTAACATCTATTAACTATACAGAAAAAAACGGCCTTTCAATTCAAGGAATATCTGGCAACGAAATAAGCATTCAACAAACTTTGGCTAACATTAAAGCAAAAGACAATTTTGCCGGAGCATTCTTGTCAGAAATAAAAACAGGTGAAGAAAATTTTTCAGTTTTAAATTTTAAGATTTGGGCAATATCGCGATCAAACATAACAACAAACTAAAAATGATACCTGTTTGGAAAAAAAACTACCAAAGATACAAAGCCTATTTTTCGCACATTGTTGCACAATATAAAAACAGCGAAAGCTTTGCAAGCTATTTTGAAATAACACTGTCTTTAATCACAATCTGCATATTTGCAATTTTCGCGCTAAAACCAACTTTGTATACAATAGCAGAACTAATTAAACAAATAGATCAAAATACACAAACAATAAAAATGATGAACCAAAAAATTCAAGATATAACAAAAGCCCAAATTTTGTACGATAAAGAAAGATCTAAAATCACAATTTTTAATCAACTAATTCCAAACGGAGCACATCCGGAAATCATAATTAGGCAAATTGAAAATTTATCAAGTAAAAACAATATACCTGTCAAAGTGAACATGGGACAAGCAAGCATTCTTGGAAAAATGATAAACCAGCCCAATAAAACAGATCTTATAAACATCAATCATGAAAATAAAGAAAGAAATTTATCATATATTGAAGTAACATTAACAGCATCAACACCTACAACAAACTATCAGCAATTGTACAATTTTTTATCTGATCTTGAAAAGCAAAGATTGCCAATCATAATAAAACAATTTGATTTGACAATAACAAAAACAAAAGATAACAATAATCTCTTACTGTTCATAAAAATGCAAGTTCCTTACTTACCTTTTTATGTAGAATAATTTAAATATGCTCAAACCTAAACCACCAAAAGTTGTTGTACTAATCTTTCTAACCACAATAACAACCATATTTTGGGTATTTTATACAGTATATTCGATCATGACAAAAAATTTACCAATAAATATTCCACAAGAAATGTTAAACACGGTAAATCCAAACTTAGACTTAGAAACACTAAATTCAATACAAGAAAAAATCTTTTACGATAAAGAACAACTTTCTTCTTAAAATAATATAATTGCTAGTAACAAAAACTTTTAAATATTGTATAAAATAATGTTAACAGTAAAAAACAATGACAAAAAATAACCAACTAATCACTTTTCTAAGTGTCTTTTTGTTGTTATTTGGGATTGCATCAGGAATAACTCTTCTGCAACAAAAAACAATCTTCAGGCTTCGCGCAGATTCCAAAACTGAAATATCTGATTTTTGGATTACAAACGTAAAAAGTAATTCAGCGACTATAACTTGGCGAACAACAAATGTGTCAACTGGATTTGTAAAATGGAAGGAAAAAAATTCTAATTTCACAAAAATTGCTGTGCCAAAATCCAATCAACCCAAGCTTATAAATTCAGTTGAATTAGAACAGCTCAATCCTTCAACTTTGTATGAATTCTCAATATCAGTAAATAAAGAAAATTTTTTAAAAGAAAGTGCAACCTTAAACTTCAAAACTGCACAAGAAATTTCAGAAAAAGTTAAAAGCAAATTTATCAAAGGAAAAATTCTTTCAAAACAAGGCGAACCAATCAAAGACGCGTTTATATTAGTAAAAGTATCTGGCAGCAATCCTTTATCCACAGTATCAGATAATCAAGGAATGTGGAGTATAGACATTTCTCAAGCTTTGGCACAAAGCTTATCTAACTATATAAAAATCGATGATCAAAAAACTTTATTGGATATCCAAGTATACTTTAAAAATTTTTCAAAAAACATTCAAACAACACCAAGCCAAGCACAAAACCTTAGCATTTTTTTAGATTAGTTGGATATTGACTTAAACCTAAACAAATAATTAATATGAACATGATAAATAAGATTAATGCCTCTTTTAAATTTTATTACCTAAACAATAGTTAGTATGGCTAGCATATGTTAACAAATCATAAATAATAAAAAGCATTCTCATCTTGTTGTTATGCAAAATAATCCTGTCCAAAATTCGAGCAAAAACAATGATAATTTAGATTTATCAGGTTCAGTATCAGTAAAAGATAACACCACAATTGATAAAATTAACAATTTTGAATTAAATACAAGCAACATAACTGCAAACACAAGTCCCCCACCATCACATTCAATAAACTTTCAAAGTATAACAAACTCTCCTCACACACCTCAAAAGTATGGAGGCAAGAAAGTAATTGCAACAATACTTGGACTGATAATTATGCTAGGATCAATAGGAACAATAGCTTTTTTAGTACAAAACCAACAGCTAAAAGTAGGAAGCGCATGGGATTGCTCCAAATACAATTTTCACGTTTCTCGTACAGGAGTTGTAACTGTGCAAAACGGCTCTAGATATAACGAAAGCGTACAAGATGCACAAGTTTATATAAATAACACTTTAGTATCAACATTTTCTGTGCCAGCTTTGACATCTGGACAAGGAGCAACTCTTGGTACTGTTAGTGTACCATCAAGACAGGGTTTTACATGGAAAGTGCATGGAACCATCGACTGCGAAGATGAGGGAAGCTATCATGCTGAAACCACACCATCTATTACAATATCAGCATCTTGTAATAATGTTATCGCTTATGACAAAAATTGGCAGCAATTAAACAATCAACAGCTTTCGCAACTTAAAGCAGGAGACATTGTTAGATTTACTATAGGAGGAACAACAACATCTGGATCTTTTGATAAAGCAAGGTTCATAATAAACGGTGTCCAAAAACCAGAGACAACTAGCTTGAGACCTAACACGTCTGAATTTTACTACGAATATATAATCCCATCCGAAACAACAACTTTTGAGGTAAAAGCTGAAATTCATCATAGTCAATTAGGATGGTTATGAAAAGTGTTTTAATAAATAAGATTGTTACAATTCTCGTTGTATCAGCAACTATAATTTTATCGATTATAGCAATTTTTACTGCTATAAAATTGTATCAGTCAAGAAATACAGCTATTACTCCAACAACACCCGAAAAATCAAGTGCTCATACCGGACCGCTTGAGATAAAACCAAAATCAGGGAATTGGAATTATCCCGAAAGTTTTATCGTTAAAAACAAGTCCGATAAGCTGGTTGATTTAGAGTGGTTTTTGGATTGTTGGGATGAATCTGTTTGTCAAGATAGCTCAGGAACGGAAAAACTTAATCCAGGAGCAAGTATTGAAAAAGGATTGGGTTTGATTTGCGCAAAATGGCAGTTAGATTTAGAAATAAAAAGTTTAGGTGTATCATGGGGGGGAATTTCTGAGAAGAAAGAAGATTGCAACAATAACGTAGTTCGAAGGCAATGCGAAAAGCTAGTGTTTACAATCAGTACCATCACACTAACTCCAACACATACAAAGACTCCAACATTAACACCAACTAAAACTAAGACTCCAACTCCGACACATACTGTAACTCCGACATTAACATTAACTAATACTCCAACTCCAACACATACAACAACTGTTACAATTACTAACTCTCCAACTGCAACTCCCACTAACACCACTAGTCCAACACAAACTGTAACAGTTACATCCACTGCAACTCCAACAAACACAATCGTTCAAAATACCACAACTGCCACACCAACTCCAACAAAAGCAGCTTTACCTGATGCCGGAACTCCAACGCTAACTTTGCTCATTGTTTCACTTGGTGTTTTCGTGCTTCTGTTTGCATTTATTTTAGCTTTATAATTTAATACAATTTTTTTCTCAAGAATAAATAATTTCGTGCAATACGTACTAAGTATTAATTCCTTGCTTCCAAAAGAATGAGAGAAAAATTAATTAGCCATTTCAAAAGTAGAAAATTAGATTTGTTGGTTATTTTTTTCGCCTTTATTTTCTCCACCTTTTTGTATTGGAAAACTTTATACATCAAAGATAATCAAATGTTTATAGCAACAAAAGTTTGGAGCGATTTTGGAGCAACACTTCCTGTTGCCAGATCTTTTTCATACGGCTTTAATTTCCCGCCACAATATCCACATTTCGCACACGAACCAATACGCTATCATTTTTTGTTTTATCTCTTTGTTGGATTATTGGAAAAATATGGAATAAGATTAGATTATGCTCTCAACACCTTAAGCGCTATAGGGATGACTTTGTTAATATATTTTATTTACAAAGGCGGAGAAGTCTTATTTAAAAATAAAGTTATTGGGATTTTATCTTTGCTTTTTTTTATTTTCAACGGATCTTTTGGTTTTTTGGAATACTTCAAAGCCAATGGAATAAACATAAGCTCAATACTTCAAATTCCATCAAATCAAAATTTCACATCATTTGGCCCTTATGATGAGAAGATAGTTTCGGCTTTTTGGAGTCTAAACATCTACACAAATCAACGACATCTGGCGCTTGGCTACGCAATATTTCTAGGAATATTTTTATATCTTTATCATCGAATAGTTAAACACAAATCAATCTCTTACAATGCGGCTTTAATAATCGGAATACTAGTTGGATTTATACCTTTTTTACATCTTGCTGTATATGCAATGATTGGAGTGGCAGTACTTTTATTTTTCCTCATTTTCAGTCACACAAGAAAACAACTTTTTCTAATGGGTTTTGTAGCAATAATTTTGGCTCTGCCACAATTTATTTATATGGGAAGCTCCAGAGTAGAATCTGAATTGATAAAAATCGGTTATTTGGCAAAAAACATATCCGAAATACCTTACTATTGGTTACTCAATCTTGGACTTTTAATAGTTTTTATACCAATTGGATTTTTACTTGCAAACAAAAATCAGAAAAAAGCATTTTTAGTTTTTCTGACCTTTTTTATAATTGCAAACACATTCAGATTGTCTCCTGAAATCGCCGCAAATCATAAGTTTATAAATATGTTTGTAATCGGAATGAACTGGTTTCTAGCATTTTCAATAATTACACTATGGGGAAAATTTCTAATGTCTAAGCTAATCTTAACCATTTCAATACTTTTTTTAACATTAACAGGAATCATAGACTTATTCCCAATAATAAATGACAAATATGTAACTATCGACGATATACCCAAAAACAAAATCGCCAATTTCATAGACAAAAACACCACCAAAGATGCTATTTTTTTAAATTCTTCTTTCACTTTTCATCCCGCATTAATAGCAGGCAGGAAAATCTTTTTAGGTTGGCCATATTACGCATGGTCAGCAGGATATGACACTGATCATAGGAACAAAATATTTACAAAAATGTACACTTCCACAAACAAGTTTGATTTTTGTAAAATGGCTATAGAAAACAATATAGATTATGTAACAGTTGAAGATACAAAAGGAGATACAAATTTGCCCACCATAAACACAGAATTTTTTAAAAACAACTTCAAATTAATGTATGAAGACATTAAAGAAAATTATTTTATCTTTTCCATAAAAGACAATTGTGCATAAATATGAACACGCAAGAAACATTATCTATTTTTTATTGGTATCTAACACTTCTTGGTATTGGCTTGATAAGTCTGCCTTTTACTTTTTTATTGTTTAATAAATTCACTTCAAAAGGATATGCGTTTACCAAAACAGTTGGAATAATATTAACAAGTTACATATGCTTTTTGCTAACAAGTTATAAATTGCTGTCCTTTGATAAACTGTCAGCTTTTTTTGCAATATTTCTATGGATTTTGATAAATGTATTCATTTTTTATAAAGCACACAAAAATATTAAGAAAACGATTCAAAGTTCTATTTTTTCAATTTTTTTAATTGAACTTTTGTTTCTTGCAAGTTTTATATCTTGGACAATTGTTAGATCTTATCAACCATCCATTGAGGGACTAGAAAAATTCATGGATTTTGGTTTCGTAAACAGCACACTGCGATCCGAATACTTGCCACCAAAAGATATGTGGCTCTCTGGGCATACAATAAACTACTACTGGTATGGTCATTATGTTACTGCATTTTTGATCAAAATCTCGGGAATCAATTCCGGCATTGGATATAACTTAATGCTTGCGACAATATTTGGTCTTTCACTTACGGGAATTTTTAACATTGTATCAACACTCATAAAAAAAACAGGAATTGCAACTAAAAGAAAAATTTTCCTAGGAGGCATAATATCCGCGCTTGGAGTAGTCTTAGCAGGAAATTTTCACACTCCATATATTCTTTGGAAAAATAACTTTGAAAATTATTGGTATCCGGACGCCACAAGATTTATAGGTTACAATCCTGAAACAAATGATAAAACCATTCACGAATTTCCACTTTATTCATTTGTAGTGTCAGACCTGCATGCTCATTTGATAAATCTTCCTTTTGCAATTTTATACATCGCTCTATTGGCTCGTTTTTTGTTAGAAAAAGATTCTTATTCCAATATCAAAATTTTTGTGCCACTGGGATTTGTTTTGGGAATTATGTTTATGACAAATTCATGGGATTTTGGCAATTATGCTATTACAACAGCCTGCGTAATTGGACTTGTCAGTTTGTTTAAAGAAGGTATAAATCTAAAATTGATTTCAAAGATAGTCATGAATGCTGTGATAACAATAATAACAGCACTGATTGTAACCTTTCCATTTTTGACAAATTTTGAATCAATTGCGCAAGGTGTAGATTTTGTTAAAGCACAAACACCCCTCTGGCAACTTTTGATTCTATGGGGATACCCGCTTTGTATTACTTTAATATTTTTAACCACATTAATCCTTAAACAAGAAAAAACAAACAAAGTAGATGTATTTGTAATTGCTCTACTTACCGCGGGTTGGATTTTGATACTTCTGCCAGAAATCATATATGTAAAAGATATATATGGGCCTGATCATCATCGAGCAAATACTATGTTTAAACTAACCTATCAAGCATTTGTGCTTTTTTATTTATCCTCTGGATATGTGTTTATAAGAGTAATTGCTCTTCAGAAATCATTATTAGTCAAGTTAACTCTTAGCTTTCTAATTACAATTCTTATTGCTTTAGTATTTATATACCCTTACCATGCAATCAAAACATATTACAATGACTTCAAAAAACAATCTTCATTACGCGGAGACAACTGGCTAAAGGAGGAAGATCCAGAGTCTTACTACTTAATTGAGTGGATAAACAAAAATTTAAAAGATAAGAATGCTATCCTATTGGAAGCATCAGGCGATAGCTACACTAAATACAATGTTGTTTCAGCATATACAGGAATACCAACAGTTTTGGGATGGTTCGTACATCAATGGCTCTGGCGTGGATCACCTCTTATTCCGCAACAAAGAGCAAACGACATCCGAGAAATATACGTAACATCTGACACACAAAAAGCAAAAACACTTCTGAACAAATACGCAGTCACACACGTAATTGTCAGCATTAAAGAAAGAGAAAGATACATAAATGTAATGGAAGAAAAATTTGAAATTTTGGGAGAAAAAATATACGAAAACGGCAATACTTCTTTATATAAAATAACCAAAAGCCTGTAACTTTAATTTTTTGAATACAAAATAGAATCAACCCATTCTTGAACTTTCTGCCAGTTGCCACCAACAGGCAAGATAACATATAAGTTGTCATATTTAGGCGAGTAATTTGGAACAAATAGAAAATCTTGCGGAATTACATAACTTTTAGATATGCCTTTGTTGTCATACAAACGTCTTGCGACAATAGCCAGCCCAGACAAAGGAATATCCGTCTGCACCACAGATAAAACTGTTTCTTTTATTTCAATTAATTTATTTTTGGAAAAGAGAATTTCTTTGGTAAGAATTTTTTTTATAAACGCATCTATCACTAATTGTTGACGAGCGCCTCTTGCAAAGTCAGTTCCTTCTTCTCCTTTGGCATATCTAGACCTTGCAAACTTTAAAGCCATTTCCCCATCCATGTGTGTTAAACCCTTTTCAAATTTAATTGTCTCATGTCTGCATGACAAAGTAGGATCTCCCCCGCACAAGTCGTTTTCACGGCCCGGAATCGGGAAATGATTATCAGTAAATGAATTTGCCACCTCAACTTCTATGCCACCAACCACATCTATCAATTTCTTAAAACCTGAAAAATCCACCAAAGCATAGTATTGTATTTTCTCTCCAACTATTCCTGAAACCACTGATTTGACCAAATATATTCCACCTCCTTGCTCTTTATCATTTCCTTGCATATAAACGCTATTGATTTTCCCTCTAAGATCAGTAATCCAGATATCACGAGGTATCGATATTAATACAATGGAAGAATCAGAATGATTTATAGACATAAAAATAATTGTGTCTGTTAATTCAGGGGCATCATGGCCTTCGCCACCTTTTCCTAAAATCAAAACATTTGTCCTACCTTCGGTGGACAGTATCTTATGAGGAGGTGTCGTTAGAAAATCTACAAACAGGGAAGAATAAAATGGAATTTGAAAACGTACCAAAGTTTTTTGAACAAAAATAAATGAAAAATATAAAACCAAAATAAAAGTGCTAACAAACAAAATTTTAATCCAAATTATGTTTTTCAAAAAAACTTTTTTCAATCGTAAAATAAAAAATGATTTATCCTTAAATACAAAATTCTGTTTTTTGTTTTTATCTTTAGAAAAACCTAAATCTTTATTTAATCCAATGCGAGATTTGCTATGAACAATCAGTTTATCTTTTTTCTTTGACATAGTAATCTAGATTGTACTTGATTTAAATAATGACAAACAACTTAATCCAAAATCTAAACAATGAACAAATTCAAGCAGTAACATACGAAGGACAACATCTTCTGGTCCTGGCAGGAGCGGGTAGTGGGAAAACCAAAGTTCTTACACACCGAGCAGCATGGTTTGTGAGCGAAAAAAAAGTCAATCCAAATAACATCCTCTTGCTTACTTTCACCAACAAAGCCGCTGATGAAATGAAACAAAGAATTGTCTCAATAGTTGGAACATATCCTTTTTTTGCTGGAACATTCCACTCGTTTTGCGCAAAAGTGCTAAGGAAAAACGGCAGGTTAATTGGAATATCGCCTAATTTTCTAATCTATGACGAAGACGATCAAAAAGATGCAATAAAAGAAATTTTGGAAAACCTAAAAATTTTAAACGATTCTTACAAACCAAGTTCAATTGCGACAGCTATATCCGACGCCAAGAATCAAATGATTAAGCCTATTGAATATGCAGAGTTTGCTTATGGAGACTGGCAAGAAACAATCTCCAAAGTATATTTGGCATATGAAAACTATCTCAAAAACGCAATGGCTTTAGATTTTGACGATCTTTTAATAAAAACTGTTGAACTTTTTGAAAACTACCCTAACATATTATCCAAGTGGCAGGAACAATTGACAAACATTTTGATCGATGAATGGCAAGACACAAATAAAATTCAATACAAAATAGTTAAAATTTTGGCAGGAAATCAAACTAATTTGACAGCAGTAGGCGATCCAAGCCAATCAATTTATAGTTGGAGAGGAGCCGATTATCGCAATATCAACTATCTTATCAAAGATTTTCCAAGTATAAATATTATCAATCTAGAACAAAACTATAGATCAACAGAAACAATTCTAAAAGCGGCAAACAAAATCATTAAAAAAAACACATCTCACAGGGTGCTTGAACTCTGGACAAACAAAGGCAAAGGAGAAAAAATAAAAGTTTACTGCGCGACAAATGAACTGGATGAAGCAAAATATATTACAAATCAAATCAGACAACTTTCAAAAGAAGGTATAAAATATGGAGAAATTGCAATCCTGTATAGAACAAATGCGCAATCGCGAGTTTTAGAAGAAGCCTTTTTGCACGCTAATTTACCATACACTCTAATTGGCGGAATAAGATTTTACTCAAGAAAAGAAATAAAAGATATTCTTTCTTATCTAAGAATTCTGGCAAACGATCAAGATAGCGTGTCTCAGAAAAGAGTGGAAAAATTAGGCAAAAGAGCTTATCAAAAATTTTTAGCTTACAAAAACCAAAATTTTGAAAAGATAAATCAACTAACAACAATACAACTCCTAGACGATGTTATTTACACAACTAACTATTTATCAAAATTTGCTCGCGACACACAAGAAAACATCCAAAGACTGGAAAACATTAAGGAACTTAGATCAGTGGCAACAGAGTTTCCAAATCTATTTGATTTCCTCGAAAGTGTTTCTTTAATTGAAGCGCAACAGGAAGCAACAAATTTCGATGAACATCTTTTGAAAAACAAAGTTAATTTAATGACGCTCCACGCGGCAAAAGGACTTGAATTTGAAGTTGTTTTTATTGTTGGGATGGAAGAAGGAATATTTCCACACTCAAAATCTATCTTTGACTCAGGAGAGATTGAAGAAGAAAGACGACTTGCGTACGTTGGGATAACACGAGCCAAAAGCAAACTTTATTTATCTTACGCTTTAAAAAGACTTTTCTTTGGACAAAAGCAATCTAATCCGCCTTCAAGATTTCTTACGGACATCCCCGAAAATCTGCTGGAAAGCATAAATATTACAAACACTAACAATTATCAGAATCTAACTAAAACAGAGGACTATTGGGACAGTAATGAATTTTAATTAAAAATAAATATCTAAATAAAATAACCAATAAAAAAATAACTAAAATTAAAAATTGATTAAATGAAAAATCTAAAAAATTTAAACAAAAACAAATTTAACAAAATTGCAACTCACCCGGTACAATCTTGGGAATGGGGAGAATTTAGAAAAAAATGGGGGAATGAAGTAATAAGATTTTCTTTTGGACAAATCACTTTGCACAAAATCCCCTTTACACCATATAAAATCGCAGTTTTTAGCAAAGGACCAAAACCCACATTAACAATGCTTAGAGAATTAAAAGACTACGCTGTCAAAAACAATGTCATATTTGTAAAACTTGAACCAAATGTAATAAAAAATAAAAGCGATATAAAACTTCTAAAAAATTTTGAAGCAGTTCACGGAAAAACACTTTTCACTCCAAGCACTTTTTGGATTGATTTAACTAAATCAGAAGAAGAATTGCTAAAAAGTTTCCATCCGAAAACTAGATATAACATCAGACTTGCACAAAAAAAAGGAGTACTAGTAAAAGAAGACTCAAGTCAAGATGCCTTCGAAAAATACTGGGAATTAATGGAGGAAACAACCAAACGGCAAGGATTTTATGCGCACACAAAAAGGTATCACCAACTAATGTGGCAAACACTTAGTCAAGCAGGCATTGCTCATTTGCTAACTGCTACTTATAAAAAAGAAATAATAGCCGCTTGGATTTTGTTTGTTTGGAAAGATTTTCTATACTATCCATACGGCGCATCAAGCGAAAAGCACAAAAACGCAATGGCATCAAATCTGATGATGTGGGAAGCAATCAGATACGGTAAAAAATTGGGTCTAAAAAAATTTGATCTTTGGGGAAAAGAAGAAGGTAAAGGATTTACAAAATTTAAAGAAGGTTACAATCCACAAGTGGTAGAATTCATAGGAACATGGGACTTGCCAACATCTTGGCTTTACATGCCATATACGATTGCAGAAAAGATAAGATGGTGGATATTAAAGATATTAAAGAAAAGTAGTTTTAAAAAATCAATTTTCCAGCAAGTTAAAATTTGAAAATAGAATGTTGCAAATGGATCTTAGACAAACAAAAGAATACGCACAATATATTAAAGCACTTGGTTGGGAAATCAAAAAAATAAACAAAATTAAAATCTACCTACGTAAAATTTTAATTGCAAAGATAATGAAAATACAAAGACCAAAAAAAATTAAACAAAAAGATATTAAATTAATTGAATCCATTGCAAAAAAAGAAAAAGCATTCCAAATAATCATAGAGCCTTCAGAATTTTCCGATGTGCCAATTCTAATGAAACATGGTTATAAACAAACACATCCTTTTGTGCCATCTAAAACCATAGAAATTGATGTCAAAAAATCGGAACAAGAACTCCTAAAAGAAATGTCCCAAAAAACACGCTATAACATAAAAATTGCAATAAGAAATGGAGTCAAAGTAGAAAATTCAAAGAACATCAAAGATTTTGTGAGTTTTTGGAACAAATGCTCAATAGCAAGAAAAAATTTCCCACAAACTAAAGAAATAAACGCATTGTATAATTCTTTTAGAAACAATGCCACTATACTTTTCGCTTATCAAAATTCAATTAATAAAAATACTGACGAAAAAACAAAAATAATTGCGGCGGTATTGTTAATTCACAGCAAAAACATTTCATATTACATGTATGCGGCTTCCTCTAAAAAAGGGAAAAAACTATTTGCTCCAACTCTTTTGGTTTGGGAGGCGATAAAAATATCTAAAAAGAGAGGTTGCGAACTTTTTGATTTTGAAGGAATATATGATGAAAGATTTCCATTGCCTGCTTGGCGTGGATTTACAAAATTTAAATTGGGATTTGGAGGCAAAATAAAAGAATACCCCGGAGCATTTACCAAACTGAGGATACCTTTATAATTATAATATAAAATAAAATTAACTAATTTTCGTATAACAATTTATAATTGTAATCGAGCAATAATAATTTACAAAACGATAAAAAACATGAAAAGCAAAGCACAGTTAATAAAAGTTATCTTAATTTTGATCGTATTGATTTTCATCATTGCTTTTTGTTATTACTTATACTCCAATTCAAAAGCAACACAAAAATATTCAGAAACAAAAAACCTATCACAAGAAAACCAATTCGGGAAAATAGAAGGCTCTTTAATTCCACCTAAAGATGTTCCTATTATAGAAATGTTAGTATGCGCAAAGGAAATTACAAAACAAACTAGTTACTGCACAGCGGAATTTATTGAAGATCAAAAGTATAAGAATGGAATTGGGTATGTATTAGAACTTCCAATCGGTAAGTATCATGTTTACTCAATTTATTCTTTAGACAATAGTAAAGCCTTTTACTCTGAATACGTGCTTTGTGGATTAAAGGAAGAATGTAAATCACATAAACCGGTAGAAATAACTGTAGAAAAAGAAAAGGTGATCCAAGGAATAGATCCAATAGATTGGATTTCTGAATAAAAATCAATCAGCAAATTTACAAAAATCCTTATATTCGCAGTTTTTGCAAAAAAAGTTGCCATTGCATTTAAAATCTGACTCTTCAATTTCTTTTCTTTTGGCGTATATTTTATCAACAGCTTCAGCTAATTGCTGTTTAGTTCTTTTTGTGGATACTTTTTTATCTCCATCAAAATAATACAAAGACAAAACAATATCTTTTGGATCTTTGATATAAACAAAATCTTTGATCAGAGTGCAAGCCAAAGCATAAAAAGTAAGTTGCATGTCATTATCTAATTCTTTTTGAGTAGGAATTTTCGATCCTGTTTTATAATCAATCACCTCTATAGTGCCATCTGAAAATTGGTCAATCCTGTCAATTTTACCACCAATTTTAAGGGACCTCTCATATTTTTTGGAGGGCAAATTAACTGTAAACGGTTGCTCCAAAACCAAAGGCAAAAAATTTTTGTCAAAATGCCTTTTCATATAGTTAATGATATACTTCTCACCTGCTTCCAGTGTCTCTTGCAAATGATCCCGACTAACATATCCCTCCCGATGCCAATTTTTGCGCAAGATTTCAATTGCATCTTTTTCGCTGATTGCCTTCCCACTTTTTGCATACATATATATGTCTTTTAAAGTGTCATGTATAGAAAGTCCAAAACTAGCCGCCGCTGATGGGGGAGAGGGGAGCTTTATGATATACCTTAACTTATAATGCAAAGGACAAGTATCAAAACATTCAATCTGGGAATAAGAAAGATAATTAACTCTAAAATCAATTAAAGGTTGATTATCTTTGGACAAGGAATTAGAAATTTTATCAAAACTTTGAATGCTTAAGCTTTTGTATTTATTTAACCTGGAAAAATCTCGATCTTTTTCTATTGCATCTTCCCCAAGAGATTCAAATATAAATGGAGACAATTTCTTCTGCCGAATGCCATCTCCGTAAAAATCGGAAGCTGTGAAATAAAGTTTGTCCTTCGCCCTAGTAATTGCGACATAAAAAAGACGTCTTTCTTCTTGTATGTGAGAATCACCCATTGGTAAAACTTCTTTAATCAACTCATCAGGTATAGGTATTGCTTCACCTTTATTGCGACTTGGAAAACGATCAGACACAAGGTTAACTAAAAAAACAACCGGAAACTCAAGACCTTTTGCGGAATGCACGGTCATAATGTTAACCACATTTTCTTTGGCAGAATCTTGCTGGGATAAAATAGTTTTTTCTCCCAACTCCGTAACTAAATCTATCCACTCCAAAACAGAGAAAACACCTGAATCTTTATTTTGAGATTCAAAAGCAACTATCTCCTGCAAAAATTTTGTTATATTCTGGGCTTTATCTAAAGATTCAAAAGAATTTTCATTTATAAACTCTTCAAGTATTTTCATCTCATTAACAAAGTTAACAAGTATTTGCCCAGCTGGTTTATCTTTTATCTCACATAAATGTCTACCAACCAAATCTGTTATATTTTTTATTTTGCTTTTAGTATCAGCTTCTAAATTCTCAATACTATCTAAGTCATCAAAAAGATCTACTAAACTTAAGTTTTTTCTGGTAACAACTGACAACATTAGAGCCAGGTCTTTCACAGGTATGTTAATAGGAAATGACGTCAATAAGTTAAACCAAGAAGTATCATCTCTCAGATCTTTAAGTATCTTAAGATATGAAACCAAAACATTCACTTCTTTTTGTTCAAATAAACTTGATGGTCCATAAAAATGACAGGGGATGCCTCTTCTGGATAACGCCTTAATAAATATATCAGCATAATTTTTGGCACGAACCAAAATGGCAATGTCAGAATAATTTATTGAGAATTCGTTATCACCATATTCTGATTGAAATAAACTCTGGTTTACTAACCTTTGTATTTCTTCCGCCACTTCCTCAGCTTCTAAAATGTCTTTCGGGGCATGAAAGAGCTGAATTTCATAATCTTTTTTAACATTCCTTGTGCTAACTAGCTTTTTTTCTATGCCAAGTTTAGCTTCCAAAGTGTCAGGATTGTTATGTTGAATTAATCTGTAAGCAGCATCCAAAATGATTTGAGTTGATCTATAATTTTCAGTTAACACAATAGTTTTTGCGGTAGGGTAGTCATCCATAAAATGCATTATGTTTGAAATTGCAGCACCTCTAAATTTATAAATAGATTGGCTATCATCTCCAACAACAACAATGTTGGGATTTGCTGATGGCGGCGCAAGCAGTTTTAATAATTCATATTGTGCGACATTTGTGTCTTGGAACTCATCGACTAAAATCTGTGCAAATTGCAAACGGTACATTGATAATATATTCGGACGTT
The DNA here is from genome assembly GCA_026416845.1 of Patescibacteria group bacterium. Lineage (GTDB taxonomy): Bacteria > Patescibacteriota > Microgenomatia > UBA8517 > UBA8517 > JANWVB01. The sequence continues at coordinate 66,679 of JAOAEL010000005.1, forward strand.
CGCGAAATAATTTTAAAGTTTTTGTAATTAAATCACCAAAATCCATTAACCTCTCCTCTATTTTCAAAAATTCATAAGTTTCATACGCTTTTGCAAGTTCAAACCATTTCGCAAGCTCTATGGCCTTTTCGTCATTTTTAATTTCATCTATTTTTTGCAATTCATCTAATTCCAGTCCCAATTTGTCACTTTTAAGCTTTACCCACTCCAAATATTGATCTGGCGCGATATCTTCATCCTGCAATCTGCTAAAATGCGCAACAAGATAGCTAATAAACCTATTGGGATTCCCAAGAGGTCTGAAATACGACAATCTAAATTTGTATAAATGTTTTTTTATAAAAGCTATTGATTCCAATGCCGACATTAGTTTAAAAGAAGGATCGTAACCGATGTGAAATGCCCAAGAACGCAAAATTCTCTCGCAAAAACTATGAAAAGTGGAAATCCACATATCCCAATATCCATAAGGCATAACAACATCTACCCTTTCTTCCATTTCCTTAGAAGCTTTCTCGGTAAAAGTTAAAGCCAAAATATTGCTAGATTTTAAATTTTTGTTAAGTACCAAATGTTTGATTTTTTCCGTAATTACAGTGGTTTTGCCAGTCCCAGCGCCTGCTATAATTAAAAGAGGTCCGCTATCATGTTCAACTGCCTCTTTTTGCTTGTGGTTCAAGAATTTGTCATTGTGCATAACTAAAAAATGATTATAACAAGCAGAGTTTAAAATGACATTAGAAATATCGGCAGTATTAAATGAAACACATAATAATCAAACTCCGCCATATACACATGAAGTGGACTATTCATTATCCAGAATTGAATCTTTGAAAAAAACGGCCAACTTGCTTGGAATTCAAATATCAATTGAAATCCTAGCAAAACAACAAGAACAATACATTGTTGAAAGAAAAACTCCCGATGGGAACAATTTGATTAAAGAAACCAAAGTCGTAGCTATTGGGCAAACTCGAGTTCGATTAAAAGTTTTTGGGAATCACAGGCTTTTATTTTTCGCTATGGACATTTTGGATAAATACACGGACAAATCTGGAAATTTTAATGAAGACCTGTTTTGGCAAGAAATAAACAATTGGGTATTAAAAGATAGAAATAATAAATATCGTCAATAAATAATATTTTAAAACTAAAACCTTATCCACCAATTAAAAATAAAAAATTCAACTCTAACCTTGCAAAACTTTATCTTGATTTTCTTTATCCAGTTTGTCTCCTATCATCTTTGTGTTAGATATTTTTTGTCCCAGCGATTTAAATGAAATTAAAACATTAGCCAACATATTATTCGCGTTAGTAATATGACGTTGCAAAACTCCCAAATTCTCCTCTACTGTATCATATTCTTTTTGTATGGCTTTGACAGTTGATAAAATCTCGCGAGCTTTTTCCTCGATCTTTTGCCCTTCAAAACTCATAAGTATGGCTTTCAAAAATGCGTAAAATGTGGTTGGAGACACAGGTAAAACCTTTTTCTCTCCAGCGTATTCAAAAAGTTTTACATTATTAACTATTTCATAATAAACAGCTTCAGAAGGAACATACATCAAAGCGTAATCAATTGTTCCCTCCTCTATTAGAATATACTTTCTAGAAATCGCTTCCATATGACGCTTGACATCATTCTCAAAAGCCTTTTCATAAGTTTTTCTACTTTCAGTATCTTGGGCATCCATCATCTTCCTGAAATTCTCCATTGGGAATTTAGAATCAATAGGAATAATGCCTGCTGACGTTATTACGGCGGCATCCACTTTTTCCCCACTTCTGAAAGAATATTGCAAGTGAAAAGATTGCTTGGGCAACATTTGCGTCAGCAATTGATTTAAGATATGCTCTCCCATTCCACCTCTTAATTTTGGATTTTTTAAAAACTCCTGCAATTCTTTAATCCCCCGCCCTATCTCCGCCATCTCTCCCAAATTTCTTTGCACACTCGCAATCACGTTCGCCGCGTTATCTAATCTTTCGTTTAAAGAATTAGTGTTTTTCTGCAAAGACTCAAGAAGAAGCCTTCTTTCTTCGAAAGAATTCTTTTTTAAAATTTCTATAACCTTAATCAATTCACTATTGTTTTGATTTAAAACCGAAATTTTATCTAACTTGTGACTTAAAAAAAATAAAATTGCCAGAAATCCAAACACCAAAACAAACAAAATAATTATCTCCATTTAATCTATTGTATCATTTAATTTAAATCTGAATTTAATAAAATTTAATAAAATGATCACCATAAAACAATCCATCCAAATTTCAATTTTTCTATTTTCCTTAATAGGTATAATTATTGTTGTATTAAACTATTCACCTGAAAAAACTACAAATTTCTTAACTTTTTGTCTGCTTTTGTTTGGAGCAATATATAATTTTTTAAATTTAGTTACTAAAAAAAGTATTTCATTTTTTTTGTCAGTTTTTGCAATTGGCTGGACAATACTAAAGTATTTTGAAATAGACACTTTTTTCAACACCACTATCCTTTTGTTGACATTAATCGCTTTAAACAAATTCATTGTTATTAAAAAATTCAAAAAAAATGCTGACTTGAAAGAAAAAACAACAAATGTATAATCAGCTTGTAAAACATTTTAATAAGATCATGAGATCCTCAAAAAACTCAATAAATCCTTCACTAAAAAAACAAATAACCAAAATGTTTGCTCAATTAATTTGCGACATAAAAAATTTTGAAGAAGCAGCAACTTTTTTAGAAGATTTTTTTAACCCTGCAGAAATAGAAATTTTCTCAAAAAGATTAGCAATAGCATATTGGCTTAAAAAAAAAAGAAGTTATAAAAATATTCGCGACAATCTGAAAGTTTCAAGCGCAACAATATCAACAGTTTCTGAATTGCTCAACAAAAAAGGATTGAAAATAGCATTAAAAAAAGTAGAGGCAGAAGAATGGGCAAATTTATGGGCAGAAAAAATCAAAAAAATAATTAAATAAAATTTACTATCTACAACTTCTTTTAAAAATAAAAATGCGGTGAGAGAGGGATTCGAACCCTCGGTGGCTAAGATAACCACACCGCTTTTCGAGAGCGGCCAGTTCAACCACTCCTGCACCTCACCAAATGTGTCCTCGGACAGAATCGAACTGTCATTTTCGGTTCCGCAAACCGATGTTCTATCCATTGAACTACGAGGACAAAACTGTTTCAATAAAAACAAAAAACCAAATATAACTTATATTGTAACAAAAGTTGATTAATATTGACCTTTACAAAAAGAAAGAAAAAGTGCAAAATTAAAAATGTTTTTATATTCAAAAAATAAAGTAAAGAAAATCACTGAACAAAAATTCAGCTAATTACAAAAAATCTTCCTTTTTTTGCAAATCATAAAATTGTTTTATAAGAAAAAAATTTTTTGCGCTTTAAAAGATTGGTTTCCCTAACAACAAAATGGCTTTTTTATTATAAAATTGGAAAATTTCAAAAACTCATTTTTATGAAAGTTATAACTATAAAATATACAGTCTTTTCATGCTCTTTTACAGCAAAAATTTTACTTTTACTTTGTTCCATTTTTGCAACTTGCTGGTAGATTTTAAAATATTTTTTCTTAATTTTTTATGTTGAAAAATTATAATTTTATCTCGCACTTTTTTAAGTTATTTCGTCAAATACGAATATCGCACATATCTTACCCTCCAAACAACCTAACCAACTCCCTAAAACTTTCCGGATGATATTTCCCAAATTCCTCTTGTTTCACATAAAGCATGTGATAGCGAATTTTAGACTGAAGCCTATTTACATCCTCACACCACTGCCTGAGCCTTTTGATTTTAAGATGATCGTCTAAATCTTCCCTCCCTTTTGTCTCAACAATATAAACTTCATTCTCGATTGCTTTAACTAAAAAGTCAGGAAAATAATTGGCAATCGTGCCATCAGCATTTCTATAATCAATTTTAAAATGAATCGACTCATAATTTTTGGCATACGAAATGATATCCGGGCATCTTTCAAAAAAGCTAGCCATTTCAAGCTCAAAATTGCTGTCTCCAACAATTCTATTAAAAACACTCTTTTTAGGAACAATATAACTTTGGTCTCTCGCCACAAATGGCCTTGCTTTGCTTATCTTTATCCACTCGCAAATTTCTGCTTCGCCTTTGTCTAGTATAGTTAAATTATTAATCGCTCTTTTAAACGACTCTATCACTGTGCGACTAACTTCCACTTCAGACAAACTACGAAGTGTGTTCAAATCTTCCAAATTAACTTTTTCTTCGAACAGGTTATCTCGAATAAACTCCTTTATCTTTCCATACAAAATGTCACCGCCTGATATCAAACGCAATTCCTTCATTATAATTTGGGTAAAATACCTGATAACACTTCTGTAATCAGCAAATAAATTGCGGCCTAAAACAGTAACATGATGAATTTCTTTCTTTTTGTCTTCCGTTTCACCAACAAATTTAAAGATAATCTCGCGCTTTTCTTCTTCGGAGTATTGCTTCACCGCAAATTTTTCATTTCCAAAACTAGAAGGGTCAAGCTCTGACAAATTTTTATACTCCCTATATATGCGCGGTGTAAGCCTGGGAATTTC
>JAOAEL010000060.1 GCA_026416845.1 Patescibacteria group bacterium
GTCAATCTCTTTGTTGTCTTGTTCTTTAGAATAAAGTTTTGATAAATCTACTTTAACCTTATTATTCTCATAATCAATTTCTAAAGCGTCAAGCAACTTTTTATCTTTCATAAAAACATACTGATTATAAACATCCTCATAAGGATTATCAAACAACTCTGCGTCTTCATACTTAGCCTTTCTTAAAGTATCCTCGTATTGTTCAAGCTCATAATACTTAAAAAAACCACCAGCATTATTTTCATTATATTTTTCTTTAACATCCTTTTCTTTAGATATTCCGGATTTGTCATATGCTAAGACTTTTTTCATTCGCGGTAAAACTACTGTATAAAAATGCTCACCCATTTCTACACCAAGCCATCTTCTTTTAAGTTTATGCGCCACTGCAGTTGTTGTGCCTGAACCAAGAAAAAAGTCCATTACTAAATCACCTTCATTAGAAGTAGATTCTATAACACGCTTAAGAAGAATCTCAGAATTTTCGGTTGGGAAATTAGTTGATTTCGAAATCATATAAGTATATCCTAAAATATCTGTCCAATCATTATTAAGTGGTATTTCTCGTCTCATATATAACGCTTCAAAATCATTTGAATTACAATTATTACATTGTGATATTAATTTTCTTGTGTCAGTACTTTGATATTCCCAACCACAGTTTTTACATACAATTTTTATATTCCCTTTTTCTATTTCCGTATTAATC
>JAOAEL010000061.1:0-250 GCA_026416845.1 Patescibacteria group bacterium
TTCTTTTAGTTGCTTTTCGTTTGCTAAGATTTGAGGTAAAACTTCCTTTTCTATAAATTCATCCCCTATATATTCTTTTATTCTATCAAGAGTTATTACATATTCAGTTTTTAATATTTTCTTTTTCGCCTCCCATAACTCTTTTTGAAAGTTTTCAATTTGTGATAAAAAATCAATTATTTTCCTACTTATTTCGTACACAAAACTAATATCCAAAGTATTCCTACACATCTTTTAACCCTTCATATTC
>JAOAEL010000061.1:260-641 GCA_026416845.1 Patescibacteria group bacterium
TTGTTCTAGTTCATAATATTGAAAAAATCCTCCTGCTTTCTTTTTATTATAATTTACTTTAACATCATTTTCTCTAGAGATGCCCGATCTATCGTAAGCTAAAACCTTTTTCATGCGTGGAAGTACAACTGTATAAAAATGTTCTCCCATTTCAACGCCTATCCATTTTCTGCCAAGCTTATGCGCAACCGCAGTTGTTGTACCAGAGCCAAGAAAGAAGTCAAGGATTAGATCGGTTTGGTTAGACGTAGATCGAATTACACGTTTAAGAAGTGTTTCTGAATTTTCTGTTTTAAATTTAGTAAAAGATGAATAACCAACTATATCCATCCAATTATTATCAAGTAATATCTCGCTTTTAGGATTAACCCAATATTGAAT
>JAOAEL010000062.1 GCA_026416845.1 Patescibacteria group bacterium
AACATTATCACCATCTGGTAGATATATATCTTCAACTTCCTGTGGTTTTTGTCCCACGATTTGAAAACACGAGATGAATAAAATTAAACCAGCGCAGTAGATAAAAAATTTTGCTGACATCATGAAATCTACTTTTTTGAAAAGTTAATAAACATCACAACAAAAATCAAAAACGAAAAATGCGGTTTTCAAACTCCAAATTCTCCATATTTTGAAATTCCTACAAGAAATGTTAAGAATAAAGTCAATGCCTGTTAACTCAAGATTGGCATCAGAAATAGTATGAACAAGGTTTTTGATCCTGGTGAATAAATAATCTGAAAAACTTTTCGCAAAAGATTTTGAGATAACTTCCCTTTTATTGTGCTTTTATTCAAAATTTGCATTTTTTAGATCGGTTGATTATATTTATTTCGGTTTTAAGAGGAGCCGTGGTGCAATAGGTTAGCACGCCAGCCTGTCACGCTGGAAGTTGCGGGTTCGAGCCCCGTCGGCTCCGCAAGTTGGAAAAATTTGAACCGACTCTATTAACGGGCTCGGCGGGTGGAATTCCCCCCGAACCCCCTTTCCGCCCGCTTTGCCCTGAAGTAGAAACGAAAAAGCAAACCGCCAAAGAGC
>JAOAEL010000063.1 GCA_026416845.1 Patescibacteria group bacterium
ATGCGTTAACCGCACTGGCGCTTCTGATTGCAATAAGCCATCCTGATGAAAAAGACAGGTTGATAAAAATCATAACAAATTTGCTGGCGATATGAAACTATATCTACAAACCATCACTGAAAATTTTCAATTGAATAACTTACCTGAAGAATGGCTAAATATTGATTTGGCTAAATTTTCTAACAATAAGGCTTTGTTTGATTATCAACAAAATGCCCTAAAAAATGCAATAAAGGCACTGTATAAGTATTTCATTGAATGTAAGCAAAACAAAGAAAAATTCTTTAAATTATACATTAACAACGGACTCACTGAAAATCTTGATATAAAACTAAGTAACAATAAGAACTATAAAATCTTCGAAGAATTTGACAATCATTATATAATACAAAACAACGAGATACGATTTTATCATTTCATCAATCGTATGAGTTTTTGGATGGCAACAGGCAGTGGAAAAACTTTGGTGATAGTCAAATTGATAGAACTGCTTGCCTATCTTATACAGCAGGAACAAATTCCTAAGAATGATATTCTTTTTCTTACCTATCGTGAAGATTTGATTGAGCAATTTAGATATCATGTTGATGAGTTTAATAGTTCAAATAATA
>JAOAEL010000064.1 GCA_026416845.1 Patescibacteria group bacterium
GGCCAGACAGTAGCAATCCTAAACCATTCAATAGAGAATATTTTCGAGCCTACAACCTCGGACAAACTTCAAGTGGAGTAAATTATCATTCAGGACCGTTAATGAATCTTGGCTTTAATGACAGTTTATATTTTGCAAAATCCACTCATTCAGGTGTATTACAATTTGCTGACTTAATTATTGGTGCAGCAAAAGACTTTATTCTTAAAACCATTCAAGGCACAGAAAACTCTTTAGGGTATGATTTGACTACAAAAATTCTTTCAAAATATCGTGGTTATCCAGGACGAATTATTGATTATGGAATGAATTTCGCCCCCAAAAACAGTAACTATGACAAGATTAAGGACGAGATTAAAAAGAACGTTGCCTAACACGGGTTTTGCGTCAGGCGGGCCTACGTGCAAACATAGAGCTTTGTGCTTCTATTGAACATTAGTAATAAATTGAAACTTTGTGCTCCGAAATCCGCCACTACGCCAAGCCGCCGATTGTTAGGCGCAATTCGGTATAAAAGATGATTAAGGAAACAAAATATGAATTTTATTGAATTAGCTGAAAAAGTTATAAAAGAAGAAAAGAGACCTTTGACCCAAAGTGAAATAT
>JAOAEL010000065.1 GCA_026416845.1 Patescibacteria group bacterium
ACTAATGTTCATACTGACAACAATCCTGCTGACAACCGTAAGCGACAGTTTGTTTGCTTGTTCTTGCATTGGACAACGTACAGTTGAGGAAGAAGTTAAGCACTCGGACGCTGTTCTCGTAGGGACAATATTGTCTAAGCAACTGGTGACACTTACCGACTCCACAATTCTAAAAATGTTTCCTAACGACACGATAATGCGAAACTCGCCAATGAGTAAAATGACAATAGCTCGTTACGACTTTGTTGTGACTGATGTTTACAAAGGCAAAATTACAAGCGACACCTTGACAATTTGCACAGGGCTTGGCGGGTGTGACTGTGGGATTAGATTTGAAGTCGGCAAAAAGTATATTGTTTACGGTGAGAACGAAACATACTTCGGACAATTAAACAATGACTTCAAGTTTCCAAAAACAAAAAACACCTTTTGGACTTACAGTTGCTTGCGGACAATGGCTTACTATCAGGACGAGATTACAGAAATTGAAAAGTATTCAAAGAGACAGAAAAACTAACGGACGACTGATGACGAGAGAAGAAGCACATACCGCTAACAAGGTATTGCCAAAAGCGGGGGTGAAGTGTTTCTATGACTCTTTTGTGC
>JAOAEL010000066.1:0-304 GCA_026416845.1 Patescibacteria group bacterium
CGATAAGGGTGGAATTTTCATTGAGCAAAAAAATCATCAAGACTTTTTGAACGCACTATCGGAAGCCAAACAGAAATATGAAGAGTGGGAAAAAACTGCAAAAGAAAACAATGTGAAAGAGCTTGACAAAACAATGACAATAAAAAGTAAAGCAGGCGGATATTTTCTTTATGGCAGTAAATGGAATTTTCAATTTTTAGTGAACTTAAAATTTGACTTCAAAATTTTAGAAAGTAAAGGTGAAACAAAATATTTGCTACTAATAAGAACTGGTGAATTGCAATCATCAAGCAATCAGTTTATG
>JAOAEL010000066.1:345-591 GCA_026416845.1 Patescibacteria group bacterium
AAAAACCTGCACACAACAGGCGTTTGGCTCAATGGCGGGTGACGTGGTTAATTGAACATTCTACCTCGCATCAACTTTTGTGGTGTATTGACAGTTTAGTGCTCCGAAATCCGCCACTGCGCCAAGCGGCAAAACGTTGTTTCGCAATGCCTCGCTTCGCTCGGCACTGCGAAACAACGGGGCGGAGATTACATCTCTTGTTGTCCTTGTGCCTCCGATTCGCTTCGGCACTGCGTACAACACGAG
>JAOAEL010000067.1 GCA_026416845.1 Patescibacteria group bacterium
GGATACGAGATAAATGAAAGTTTTGAGAATGAAAGTTATTTTAAGTCAATCAATCGCGATGATTCAGTTTAATGGGTTCCCGCTCTTTTTATGAGGGTTGGGATTCTAACAGACCAAACCTGCTTTTATTCGTGAATATTGGAGTTCGTGACGATGCCAAAAAATTCGTATTGCAATCGGTAGGTAGAGGTGTCCGAATAGAGCCGTTAAAATACCGGAGAAAGCGGCTTCAAGATTTGCTTAATGCGGGGATCGTAAAAGAGCAGTTGTTTAAGAAAGTGAAAGATCTGATTTTACCGATCGAAAGCTTGTTTGTTTATGGGACAAACGCAGAAAACTTGAGAGAAATAATTGAAACACTTAAAGAAGAAAAAGAAGATAAGAATTTGGGAGAAGCATTTATTTTAAATCCCGACGTGCAAAAACATACTCTTTTAGTGCCGGTTTATAAAACTACTGACAGAATTTTTGCGGAAGAGAAAGAACTGCAAAAATATCCTATCAGCCGAAAGGACTTTGATATAACTTCGCAATTCTATGAATGTTTAGGTGAGAAAATAGCTTTGGCTAAATATGCTG
>JAOAEL010000068.1 GCA_026416845.1 Patescibacteria group bacterium
TGATAAGAAATCTCAAATAAAAATATTTTGGCTTTTGCCACATTAGTTTTTCACACACTTCTCGCTATGTCTAATCTGTTTTTTACTAACTCGGTGACTGACCAATATACTTCCTTGCGTTCGGCTTCGATTTAGCTGAGGGCATCAAAAACAATATTATCAACAGCTTTGTGATTAGATATAGGTTTATTTCTCATCATACTATTTTTTATCTCTCTCAATAATTCTTATCTCCTCCTCAGTCAACTCATAGAGATTGTAAACCGAACTATCTATCTCTCGCTCAAAACTGCTCGATAAAAAAGAAGGAGAAAATGCGTAATTGATTGCCTCTAAAATAGAAGTTTTATTAGTTCCATTGTCACCAATAAAAACATTTAAATTTTGAAAATCTATTTTGCAATTTTTTATTCTAGGAAAGTTTGCAATTTCTATGGATTGAATAATTTTACTCAAAAGCTCCCCCTTTTGAAATTTTATAGAATACTACAAAATATTCATCTCCTCCACCATCTTATCCAACTCCCTTTGCACCTCTTCAAGCTCCTTTTCTGCTTCGGTTTCGGTTATTGTGGCAG
>JAOAEL010000069.1 GCA_026416845.1 Patescibacteria group bacterium
TCACTAAGTAAATCTCTTGCCAGTAGCAGTCGTGGATACATAAAGGTAAGCCAGCCGTTGTGGCTTTTTTTGGATTTATTTTCCGGTTTTAAATTATTTAATTTTAAAATAGCTTTCTCATCCTTTGAAAAATTATCAGAATAGACGAAGTTATTTCCTGTATTGTATGGCGGATCTATGTAAATGCATTTTATTTTACCGCTATATTCTTTTCTTAATATTTTCATGCATTCTAAATTATCACCTACTAATACTAAATTCTGTGTATTATCTACATTTTTACTTAATGAGGTATTTAATTTCAATGTTTTGTTGGTTTCTTCCTTATATTTATTAATAGCATATTTTTTGCCAATAAAATTTAAGCCATAGGTTTCATCGCCTTCTATGGGTAATTGTAAAACTTTCTTTAATTCTTCTAAGTTAATATTACCGTTTTTAATTATTGACGGATAATTATTTTTTATTAAATCTAGCAATTTATTAGACATATTATACCATTAATTAACAATTAAATTTGTTTTTAAAAGCATTTTTTAAATAACCTCAAACACCTTAAATCCCACATCTAGAA
>JAOAEL010000006.1 GCA_026416845.1 Patescibacteria group bacterium
CTTTCGTCCATTGCGCACGATTCCCAGTTGCTGCCACCCGTAGGTGTACGGGCCGTGTCTCAGTCCCGTTCTGGGGGGCCACGCTCTCACGTCCCCTACCCGTCGTAGCCTTGGTAGGCCTTTACCCTACCAACTAGCTGATGGGCCGCAGGCTCATCCCTCGGTGGCTTTTGGCCTTTCATCTGCCCAATCTTGCGATTGAACCGATCTTATGCGGTATTAACTTGCCTTTCGGCAAGGTATTCCCCGCCAAGGGGTAGATTCCTACGTGTTACTCAGCCGTTCGCGACTAGCCTTGCACGTAGCGCAAAAGAGCCAAAAACTGCTTTTAGACTTTGGCATCCTTTGTGCTACGCACAAAGCTCGTTCCACTTGCATGCTTAAGGCACGCCGCTAGCGTTCGTCCTGGGCCAGGATCAAACCCTCACATTAGCAAGAATTTATCTCAAAAATGAGAAAATTCTTTGGCTTCCAGTCACATTTTGGATGGCAAGCTTTTAATTCAGCTTGCAAACAAAATGTGTTCTAAACCTTCTTAAGAATTTTTAAGGTGCAAGATCAAGACTGACTAAAGATTATCGAACTCTTAAATTTACTTAAATTTTTTAGAGAGGTTTAAAAAAACAAAACATACCAAGCTAACAAAAACAACTTAGGTAAACAGCTTTTATTAGCTTGTATAGTAGGAATTGTACATCAAAAAACAAAACTTTACAACCACTAAAACTTACAAGACACAGTACAAAAGAAATACAATAAAGTAAACTATATTAAAGAAGAAATAATTTTTTTTTAAAAGTACAAATTTTTAATTATTAATAAACAAAACAAAATACAAGACATAACAAAACTACTTTAACTGTTCCATTTTTTAAACCATTCTTCAAAACCGTCATCATTACCATGTTCTTCAATATACTTTTCTCTTGCTCTCTTTCTTACTTCTTCTTTCAAATGATCTATATTTTTTTGTTGAGCTTCTGTAATTCTACCTTCCTCCGCAGCCATTTGTTCTTCGTCTCGAGGGACAGTTATACCTGATTCACCACTATCGCCACCATCGGTTTCATAACTTCCACCTCCAGCCCAATCCACAACACCTCCTGCTTTTTCGGCTTCAAGAAGTTTTTTATAAACACCTTCTCCAGCAACAATTAACGTGCTAGCTTCTACTATATTCAAGCCTGCATATCCAACAGTTAAAACTTTTTCAACTGCTGGCAAAGACTTTTCCGGTATTATAACTCCCATTTTTCGCCAAAACTCTATTTGTTTTTCAGCTCGCTTTCTTGCTCCTTCCCAAACTGCTTCTCCTAAACTTTTTTCTGACTGACCGGCAGCTGCTTCCATAACAGGATTAGAAGTATCTGGCAATCCTCCTCCTTCCCTAATTTTTTCTTGGTAGATTCTGCCAAAAGCAACAGTTATATAACCTGGCAGATTTTTTAATGCTAAAAGTGGATCTTTTCTTTCTTTTTCGCTCAAAGGCATATGAGATATGCCTTTTGTGGGATCTTCTCTTTGGGAATCTTGTGAAAATTGTTGTATCAAACCTTGCCCACTTTTTTCTAAAGAGTCTTCCATAAACAAGCCTATTTTCGTAAAAAATTTCAAAAAAGTCAATAATTGAAATATACACAATTATCTTAATTGCAAAATTGCAAAGTAGTATATCTTCAAACAAATCAAACTTACAAAACAAAACGCATATAACAACAAAGATTATTAAAAAATTTTGTTTGGATACGCATCTAGACCAGGGGGATCAACAAAATTTGGCAATTTTTCTACTTCCAATTCACCTGCGAAGTAGTCACGATTTCTTTCCATGGACCATCAGGAACATCTTCCTCGTCTACAAATTGCCAATCAACTTTGTTTTCGGCGTTATTGATCCCATTAAATTTAAGACAATCGCGCAATGCGGGAGAAACATCCATGCCGGCATTGTTTGCCAATTTATTTTTGGGAGGTTTTCCTCCAAACACATATTCGTGATCATCATATTCGTAAGGACCAGCGTCTTGTATCTGTCCATAGCAAGTGATGCCATCTTTGGAAATTTTTACCCATCTGTTTTTCATCATAGACTCGCGCTCTCCCCAAACTTTTTCTTTTGCCCACGGGACAACTTTGTAAGCATTGTCTTTTCTTTTGCCATTCCAATCAAAATCATTATAAGGAAGATCCAAATAGAAAGGATTCTGCAAAGGTTTAAAACCTGCGGGATAGTATCCATTTCTATTTATCGGATCGTCATAACCACCATAATTTTTAAGCCATTCATCATCCCATGCGGATATTGAATTATCCTCGCTTGATCCATTTCCAACTGGTTCTCCCACCCAAAACACTGTAGCGGTTATTCCTTTGTGAACTGGATATTTCGATTTCGGCAAAAACTGGTCAGTATTGGTAGGAGATATAGTTGAGCTATAATTATTTTCTTTCTCTATCATTTCGTTGTCAAAATTGGTTTTTTCATAACTTTCAATCAATTGTCTGTCAAGCTGTAAATTATTTTGGGCAACTAAACTTTTTGAAAACACGTACAACAAAAAAGCAAAAATAAAAACTAAAACAAGCAAAACAAAAAGCAATGCAATAAGTGTAAATCCATTTTTGTTAATCACAATCTAACAATAGCGCTTAAGTAAAAGATTGTAAAATCAAAAGCATTTCTTTGGAATCTTTGGCGTTCATTAACTTCTCGCGGAGGCTGGATGCTCCGTCAAATCCCTTGATGTACATTTTGCAAAATTTTTTTAGAGTTGAGAAATTTTTTGTCTTACCCCAAGTTTTATCAAATATATCAATATGCTTTTTTAATAAATCAAAATATTCCTTTTTATCCCTTTGGATTTTTTCAATTTGCTTTTCAAAAACCCAAGGATCATGAAATATCCCCCTGCCAATCATCACTCCGTCCACATGATGCTTATCATACATTGTCAAAACTTGCGAGTAGCTTAAAATATCGCCATTGCCAACAATTATTGTGCTTGGCGATACTTTGTTTTTAATCTCAACAGCTTTGCCAATCTCGTCCCAATTCGCAGATCCCTCACTCATCTGGATAGCAGTGCGACCATGAATGGTAAGAGCATCAAGCCCTTGTTTTAACAAAAAACTTATCCACTCATTTGTTTGTATTTTGTTGAAACCAAGCCTTGTTTTTACGCTTACGGGTATTTTTTTTGCTCCGCTTCGCACTGCCGCGATTATTCTTGCAGTTTTTTCAAAATCAAGTATGCAACCAGCGCCAGCGCCTTTTTTTACAACTTTTCTGTCAGGGCAACCCATATTTATATCCACACCATCAAATCCCAAGTCAAAAACTATTTTTGCCGCTTTTTTTAGATTATCAGGATTAATACCCCAAATCTGAGCCACTATTGGACGATGAGAATCGCTGTACAAAAATTTTTTCAAAACACTTTTTCTGCCGGCACTTACCAACCCTTCAGCGTTTGTAAATTCTGTAAAAAACACATCAGGACGTGGCAAATAATTTGTCACAAGTTCCCTAAAGGCGTAATCGGTAACATCATCCATCGGAGCCAAAACAGTGAATGGCTTGGTAAGTCTGGTCCAGAAATTTGACATTGGGTAATTATACTAATTCAAATCACTTTTGTTTTAAAATACGGCAAAAGAATAAAGCTCAACAAGACCAAATCAAAAAACTAAATCATAAAAGAAATAAACTACACTGCTAAAACAGCATAAAGAAATTTTCATCCAAACAAAAATTACCAAAAATAATACAACAAACTAAAATAAAAATACCAACAATTTTGAAATTAGATTTCATCAATATCCCTTACCGGTACATGGCCATTTTGTTCTGGCCCTACAGGAATAACAACACCATCTCTTTCTGCATCTTCTGGAGTTTTATAACATTCCTGATCATCTTCATTGTCATTGTCATTTTCATTGTCATAAGTTTTTTCATTTTTTTCAACAAATCAAAAAAAATCAACTAAGCCAAACATCTACCAATACCTAAACGACAGATGTAAAAAAAATTCAGGTGTAAACAAGTTTGTGCAGGAACCAGGTATTTGCACAGCTGCCCAACCACTTACTTATTCCAAATAATTCATTCAATCATTTCAAAACATGCAACAATCTAAGATATTTGGCAAGCACAATTTCAATGTACAACATCATCAACAAAAGTATCTCTTTACTTTACTTTACTTTATATTTAGAACTTGCATATAGCAAGCTTGATCCTATATAAAAAAGCTTCTTCTAACAATTTGAAGAAATCAAAGCTTCTTTTACAAACATCTTTGCTTGATCTAATGTGTAACTAAATTGGTCATCTATATTTTCAATAACAATAAACGATTGTGAATCACTTTTTTTGGCTATGTTCAAAAATTCTTCTTGGACTTGATTAATAAAAGCAAGACTTTCAGGAGATACTTTGTCCCCTCTGCCACGCAACCTTTGTTCAATTTGACTTATTGGTGAACTAAGACAAATCGTTAAATCAGGAAAACCAATTGGTGAAAATATATCTGCAATCCACTTGTTCCAATCTATCAAGTTTCCATAACTACTTCTCAATCGCATACCTTGATATACAAAGAAAGAATAAATACCTCTATCAGAAATCAAAAAATTTTTCTGATTAGAAAAAGTTATCCTGCTTAATATTTCCTGTTGCAACATAAAATCAGATCCCAAAATTAATGTTTCAGCTATAGGTATATGAAAATTATCACCTAACATAAAGAAAGTTTTGTCTTTTATTACATCTTTAATCAATTTGCCTACAAGGGAAGAAGAAAACTCATCGTTCATCACAAACTCTATTCCCGAGTACTCAGTCCTTAGCCATGAAGACAGTTCACAAGCTAATCGTGTTTTTCCTACAGCATCAGTTCCTTCAATTGCCAACCACTGCATTTTTCTTATGCCTCTTTGTAGTTGACATTTCTTTTTCATATTAAAAATTGGTTTACAAAATTTTAACAATTTTAGGTTCGTTTTTTTACTATTAATCTAAAACTTAACACTTAACCGGGTTTTAACAAAAATTTATCCGAAATATCAGGCCTGTTAAATTTATAATCAAGAATAATTTACTTTCTTTATATCTTTAAATTAATTATTTCATACGCTAAAACAAAATTTTTAAATTGATAAGCATTTCTTGTGGTAAAACTCTATGTGTTTGACTCAATGCTTTTCTATCAGGAAATAAATCTTCAATTTTCTTTAATGTGGTTTTCTCTCTTAATTTTTTATATAATTCTAAAGTAAAATTTTGAAGTTTTATGACAAATAAACCTATTATTCAAAAAATTGTCTTAGCCGGCATTGTTTTTAACAAACAAGGAAAAGTCCTTGTCCTCCAAAGAAACGAAAACGAAAACACCCATCCTGGAATGTGGGAACTTCCCAGTGGCAAAAGGGAATTTCTTGAATCTTCACACAACGCACTAACTAGAGAAATTAAAGAAGAAACAGGTTTAGACATTGAAGTCGTACAACCTTGTTCCGTTTTTGAATACAAAATTGAAAAGCCTAACGAAATCAGAGACTCAACTCAAATTAACTTTATTGTAACATCAGAGGTCTCAGAAGTAAGATTAAGCGAGGAACATCAAAATTATGCTTGGATCTCCAAAAATGAAATAAATAGATACAAAATGTCTGTTGAAACAAAAGAAGCAATACAATTGGCTTTTGACCTATACTCAAAAATTTTATAAAAATGAAAATTCTTCTTGAATTTTCCCGAAGTGGACTTCCCATTTATAGAAAATACATAGAGCTCATCCGCAATTATATTCTCCAAAACGGACATAAATTGGTAACAGACTTATTAAAAGAAACTAACAATCAGGGCCAAAATGATTTGCCTAAAGAAGTGTTTTCTAAAATATCACGATCAATATCACAAGCTCAATGTGTAATTATCGAAGCTTCTGAAGTAAGTCTCAGTCTTGGTTATATCCTGACAAAAGCTATATCACTTGGCAAGCCTGTGTTATTACTTAGACATAAAGAATCCAACCTGAAAAAAAGCAGATTTGCAGAATCAATAAAATCTAAATTACTAAAAGTTAGCATGTATGCCAATAATGAAGAACTTTTAGAAAGTCTGATTTACTTTTTAAATCAAAACAAAAATATTAAAACTCGATTCAATTTGGTAATGACAAATGAAATCGACAGTTTTGTAACTCAAGAAAGTAAAGAAAAAAACATATCAAAAACCAAGTATATAATTGACTTGATCAAAAAAAGCATGAAAGAAAAAAAGAAAAATTAAGGTATTTGTTTTTAATTTATAAAATTTATAACCTGAGAAAATAATATTTGAAACTCATGCAAACCACACTGAGGACATGAACCATGAACAAGATCAGGAATAAAATCACATCCTAAATTTTTCTGTATTCTTGATATAAAATCAGACATTTGTAACCTAATTTCCTTTTTCAATTTTTCGGCAAGATTCGCATCTCTTAGCACTATGGCAATACATGGCGCAGACGACATATGATTATAGTAACTCTCTGCCCAAGGAAAATGCCCAATAGCCTCTTGCCACAATTTTCGAGCGGTCTCTCTATCTAAAATAAGCTGAAAAACAAATAAAGTTTTACCATACGATTCAACCAGATTTTTAAGCCGATCCTTATCCGCTTCTGGTAAAAAATTAAATTCAGGTTTGAATAACAAAATAGAAACCTCAAAGTCATTTGGTCTTTCATATCTTCTTTCCAACATATTAATTTGCTATTAAGTGTCTCTTAACAACTTTTTCTATAATGGCAGCGTACTCATCTAAAACCGCTTTGTATCTTTTATTCTCATAAATGTCTATTGGTAATTTAATTGTTTGATCAAAAAACTGTTCAGCACACGGAAAATCACCAATTTTATAACTGACTAAGCTCGTATATTCAGGATAAAGCAAACTCGGATCCTGAAATAATTTCAACATATTAAGTGGACAAGTAGAACTGGGCTTATCGGCATCCAATAAACCTTCCTTTACCAGCTCTTTGCAAATATCATCAGTTGATATATCAAAACAGCCACTGTTAAATTGAATTGTATAAGCATACCAACTTGGATAAAAACCATCACATATGACAGGTATTTTTATGCCTGGTACATCTTTCAACAAAGAAGATAAATATTTAGCATTATTGTTTTTGGCTTTCAGCCATCGATCTAAATGATCAAATTGTTCATCAGCTATAGCGATGGCTAAAGGGTGTGCTCTTAACTTTAATCCAAAACCAGTAACTGCATAAGCATAATACGGCGAAGACTGGTTAATTTCCTGCTTGCATCTTTTATTGTAATGCCCAAAAAGAACAGCCCGATCATAGAGTTCTTTATTATTTGTAATAATAATACCACCTTCACCTCCAGTAATAATTTTTTGTCCTTGCAAACTAAATGCTGCAATATCGCCAAAAGTACCAACATTTTTGTTTCCTATTTTTGCCCCGTGAGCATGCGAACAATCTTCAATTAACATTAGCTTATGTTTTTGACAGATACTCAATATTTCCTCCATGTCACAAGGAATACCCCACATATGAGTAACAATTAAAGCTTTAGTTCTAGGAGTAATTAAAGGCTCAATTTTCTTAGGATCAATATTGCCATTTTCCTTTGAGTCACATAAAATGGGAATCGCTCCTGTCTGAAAAATCGGGGTAACAGTAGCATAAAAAGTATATGCTGGGCATATAACTTCATCTCCTTTTCTAAATCCACAAGCTACCATAGCGCTATGTAAAGCTGCAGTTCCGGAACTTGTAAGCAAAGCGTATTTACTCTTATGATAACAAGCAAACTTGTTTTCAAATTTCTCAAAAATTCCGGAACGATCATAGATTGAAATTTCTCCCTTTTCAAGCTCTTTAAGAACAGCTTTAATCGTTCTTTTGGTAATTTTAGGCCAAATATGTTTGTAACTTTTTTTCATAATTTCAGCTTGATGCTACCTTATAACAACGATCAATAAACTCCATATTCTTTTTATGTTGAGACAAAATATCAGAAAAGCATCTCTTCCCTCTAATGCGTTTTATAAAAAAATCCAACTGGTTGTCTATCATCTCTGAACTTTCATCAATACTTAAGTTAAGTAAAACATTGCCTTTTTTATCTCGAAGAACCAAAGACTTTTTATCACCATTGATTTGCGCCTTTGATCCAACAAGTTCATATTCTTCTTTTTTCTCTGCTGTTGACCTAGATAATATTATTGATCCATGCAATCCGTTGCTATACTTAAAGGAAATCAGGGAAGTGTCTTCGGCATATTCTTTAACTTTTGGAACTGCAAGATTAGATTTAGAAACAAAAATCTTTTCAGGTTCTCCAAACCACCATAACAACTGATCTATAATGTGATATCCCATATCAATTAAACATCCCCCACCAGCCTTTAAACTATTACCTCTCCAACCTTTATGCGGATCTTGAATTTTGAGTTTGTAGCATGCACTAAACAAATAAGGTTTACCTACCTGTCTAATAACTTTTCTGGCTTCTACGTATAAAGAACTATATCTTCTTTGACTACAAACAAAACAACATTTCTCGATACCAGGCAAAGATAATATTTTCTTCATTTCTTCTATATTTCTGGCAAAAGGCTTTTCTTTGACAAAAGGAATTCCATTGGCAACAAGTATTTTGATAATCTCAAAATATTCATCGTGTGGAAGCGAAACAATAACAAAATCAATATCTGACAGTGGAATTTTTTCAAAATTTGTATATTTTTTTACATTTCTTGATAGTTCAGAATATTTATCACAAAAAAAATCTAAAGCCTGCTTCTTTACATCACACACCACAGAAATAATAACATCATTTCTTCTTAATAAAGAAGGTATATGATCGTTAAAAGTTTGATTACCTAAACCAATAATAGCTGCCTTTAATAACTTGTCTTGTTTATTAATCATGATGCGCAAAAGATGCGCATATATTAACATTTAATAAAAGATAAATCAAACTTTACCAAATAAAGTAAAACTGCAATCCTTATTCCCTAACTTTCCCAAATTTTTTGAAAAAAACGCAAATAAATATTTAAAATTTTCAAAACTCGGCCACAATCAACTAAGTAAGAAAACGAAAAAACAATAGAGAGTTAAAAAATATGAAGCCACTAAAAAAAAGTAATAACAAATTGTAAAAAAATGCAATTACACAATAAACTAAATTTTGAATTTTTGATTTTCAAAATCCAACTAAAATGACTTATAAAAATTGCTAAATAGCAAAATAATTAAAAGATAAAAAATATAAGCAAAAACAGCACGGTTGTATTTTTTAATAGATAATTTTTTTCTACAAGCATTTAGTTGTCCAACAACATGACAACAATTTTAGTCTTGAGTCAAAATTATCACAAAATCAAGTTGTTTAAAAATCGGTTTATAAAATTGCTCATAAAACACTTCTGGCTAAATAAAAAAAATTTATAGGTTGATAACCTTCTAATTTATCAACCTTTATACACCGAATAATTTTGTGTAAACGCTAATAAGGTATTTATTAAAGCATGAGTTAAACATCAAAATTTTTTGAGTTTATGTTCTTTTGAACCATTAAATACAATCGAAATTTTTAGTTCTAGATTTTTTTTGATTACAAAGAATTCAATCCTGCAAAATTCATTGACGGTTTTTATTTAAATTGTCATAACATACTACAATATTGATAGTTTTTTGGCCATTTTTATATTATCAAGTTTTAAACTTTTGTTAAAAAATCTGCAAAACCAAGTAAAAT
This sequence comes from Patescibacteria group bacterium, assembly GCA_026416845.1. Lineage (GTDB taxonomy): Bacteria > Patescibacteriota > Microgenomatia > UBA8517 > UBA8517 > JANWVB01. Next base: position 9,796 of record JAOAEL010000006.1, read on the forward strand.
TGCAATTACAAAAATATTTGTCATCATTTAGCAACTATGGCAAAACTGTCAGATCGAAATTCTTTTTGAGTAATCGGCAAATTTCCGAAGTTTTCAAAAAAGCTAATTTGAGGTTCTTATAGCGAAGTCAGTTGCTATAGTCACTAACCATTCATAAATCTTTTCTTTTTACTGGCTGCCCGGCAGGGACTCGAACCCCAATTAAAGGCTCCAAAGGCCTCTGTCCTACCGTTAGACGACCGGGCAATGATATCGCCACTTACAACAAACAAACTTATTAGACTAAATTTTCGTGATCCTTCCTTAGAATTACAATTTAATTATTTAATTTACGAGAACTTACTCAAACAAAATATAAACTACTGAAGTATTTTAGCAGAATTGTATTTAATAAAAAATTGGTGACGTTTGTATTAAGTAGCTTAATTTCTGTCTACTTGTTAACACAGACAATCAAAATTTTGGTGAGCCCGGCAGGGATCGAACCTGCGACAGTCTCCTTAAAAGGGAGCCGCTCTACCGCTGAGCTACGGGCCCATTAATATAAAACTTAACACAAACAACAAAATCCTAAATTTATGCAAGTTCAAAAACAAAATTTTTCCTAAAGTTTCCCGATATGACAAAAGAAAAACACTGACAAAGTATTTTATCACGCAAAACAAGCTTAAATCCACTATATTATTGCACTTTCATTCATCAAAAAAGATATAATTATCTTAAGTGATCAAAAAAATTTTTTATTGGCTTTATTATTATGTATAATTTTTTTAATTTTGCCAAAAGAAATTTTGGCAAAAGATTACTCCATAAAAAATACTAATATTGAAATCAAACTTTTACCCGACGGATCCGCAAGATTTTCTGAAACTCGCACTTATCACTTTAATGGCTCTTTTTCACGGGCAGAACAATGGATACCACTCACTCCAAGATGCCAAAACTGTGTCATTTACAAAATAAAAGATATATCCTTCAGAAACGAATCGCAAATTTATAGTTTAGACAGATCCAACAACCCAAACACTTTTTACGATAAAATAGGAGAAAATTTTCATATCAAGTGGCGCTATTCAGCTCACAACACAGCAAAAACTTTCACACCTAATTACACGATAGAAAATGCCATAACCAATCACCTGGATATTTCAGAATTTTATTGGCAGGCAATTGGCAATAAATGGGGAGAAGAGGCATAAAAAGCAATTGAGTTATAAGTTTTTAATACTAAGTTTGAGATGCAAGTGTTTATTTACCTGAAGCAGTGTTACAACAAACAAATGTATGCTTACCAACATAACCTGCTGAACGGCAAAGTTGCAATTGCAAATAATCGCAAAGTAAATTTGTGGCAAATAACTTGCAATCCGATAAATTCTTTGAAGTTAGAGTGCTGTCTCCAAAATTGCAAAGCACCTTGCATGCACAAAAAAGAAATTATCAACTAGGACAAAACACGAGTAATAAATTTTTGGAACAACTTCAAAACATTTACTTATTCAATTTGCCTGGCGCAAACAATATCAATTTCATCATGACAAACCTTACAAACGGATTTAGCTTATTCTCTACCATCAATTATGGAACCTCCGGCTTTGGGAGTTCTGGCAGATTTTCTGAAAGTGCATGCGGCAGTGACAGAGATGAAAGAGGAAGAGCATGGTAAGAATACACCACTATAAAATTTGAACAATAAAAAAATATATAATTCCAATTAATAAACTCCCAAACTTTTCTTAACAAAATACACCATTAAACAATTAGAAAGTTTTACTTCGCCTCTGCGCAAGTTTCAACTCTTCTAAAACCGAGTAAGGCACCTTCCTTGAATAATTGCGAAAGCCAAGATCAATAAATTTACCCATAAGAGATTCGTCATCGTGATGGAAATCCGATCCCCCACTAATAACTAGACCTTTTTCTCTTGCAAACTTAGTAAATTCATCTATATGCTGAACTTCTACATCTCCATTGCTTCTATCATACTGTACATTAATTGCTTCAAATCCATCTATCCCCCAATTTATAAACTTATTACACAATGAGTTGAAATCTTCTCCAGCCATTATGTTAAAACTTGGATGTGCCAAAATTGCTAAACCTTTAGCATTCTTTATAGTCTCTATGGCTTGCTTAGGATGTAAATGCCGTTGTCCACTAACATATGCTGGCTTGCCTTTTATAAGCCATGCTTCACAAAAACTGCCTTCTGTCGGAACTTTGCCAAATTCTTTTATTAATCTTGTTCTATTCTTTTCACAACCTAAAACAGCTCTTGAAATATGCGCTTTAGTTATAGTGCCAGGCTCATTGAACAACATCTCCCGATCTATCTCCCAACCATAACTATTTAATAAATCACAAACTAAACTTGCCTCTTTAATACGATCCTCGTTCAACAAATTCGTAAGATTATTGAGATCAGCACTGTTTAAATCGATAAGCAAACCAAGAATGTGATATTTATTGGAATCTTCATCCCTGGTCGAAAACTCTACACCAGGAACTAGTTCTATCTCTAATTTATCCGCCAAATTAAACAATTGTGGAGAATATGCTTTTACAGTATCATGGTCAGTAATAGATATAGCCACGAGACCATAAGCTTTAGCCTTATTAAGCAATTGTTCAGGTGTAAACGTCCCATCCGAATAAATCGTATGCGTGTGCAAATCTATAAACCTTTTCAACATTTTAAAACAGTAAGTCAAATAAATTACCAACTTTCAATTCTGTCTTTTAACACATCACGCACCTTTTGGTAAGATAAAAGCCGTGTAAAACGTGGCGAAGAACCAGCAACAAAATCAATTATCTGATCAAGAGTATACCTTCCCTTGAGAAATCTTCTAGTTGAAGCAATTTTTTCGGCTAACTCTTCATCTCTAAGCTCTATAGAGGTGAAAGAGAAAACAAAATCTACCCAAAAATTGATATCATGGTCTTCCCAAACAGAATGTAAAGCTCTACTACGTATGAATACCTTAGGTTCTCCGCCAGAGACTAAATCTAATAATTTTAAAACTTCATCTCTGCGCCATATATGAACATCAACAGGCACTTTCATATCTGGGATAGAACCTTCATTCAAAGCAAGCAACGCCTTTCTGGTTCTTTCTACCGAGTCTCTAATGTTTATGTCTGACTGAATATATCCTAAACTTTTGAGAACCTCTTGTATTTTTAACTCAGTATCAACAGTAGGATTATCAACAATTGTCACTACATCTAAATCCGGAACTGCCCTAAAAATATCACGAGGTTTAAGATTTACTAATTTGCAAGGCTTACAGAACGTTTTTAAATCAGGCAATTGATTTTCCATTTGGCAACGCGGACATATCCAGCCATCCGGATTTGCAAGCATATCTTGATCCAAATAACTTTTTATTAAATCCAAAAAATTATAAATTTCTGGAACACTTATTGGAGATTTATCCTTTTCAGTAATAACATAAAAAGGATAACCTAAACCAGCTACTCCTACCACACCCGGAACTTCTAACAAATTTTTTGCTACTTCATGACTTTCTTGAAGCAAATACTCTACTACCTCTTTTGAACCTCCGTAAAAACGCCTAGTTAATTCTAGGACTTCGGACAAAACAGCGTGAGACATTGGCGGAATACTATCAGGCTTAATTTTATTGGCTTCTTGAATGAGGATACCAATTGCGGTGTCAACTTGCTTTTCTAAAGAATCTACTCTAGAAACTAAACTAAGATTCTCAACAACAGAAAACCTAGGAGCATCAACTAATTTGTCACCCAGACTTTTATCCAGATTTTCTGGCAAAGCTGAATTATCAACTAACAGAGAGTCTTGCATATAAATAACCTAAACCTTCTCGTCATCTTTTGATAAATTATCAATAATTTGCCGAATAATAAATAAACGACTTAAAGACATCACAATTGCTCTATAACGATCTTCATTACTTTGAAAATTTCCAGAACCTGGCACAACACTAACTGTCTTATTATATTTTTCATATAACATTAACTCTTCTAGAACATTCAACATATTTGACAAATCTTCTAAACTTAGATCGTTTGGTTGTTTTTCTAAAGACATAACTGATCAGTAACCTTATCCAAAACCAAAAATTAGATTAATATTAGCACAATTCTCAACCTGTTTGTCAAATCAAAATAGCTACTTCGTTTATTTTTAAAAATTCGGAAACAAGATATCACACTAGAATTACAGTACCGCATGAAATTGAAAAGATTGTTTGAATAATTAGATTACCAATAACCAAAACTAAAATTTGATAAATTATTTTTTACTAACATAAATAAAACAACTTTATTGTCTAAGAAATAATTTTAATAATTAAATTGTACCACAAATCGAAATCTTAATTATCTCGTTTTTCTATATCTTTTCACATAGGACCATACAATCACTGCCAAAACCGCCACAAATAAGAGTATTTTCCCAATGTCTTCATAACTTTCAAATCCCTGTGTAAGCTGTTTGTAATTTCCCACTCCCGCAAATCCAAGATAAAGATACATTAAATCTTTGACATAAGTTCCCGCAAAAGTGGATGTAATATACGTTTTCTGGTTTAGTTTGATGATGCCACACGCGATAGAAACAGGAGCACTGGGAATAATAGGAAGAGCTCTTGCGATAAACAAAAAAACATTGTCTTTCCAACTCCCATCAAGCTTTGCCCCAATGCTCTCAATTTCCTTGTGAGTAATACCCACAAATTTGCCAAATTTTGAGACTAAAACATCTTCCATTTTGTCAGCTATAAAATACAAAACATAGGCTCCCAAAGTTTTACCAGTAGCTCCCAAAAGAGCAAGCCAGAAAATGATAACAAGAGGCTTGTCTTGCGAATTGGCAATAGTGCCGGCAAGAGTCATCACCAAAGGGGATGGAATGGGCGCCAAAATTTCTTCAAAAAAAGATCCCAAAAACACATAAATTTCAAGAGGAACTTGATGCGCAATCTGTTCCAGATACTCAATAATTTTGCTAAAAATATCCATCAGAACTTAATGTTATGTCAATGTGGTTTATAGTTGCAAGTATAAAGAAGTTGGCAATGAAATCGAAAAAGTTTAAAAACAATTTTTGATACATGCATTTCACACCTTGATGAGGGGAAAGACAATCAAAATCAAAAGTGTTATATTTTTATATATTAAAGTATGGGCAAATCAGACCTAAAATCAATTGGTAGCAAATCAGAAATAGATTCGCCTGAAAAATCCTCAAGCAACACCTAAACTTTTAGAAACAAGAGCGACTGACAGCAAACCTGTAGCAGAAATTGCAAATCAACTTATCAAAAATTGATCAAGTCAAAGTTCGTATGCAACCATGAACTTCAGAGTTAGACAAAGAATATCAAGAAGCATTCAGATATTTATATGAAGCCAAAAAAACACAAATGTACGACGGGGCAGAAGAGACTGAAAAAGACTCCCAATTCAAAGAATAGTTCAACAGGTTGGCGAAACAAATTTAATTTCTAATATTTGGCAATTTTTATACGTACAAACTTAGCCCGGCATCTGAGTATCTAACCAAATACACAAATTAAAAATTTATAAAAACAACCAAACTCGGAGCTTATAAAAAGCTTTATGCCTAAAAGAGAAAGCACAAACTAAAATCCAATAAAAAAAAGATATGGTAAATTTATCAATGAATCAAAAAGTGGAAGTTAGAATTGATAATTCGATCAAAAAAGTTAACAAATTTGGTCAAACTTTTTGCAATCAAATTCGGTTTGTGTTGCAAGATATAAACATTAATCCTTTTGTGACCCCACGGGGAATCGAACCCCGGTTACAGGGATGAAAGCCCTGTGTCCTAACCGCTAGACGATGGGGCCAATTGTTTTTTCACTCAAGCTAAAATTTAATTGCCAAAATAACTAAAAAACAAAACCATCAGTAAAAAGTATTCTAGCATTTTAATTGTTTTAATGCTATTTATTTAGCAAAAATTTAGACAAAATTTTCATAAAAAATGTACAATTTAAAAATGAAATTAAACGCTAAACAACTCAGAAAACTTGATAAAAGTAAAATGCCAATGTCAGAAATCAAAAGAAGCCCAATTTTATTGATCCTTGATAATGTTTTGGATACCTACAACATAGGCTCGCTTTTTAGACTAGCAGACGCGATAGCGGCAGAAAAATTGTATATTTGCGGAAACTCTGAATACCCCCCGTCTTCAAAAATCCACAAAGCCGCGGTAGGAACAGAATCTTATGTAGCTTGGGAAAAACACGACAGCGCACTAGAAGTAATTAAAACTTTAAAAAACAAAGGCACACAAATAATATCTGTGGAACAAAATCCAAAATCAATAGACTACAAAATGCTAACTAAAAATTTAGTAAAATTTCCATGCGCCATTGTAGTTGGTCATGAAAGCAGTGGCGTATCAGAAGAAGTGCTTAAAGAAAGCGATATTATAGTTGAGCTACCAATGCTTGGAGTTAACAAATCTTTTAATGTATGGGGATCAGCGGCTGTTGTCTGCTATAAGATATTAGAATTCATGTAAATAGTTTATACTGCTTACTCCCCAAGAGCAGATTTAACCGCTGGTTCCATTTGGGTATAACTGTAAGCACCGGCAAATTTTGTGGTGTTTACAAAAAACGCAGGTGTGCCTGAAACTCCCAAAGAACGGGCAATTGCCATTTCAGAAGAAGGCCTGTTGTCATACTTGCCACTTTCAAGACAAGACTTCATGTCTGAAAGGTTGACAGCACTTGCCAAAAAATCTGCAAGTTCTTTTGCTTTTGATTTGTCATTTTTAACCACATTGTTAAGCAATTCATAGCCTTTGTTGGAATACAAAAGATCATGCGCTTGCCAAAACTTTCCTTTTTCATTAGCACACAAAAGCGCTTTGTGCCCCATTTCTCCATTGCCATGTCCATCAGAAAAGATATAAACAAGAGAAGCTTTTTTAGAATCAACCAACTTTTTTATTTCAGTCATTGGAGGGACATACGTTCCTCCCTCAGAAACCGATTTGAATTGTGAATACCTAGAATCAGATTCAATCAATTTATTAACAAGCTCAGGATTTTTGCCGCCAGCTATATGACAAAAAGGGCAACTTGGATCTTCAACGACAACAAACGTAAGCTTTGAATTTTTATCTCCAAAAGTAAGCAACTTTTGATCAAACAATTTTTTAATTTGATCTTTGGTTACATTAACTTGCTCTTGTTGTTGATTAGCTTGCTGTTGCACGTTAGAATTTGCGGCTGTTTTTCCTTTCTCAAGCGATGAAACTTTCTCCCACAAAATACCAGCAATAAATGACAAAACAATAGCAAAAAGAGTTAAAACAGGAACTAACCTTTCCAACAAAGAAAATTTTTTAGGTTGCTCTAATAAAGAACTACCACTAAGATCGTCATACTTAGAGGATAAATCTAAGCTTGTTGCTTTTGTAGATGTTTTTTTCTTTACCGCCATTTCACTTATTTAAAAATACTTGCACTTTTGATATTTTGCTTTGATAAAGCAACTTTGTCAACCTACCAAGTTGGAATATTTTTATCCAGATACAAAAGAGCGTCCATTGCAGCCATACACCCAAAACCTGCTGAAGTTATAGCTTGTCTATAGTAAGCATCTTGTATTTCTCCAGCAGCAAAAACACCTTCGACGCTTGTTTTCGTATTGTCATGAACAATAATATAACCACGCTCATCAATATCAACCTGGCCAACAAAAAGTTCGCTTGCCGGCGTATGCCCAATAGCTATAAAAATGCCATTTACCAAAAGCTCGCCTTCTTCGTAAGTTTTATTGTTTTTTATCTTAAGTTTTTCAACCACACTAGACCCCATAATTTCGATCACTTCAGTATTCCATAAAAATTCTATCCTTGCGTTTTTTCTTGCCTTCTCTTGCATAGCAAATGATGCTCTGAATTGATCTCTTCTATGAATCACATAAACTTTGCTTGCGTATTTTGTTAAAACCAAAGCTTCTGTTAATGCGGAATCGCCACCGCCAACAACCGCCACAATTTTGTCTTTGTAAAAAGGAGCGTCGCATGGAGCGCAAGTGGCAACACCTCTGCCTAAAAATTCTTGCTCACCGGAAATGCCAAGCCATTTATTTCTTGCCCCTGTTGCAATTATCACAGAATTTGATCTAATAGCTTCATCTGTATAAATCTCAAAAGGCTTTTTTTTGAAATCTACCCTTACAACGTTTTTCTCAACAAACTCAGCGCCAAATCTTTCAGCTTGGAACCGCATCCTATCCATTAACTCTGGGCCTTGAATTCCTTCATGAAATCCGGGGAAATTGTCAACCACAGTGGTTAACTTTAGTTGCCCTCCCCAATTCTCGCCACCTAAAATAATGGTAGACGCCGCTCCACGAGTAGTGTAAATCGCAGCCGTCAAAGCAGAAGGTCCCGAACCTATTATTGCAACATCCCATGTTTCTCCTTTTTTAGGTTTTTGGGCAAACTCCAATTTCTCAAACATAATTTTAATCTTAAAAAGATACTCAAGTTAGATTAAAGAAAATCAAAACCTTTATCAACTGCTGACTTGCCAAAAAATCAAAACGGCAAAATGGAGCAATTTTTAAACATCACCTGTGAACCAAAAATTACAAATCGAGTTAACTTTGATCCGAAGAATTTGTCTTGCTAAAACCTGAGCTTTCAACCACAGAAATTTGCTGATTATCATATGATTGAGGCTGATCAACAACTTCCGCAGTCTCTTTTGGTTGAGAAATCAAGCCTTCATTAGAAAAAATATTGTTAGCAGAGAAACTACCATCTTGGCTAACATCCACTGTAGGATCAGGAGCAACAGCAGGCTCATCAATCAAAGTAAAAGAAGACAATTGGGAAATTAAATTTGTGTTTTGCTGATTTTTATTGGGATCCATTAAATTTGGTTTGTTATTACTAGAATAAGATCGGGAGAGGAAACTTGTTGAAAAAAAATTGAACCGAAATGCGTAAAAATTATAAAGCCTTTTTTATCAAATTTTCAAATGCTTGTTTCCCGGCAAAACCAACTTGCCTACCTATTTCTTTCCCATTCTGAAAAAGGATTGCAGTTGGAATAGACATAACACCAAACTGACTAGCATATTTTTGCTGTTCGTCAACATTTAGTTTAACTATCAAAACTTTGTCTTTGTACTCTTCTGAAAGTTGTTCTAGAACTGGTCCTGCCATTTGGCATGGCCCACACCACGGAGCCCAGAAATCAACCAAAACAGGAACTTGAGACTGCAAAACTTTTTCTTCAAAAGTATCGTCTGTTATATCAACCGCCGCCATAAACATTTCTCACTATATATACCAAGCTATAGTTCGTCAATAACTTCTTGGCAAACGGTAAACAAGGATCCAAACGGCAATCTTGCTTGGGTATCAAAGAGTGTCAATTATATGGATAACCTTATATTATTTTTGATCAAATACCAATCAGCCCTTACCAGATATTCAAACACCAAAGCCACAAATGGATCCTGGTAAAGAGGACTTCTGTCTTCTTCCATCATTTTCATAATTTCTCCCACATCTATCAATCCATAAAAGGCAAGAACAGAATTTTGCATTACCCAAGAGATCAACCTTTTTTGATGTCTTGGAAAACCCAAAGCAAAATCTGTGCCTCCTTTTTTGGGAATAAACATCTCAGGAATAAATATATGGTCAAGACACCTAAAATAAGCCTGCTTACTATCCCAAGACGTTTCTTCTTTTAATCTCATTCCCAAAGACAACACTCTTAAGTCTAAATACGGAGAAATCAGACGCCTACCAAAATTCCTGTAAATTTGATCTGTCAAAATTGATTCTCCTAAATGAATATCTGAATAAAAACAAGGGTAATCGCCACGACTGTTAAATCTGTCTCTGCTCAACAAAAGCTCAACCCCTTTTTTGCTCCACAATAATTTGTGCTTGTCTTTCTTCAACCACCTGACATTGTCAAAATAACTCATCTGACGACAATACTTGCCTGCCCAGAAAAACCCTTTGATAGAGTAAAGTTCATCACCGTGTTGACCGGTAAAAAGCAAATTGGGCGCATATTTTTCTAAAAACCTGATATATCCTCCAAAATAATCAGCATGAAGTTGCAAAAGACTGTCATCTTCCCAAAGTTCAAAATAATCCTTGGCATAACCAGCATCCGGAACCAACTCAACCGTTCTTAATTTTAAGGAATGCTTGCTTACAAATTTTTGGATAATTTCCAAACTTTCCGTGCCATAACCCTGTGGAAAATGAAAGGAATAACAATAAAAATTATCAGGGCCAATAAGCTTGGATAAAATGTAAGCAACTATCGTACAATCAAAACCGCTTGAAACTTCACAACCAATTTCAACACCTCTTGGTATCTTCTCCAACCGACGAGCTACAGAATCTGTTAGCACATCTTCAAGAGCTTTTGCAAATTCTTTATCACTTGCCAATTCTTCTTTGGAAACACTGTCAAAAAATTTGTCTATATCGATACAAGAACTTATTTTGCAAGAAACAGAACCCTCAAAATTAAATTCCGCAACACAACCGGGTGAAACCAATTTTACAGACTCCAAAAGAGTTTTATCGGTAACATGAAAAGCATTTGTAGCATAAGTAAGTAGTCCATCCAAATCTGCCACTAAGGGTCCGAATTTAGAAACAACATCTTTAATCAGGCCAAAGTCAGAAGTGAAAAAAACCTTGCCGCGGAATATGCTAAAATAACAAGGTAAGCTTGCCGTATTGTCCACCCCAACTCTTAGAATCTTTTTTCTTTTATCCCAAACAAATAAGAGGTATTCACAATCACTATTGGCTATTCGACTAAATCCATATTCTTGCAATTCACTAGTTAAATTGTTTTCATAAATTCTAAGATAGGAATCATAACTCGAAAAATAGCCCCACACAGTCAGTTCTTTGTTGTTAACAAAAACACGCGTTGGCAAAACAGCACTTTTAAGCTCTTTATAACAATCTTCAAAAGAGCTATTTTCAGGAGAAAAAGTAAAATTAAAATTGGTGTTCATATCATGCCTTTTTAATAACCACTCTCCTCTCAACCAAATCATCCATGGCTTTTTCAAGATAAGAACAATCCTCAGGGAAAAAACTGATCCATTCTTCTAAATCTTCTTTTGTGGCAAATCCGCGAAGATCTAGTGCGCGCAGGATATAGTAAAGCGGAGGTAACACCTCAAAAATCTTGTCATTTTTCCAGTCAAAAGCTATTGTTTTGTAACCTTTATCTTTATCAGAATCCAAAAAAATTATTGAATCGCGGTTTAATTTATAAATCATACTTTCGATTTTTTAAACTTCGAGCAAGTAAAAAAGACACCCCCAAAAAGCACGGGCAGACAAAAAAATAGCAAGGCAAGCACAAATCAGCAATAAAAAAGCAACTGATGGACTGTTCCCTTATTTACTCTCTTCCCCATTTATGCACTCCAGGCTTTCTTTCTCCGCACTTTTTTACGTATACAATTACATTTGAGCACAATTCCTTAAAACCTACCTTCTCAAGACTTAATTCTTCTTGAGAAATTGGCCTTCGCTCGTTAAGGATTGATCTCAAAGTCTCTAATCTACTAAAAGCTATCCTTAATCACCCCCCTTTATTCGGCATGTCTAACAAGAGTTTATTGTAATACATACTTAAATTGAAAGAGTAAAATTAGCTTTTCAGGTAAACCAATAATAAAATTCTTTGAATTAACTAGCCTAAATACAAGTTCGTATACTTTTCCTGCAAATAATCTAGAAGGTAGTTAGGATTAAGATCTTCACCAGTAATTCTCTTGCACAACTCACTTGGCCAATACAAGCTACCGTGCTGGTGAATATTTGAGCGCAACCACGAAAGTATTGCTCCAAATTCCCCTTTTGAGACTTTTTCAGCAAAATTAATTTCTTTTCTCATCGCATTTGCAAACTGAGCCGCGTAAAGGTTGCCTAGAGTATAAGTTGGAAAGTAACCAATACTTCCATAGCTCCAGTGAACATCCTGCAAAACCCCCTCTCGATCAGTTTCTGGAACAACTCCCAGATAATCTCGCATTTTCTCGCGCCAAATTCCTGGCAAATCCTCTGGTTTGATCTTTTTGTTAATTAACGCTTCTTCTATCTCAAACCTGAGAGCAATATGCAAATTATATGTAACTTCATCTGCTTCCACACGAATTAGACTTGGCTTTACAATATTAAACAACAAGTGCAATTCTTCTTTGTCCGCTTTGCCAACTTGGTCATTAAACAAAGTATGAAGTATCGGCTCAATAAAAGAGATAAATTCATAGCTTCTCCCAATTTGGTTTTCCCAAAATCTTGACTGACTTTCATGAATGCCAAGCGACACCCCGCCATCAATGGGAGTGTATTCATAGTCTCGTAATACTCCTTGTTCATACAAAGCATGTCCCACCTCGTGAATAGCGCTTGCCAAAGAATCGCGAAAGTCATTTACTTTGTATCTTGTTGTAATCCTGACATCGTCTCTGCCTAGCGTTTCTGTGAAAGGATGTGCTGAAACATCAAGTCTGCCCGCGGTAAAATCGTAACCTAATTTGCGCGCCACAAAAAGCGCGATTTGTCTTTGGTGCTCTACTGGATAATTTGCATTTTCCGAAAAATACTTTTGAGACAAGGCAACAATTTCATTGTACTTTTTTGAACCTTGAACACTTTTAAGCAAATCTTTAAGTTTTGATCGCAACTCATCAAATATTGCTTTTACCTGAGAAAAAGTCAAACCCGGCTCGTAAAGGTCCAAAAGCGCATCGTATGGATTGCCTTTGTAGCCCAAATGATCAGCAATTAACTGGCAAATATTGACAACTTTTTTAAGATGCGGCAAAAAATCGGCAAAAGAATCTTCTCGCTTTGCTTTTTGCCAAGCCATAAAGGCTTGAGAAGTAGTTTTGCTAAACTCAACAACCAAACTTTGCGGAACTTTGAAATAATATTTCCCCTGCCAGTTAAGATTCCTTATTATTGCTTTCTCGGTTTCAGTTAAATCAGATTCGTTTTCAACTTCCTCCAGCAAATTCCTGAGTTTTTTTGATAACCATTTTTCTGATATCAACTGAGTAACATAAGCGCTTTGCGCCGCACGACCATCCGCCGCCGCTTCTGGCAAACTGACATTCATGTCATATCCCAAAACAGCCGAAATCTTGCCAAGCAAATAAATCTCTTTGTACAATGACAAAAGCTCCTGAATCTTTTTATTTTTAGAAACCATAAATTTTAACAAATTTTAAACATTAAATTCCGAAATAATCAACATTTTTCAAACACAACCATATAATAGCATGAAAATTTATATTTTCAGACACGGACAGACAATAGAATCAAAATATAATTTGGCATATTCCAGAGAACGTAAATTAACAGCCGAAATCCTGCCTGAAACCATTCCAGTAATAGAAAAACTGGGTAAGTTTCTCTCCCAAGTGAAAACCGATGCCAATTTTACATCCCCTGTAAAAAGATGTTTGCAAACTGTTGAAATTATAAAAAAGGTAAGCGGCAAAGAATTTGAAGTAGATGAAAATATAAAAGAATGGATGGATCCAGAAGAAAGCTTTGAAAGTCTCGTTCAAAGAGTAAGTCGCTTCTATGAAAAAATCTCAAGTTCAAATTATAATTCAGTGGCATTATGCTCGCATGGCGCCATTTTGGCAGGAATAAAATCTTTTTTTGAAAATCAAAATTTTCCAATACAAAATCTTCATGACTACCCAAGCCCGGGAGTATTAATTGTTTTGGATAGTAAAACTAAAAATATAGAACAAATTAATTTTTAAACAAAAAACCATATTTTTAAATTTCTATCTATCTGTATCTTCAATTTCAAAAATCACTTTCTTGCAAATTGAGATTGCCGAGATGCTTGCCGTAACACATCTCGTCTAGTTTGAGGATAAAGCCAATAAGGAACATCAACTCCTCCGGCATCTTCTATAAGCAAACCATCAATTATCTCTTTTGCAACTTTAGCCTTGCCTTTGGGAAGCATTTTTATTTCTAGAGTATGAGCAGGATTTTTGCCAATAATTGTAATAGAATCAAAAAATGGAGAATGTGTTAACACAATTCTGCCTACATCTTTTACAGGAATCGTCTCTACATAAGAAAACAAAAATTCCCTCCTAATAACAGATATCGTCTTTTCTTGGATAACCAACTCATCAGGGAAAAAATCAAACGGCCAAAAAGCTTTGACCCTAAATAGTTCTCTGTTAAAATTTTTAGTAGTGGGCAATGTATTAGATTCGTAAATACCTGATTGTATTTTTGAAGGGTAAGGTTTTGTTCTCATTAAGTTACAAAAAAAGAGCTAATAAAAAAACCAACACCAAATTCGCCCCTACATACAAAACTTGTTGCGCTTTTGATAAATCAAACGGCATAGCACAAAACCAGTCATTTATGTTTCTTTTCTCATATAATTCCAAAAGTTGCTGGATAACCAAACTAAACAAAAAAAAGACAACAATACCTTTACCAACAATTGATCCACCAGAAGAAACTACCCAAAAAGCAACCATAACAAGTATTAACTGAAAATGAGCAGTATGCAGAATAAATTTGTTTCTTTCGTTGTGTGTCAAAAAAAGCAATTTAATTCCTGAAAGGAAATTGCCTTTTGAAAAATAAGCCTTCACCCTTTGAGATGTTAACTCATTCGGACAAATACCATAAACATATATCAAATGATCCAAATAAGGAAGTAAATAACCGACTATGGCTCCATAAATAAAAGGCAAAACAAAACTATATAAAGTAGATAAATCAAAAGAAAAAAACCATCGTTTAAATAGACTAACTAAAAACAAGAGTACAAAGAATAGAATCGTGCGAGTAATTGCTTTTTCCTTCATAATAACTACTATCTTGCACCCAATCTTTAACAAACGCAATATCAACCTTTCTTATTCGCTTGTTCTTTTAGTTGCTTTAACTTCCACAAATACAATCTGCCTTTTGATTTAACATTGACAGCATCTCTTACAAAAGCTCGCGCTGATTCCAAAAGTCCTCTGGGATTTTCTTTGGCAAGTTTGATATAAAGAGAAACCTTTTTCGGCTCACCAAGCTCCATTGCCAAATCATAACCATATTGTTGAAACTCGCGAGAAACATATTTATCTAAAGCTATATTTTTTGGCTTAATATCCCTTAGTTTAGTGAACGTCATAAAATTTAAGATTCCAAAACCGGCAAATTTAAACACACAGCCAAATCTTTGACAACTTTGTCTATCGTACGGTCAAGAACTTCTAGTTCCGCGCTGGAAAATTTTTCCAAAACATATTGTTCACCGGGCATTCTATCTCCCAACTTACGATTGTCAATTCCAACCCTAATCCTGTTAAAATCTTTAGTTCCTAACTCATGCTCAATGGACAAAATTCCTCCATGCACCTTTGGACCAATACCAAATTGTATTTTGTATTCTCCCAATCTAATATCCAAATCATCATGTACAACATATAAATCACCTGCCGAAATTCTGTAATAATTTACTAATGCCGCAACCGCTTCACCTACATTGTTCATAAAAGTGTTTGGCCATGCAAGTATTGTGTTGTTAATAATTTTAACTGCACTTTTAAGTCTGGCACTATTTTTTCTCTTCGAAGAACTTGAATCTAGAAAATTTACCAATTTATCAAGAACCATAAACCCAACATTATGCCTGGTCTCACGATACTTATTCCCAGGATTACCAAGCCCCACTACCAAATTCATAACTTACATTTTAACAAAACAAACACTTTTAAATGAAGTTTACTTTGAAGCTATTTTTTTTGCTAATCTTCCCAGAACAGGAAATACAAACTCATCACCCTGCCAAGCTTTGTATATTAAAATAAGCCAAACCAAAAATGTAAAAACAGACAAAAGAGGTATGATTGAAGCAAATATATAAGCAAAACCAAAAACAAGATTTAGAATAAGCAAGAATCCAACAACAAATATTGACTGCACACAATGAAATCGGATAAAACGATCTTTCTCCAACAACAAAAGCACTATAGCACTAACAGGTCCCAAGACATAAGAAAAAGCGGCAACATTCTCTTTACCTAAGATTTTACTTAGTCTCATTCTGAGCTTTAGTATTTAGCATGTCTTGTCAAAAATCAAGAAAGAAAAAATTTTTGAATGAATGAAAAAAGATCCAATGATAATATTTACTACCTAATTTTTAAATTGGGTACTAAATGCTTGCCACAACCACACCACAAAGAAAGATATCCACTATTCTCTTTGATAGAAAGACTCCTAATAAACCTTTTTCTTTGAAGCTTTCTCCTATAAAAGCCCAGCCATTTCATGTTTTTTACCTCTAATTTTTTAAGTACAATAAAACAAAAATATAAAAATTGCTTCTGGCAAATTTTTCTATGTATCAAAGCAACTCAGACACTTAGAGGAAGACCTGCCTCTCCCGTATAACAGGTCTTCCTCTAAATACCCAAATTGGGAGTTATGACAATCAAGCTAATGCTACAACTAAATAAAATCTATAACTTGACAACAATCTGACTAGATCCTAGTGAAAATCAAAATTTTTTCTTAAGTCTAAGAAATTGTGCCAAGCGCAATATCTGCGTATAATATCTAAATATTGAGCAAAAACCTCTCAAATCGAAAATAAAAATATTATGAAAATCCAAACTAGCAAAGCTAAATCAAAAAAAACAGATCGAATAAAACAAGAAATATCTAAACTATGTCAGAAAATAATCGCTGAACGCAAAAAAAATAAATCAGCAATAAATCAGTTAAATAATATAGTTAATACATCTTTGATAGGAATTGAAGTTCCAAAATCAGATGAAAGAAAAAATAAGGCACTAAATTTCAGTGTGCTATCAGAAATGCTTGCGCTAATTCAAAAATTGTGTAATCAAAATTATTTACAAAAGTTTGAAAATTTCATCAATAAAGATATAGACAAAAAATCAAAAGAAGAAGTTATCCTTGCCCTTATCAATTTCTTGCTCTTTTTAGACAAAAACTCATACAAACAAATTGCCAGCGTAAGATCATCAAATGTGTCGCTTTTACCAATACAATTAATACTTAACTTAAGAAAAAAGCTGCCAAAGGATAAAAGGTTTGGTTTGGGATATGACTTACTGCCAATTAGATTTTCTAACTACGAAAAGTTGAACAGTATAATCAAAGTGCAACAATTTGATAATCTCTATCCTCAAAACGCAGTGAATGTGGCAAAAGCATTTCTTAAACACAAGAATAACACAATTCCAAGATACAATTTTGTGTTTGGTTTTTTAAGGTACTTAACTATCTATGACGCGAGAAACGTAGAAAAAGGTATAAAAAAACTTATCAAAGAGCTAAAACTTGGAAAAAATCAATTAACTTATCTAAAAAAAATTATCAATCATTGCAAGGCATATAGGATAATCACAGCAGAGAGTTCAGAAAAGTTATATATTTGCAATAAAGCATTTGAGGCTGTTTGTAAAAATCCTTTTATCGATGCCGCAGATATTGGTAAAACAATAGACGATAAGATTAGAAATGTTAACATAATGCTTTTCACTGGAGCTTTTGCCGGGTTTACAGTGGCTCACTACGACACAATAAATCTGATACAAAACTTTAACAAAAGAAACAAAAAACCATCAACACAATCACTAGTAGTAATAGCTCCAATCACTAAACCATGGGAAATACCAGCAAAAACACTTGGCAAGTCACCCGCTCTCATAGGTCACATAACTCCAAGGATCCAAACAATCATGCTTGGCATTGCTTTTACTAAAAGAGGTGAAGTATCTATCACAACCAATTCTGTCCCTGACCCAAAAAAGACAATCAGCCCACAAGAAAGAATTATAAAAATACAAGAAAATTTGAAAAAATCAATTCAAGAAAAAAAGCCTGACATAAAAATGAAAATAACACGATGCATTGGGATTGATAATATTGATACAATACTTGACGGAACAAAAAAAGGTAAATATCCTTACGAAATTTTATTAATAGGAAGACGAGGTAAACTCATAGAAACATTGCAAAATGTATCTCAACTACAAAAAATAAAAAATGTCACAACAATAATCACTCCAGGAATAGAAAAAACTAGTTCTTCAAAAGCTATTGATAGCTATATCAATCAAAACAACGATGAATATTGGCCCTTGGCGACAATACCTGTTGCAAAACAATACTGGTCTTATCAGGCAATCACATCAAGACAATCAAAGCATTTGCTAGAAAACGATTATGTTCCAACAATAGAGCAAATTTATAAAAATTTATTGAAAAAATATCCTAAACTTTTGCAACAGAACTGCCAAAATTAAATTTGTATCCCCTTCCCCTTAGAGTAACAATTTCCGTGGCAACACCAATTCTTTTTAATTTCTTACGAAGCTTGCTGATTACTTGATCTATCGCCCAGTCTGAATACTTTTCGTAACTTAAGTCTCCCCACAATTCCAAACCAACAGCTTCTCTTGTTAATAATTTCCCCGGATTTTTCAAAAACAAAGCAAGTATTGCATATTCCTGCCTTGTAAAACTCTCTTCCACAGTAGCGCCATTTAGCAAAATCGCCC
This sequence comes from Patescibacteria group bacterium, assembly GCA_026416845.1. Lineage (GTDB taxonomy): Bacteria > Patescibacteriota > Microgenomatia > UBA8517 > UBA8517 > JANWVB01. Next base: position 28,414 of record JAOAEL010000006.1, read on the forward strand.
CGCTTACCGGATCCAAAGATAAACTTGGTGTAAATTTTGCTCTATCCTCGCTTCCTATGGCTTTTAAAACTACATTTGTAAACAATTCAGAAAATAGCTCATAACCATTACCTTTTATTTCACGAACTAAACCAAGTTGAATCAGGTACTTCATATAAACATTGTCTTTTTGTGTTATCTGATTTCCAACAACAATCGACTTAAGCAATTGCTTCTCTTGCAAGCTTTGTCTATCAAAAATTCCAGTGGCAATTGATCTTAACTCATAATGATCCAAAAGAAGGCTTCTTATTACCTTTTCTTCTTTATTAAAACTATCTCTTATAATTCTTACTCCAACGCGCAAGGAATAAGGATGCCCGCCACAAACTTGTTTTAATACATTCTTTAAGTCATCAGTAATAACACATTTAAATTCATCAGCAAAACTATCTATCAAATAATCCAAATCGGCTCCAATGCGCAATGGAATATAAATTACATTTTGAAGAATCAACTCAGAAAGTTCATCCCAAACATAAATGCTTTCCTGATTTTCAGAAACAGTAATCATCAAAAAGACATATTGCAAATTTGGATAAGCTTTCAACCAAAGATTTTTCAAATTATTAAAAAAGACTTTGTTAGCAAACTTCAATTCATCAAACTCACCAAAGAAAAAAACTATTCTAAAATTTTTAGATGCAAGTTCTAGAATAAAACTCCTTAAAGCTTCCAACAAAACCTGATAAGAAACATTTTTACTATCCAATAAATCAAACAACTGAAAGTTAATCTCTATTTTTTTGTGATTTTTTTTAACAATCTCAAATAAACTCTTTGCCATTAACTGCAAATAACCAATCAAGGATTCTTCAGTCAACTCCAAAGGTTCAACATAAACCAAAAAATACCTCTGATAATCAGGTAGTTCTTTTTCAAATAAACTAATGTTTTCTATAATAAACTTATTCCATATTCTTCTACCTGCCATAGGCACCCATACAGTAGTTACACATTCATTACGTTTAATACACTGAAACAAAGAATCCGCGTATGAATGAATTGTTTCGGGTATGGCAGGATAGAAATATGGATTTGAACTATCCATTAATTAAACATTTAAAAAGCACTTAAATTCTAAACTTAAAGCCTTAAAACGTCAATGAAAACTGCAAAAATATTTATTTTTTTGTAATATTAATTAGTGGATATATTATCTAAAGCAATTATTCTTCTTGCCGCGCTTTTTATTTTGGGAAAAAGCGCAGACATTGTTATCAAGAATTTAATCAGAATTTCTTCAGCTCTGTCATGGAACAAATTTGTTGTCGCTTTCGTAATACTCGGGATTGCAACTTCCACCCCAGAACTTTTTGTCGGCATAAATTCAGCTTTGGATGGCAATACACAACTTTCTTTGGGAAACATAATGGGTGCAACAATTGTTCTAATAGGATTGATAATTGGCAGCACAGCGTTTTTTGTTGGCAAGGTTTCTCTAAGCAATTTGCTTACACCAAAAGAAATTTTTCTTATGGTAGGAACCATAATTTTGCCAATTTTCATGCTTTTGGATCTGGAACTTTCCAGAATTGATGCAGTTGTCTGTATTTTTGCATACACAATATACATGTACTACATGTATCTAACACACACAAAATACCAAAGAAAACACATAAAATCCACTATAGAAAATACAAACCAATTAACTTTTCAAAAAAGTATATTGATGTTTCTTTTAGGTTTCATAGGGGTATCTGTATCTTCTAGGCTTGCCGTCAGCAATGCTCTTTCAATTGCGCAAGCGCTAAACATCCCTACATTGATAATAGGAGTTTTAATTTTTGCAATAGGCACAAACCTGCCTGAGCTTGTTTTAGCTCTTAAGGCAATAAAAACAAAAAACAAAAATATTGTTTTAGGAAACGTTTTAGGAAGCGCTACCACCAATACCTTAGTAATCTCGCTTGCCAGCATAATTAATCCAACACAAGTTAACGATTCCGAAGTGTTTGTATCTTCCGCAATATTTTTGCTTGCAATAGTTGCAGCATTTTCATATTTTATCAAAACTAAAAACGAAATTTCCAAAGAAGAAGGAGCAATATTGCTTGGTTTGTATGTTGTTTTTGTGCTAGTTGAAATTGCAACGAAAATGCTCTAAGCAAATTTTCTATAAAAGAATTTGAGAATCTCAATCACAAATATTATGCCTAAAGTGAAAGCAAAAATAGTAAACCAATAATTAAAAGGGACAAAGACAATACCAAAAAAACTTCTCAAATCATCTGTGGCAAGCGGCAGAAATAAAATTAACCAACCTGCCAATACCGCAAACAATAACCATTTATTCTCCAAAAAATTCTGATCCCAAACAGGCCTTGCCAAAGATCTAACAGCAAAAACATAAATCAAGGAATTTGCTCCAAGAGAAAGATATGCTATTGATTGAGCAAGTCTAAGATCTCCTGTTTGAATGTATTCCCAATAAAAAAGCGCTAAAGAAAAAATCCCTGAAGTCACACTAACTATACCAATAATAACTTTCATCCAACCGGCAACAAGTGGCTCTTTTGCAGATCTTGGGGGATCGTGCATAATTCCTTTGTGTTTAGCGTCAATTGTAAGAGCAAGACCGGGAAAACCATTTGTTACTAAATTTATCCACAAGATTTGCCCGGCTGTAACCGGTATAGGAAGCCCAACAATCAACGCTCCCAAAACAGCAGTGATAGCGTTAAAAGCGCTACTCATCAAATAAATTATCACTTTTCGCAGATTGTCATAAACAACACGTCCTTCCTCTATCGCGGCAATTACCGTCTCAAACCTAGAATCAAGCAAAACCAAATCTGCCGATTCTTTGGCCACATCAGTGGCTTCTCCAACCACAATTCCTATATCGGCGCGGTTTAAGGCAGGAGCGTCATTTACACCATCGCCCATCATGGCTACAACTTCTCCTGCCGCTTTAAGAGCTTCAACTATCTTAAGTTTTTGATCCGGAGTTGTGCGCGCAAAAAGTTTAACTTTTCTAATTTTTCTGGCAAGCTCCTCCTCTGACAAATCGTCAAGTTCTTCCCCTGTGATCACTTCATCCTCATAAACTTCAACGCCTATTTGTTTCATGACAAATTTTGCAGTTTGGGCATAATCTCCAGTGATAACAATTATCCTAATGCCGGCATTTATTGCCTTGGCAATTGATCTTGAGACATCCAACCTTACAGGATCAGTAAAAGCTATCAATCCCACCCACTCTAAATTAGAAATCACAAATTCATGTTTAATCTTTGAAACTTTTTTATCCACCTTCTTGCGCGCCATGCCTATTACTCTTATCCCTTTTGAAGTAAGTTCGTTTATCCGCAAATGCCAATTCTCGATATCTTTTTTACTTAAATCAGCCCATTTTATTAAATAATCAGGAGCACCATTCACAAAAATCATGTTGTGTTTCTCATCCCAACTTACAAGGCTGGCTGAATATCTTATCTCCGAAGAAAAAGGAACAGTGTCTAGCCTTTGATACTTTGCGATCAAATCCGAATGATTGCCAATGTGACTTTTAGACCACTCATAAAGAGATATGACAATAGGATCGTCCAAATCATTTGCTACAACCGCCTGCAGGGCAATTTCTTTTTTGTCTCCAAAAACATCCACCACTTGCAAAACCCCCTTCGTAATAGTCCCAGTTTTATCAAGACAAATTGTCGTGACACCTCCCAAAGTCTCAGCAGACAAAAGCCGTTTTACTAAACCTTTTTTCTTAAGTATCCTCTGCATAGAAATAGCCAAAATAACGGTAAGCCCAACCAAAAGGCCTTCAGGTATAGCAGATACAGCAAGGGCAACAGAAGTCATAAGCATGGTTTTAATGTCATTTCCCTTTAAAATGCCAATTACAAAGACAAAAGCCGTAAGCGTCAAAATCAAAAAGACCAATTGTGTGGCAAATTTTGTCAGTTGCTTCTTAAGTGGAGTTTCTTCATGGGGTTCCTGAATCTCAAGAGCTATCGCCCCCATTTTGGTATTTTTACCAGTTTTTAAAACTTTGATAATTCCCCTACCAGCGGTTAATATAGTTCCCATAAAACACTCAGAGCCAGTCTCTTTTGAAATTGGGACACTCTCTCCTGTAAGCATTGATTCGTTGACAAACACTCTGTTTGCTTCCAAAAAAATTCCATCTGCTGGAATACGCTCGCCCTGATTGACCACAACAACATCGCCAGGCACTATTTCTGAAGATTTGATTTTTATTTCCTTTCCATCACGCACAACAATGCTTTGAGGATTTATCAATTTCTTAAGCGCATTAAGAGAGTTTGCGGCTCTTTTTTCCTGAAAAAAAGATAAGATAGTGTTTATCAAAATGGCAAGCAAAATAATCAAAGTGTCGTTATATTTTTGAAGAAAGAAGGTCAAAATTGATGCAAAAATCAAAACATATATAAGAGGATTGGCAAGCTGGGAAACAAATATTGAAAAATTTGAAGGCGGGGGCGATTCTGGCAGGATGTTTGGCCCAAATTTGGCAAGCAAGTTTCTGGCTTGTTTATAGGTAAGGCCGGTGTGTTTTAAGTGCATACATCACATGCTAACATAGGTTAAAGATTAAATGTAAAAACAAAAATTTGGCAATTAATTTTTAGCTAAATTCATTAAATTTGTGTTCTTTGCAATCAGTTTAGTTCTCAATTTGCAACTCTCATTTTTCTAAGGTACAACTTAGTCAGTTAGTTTCAAAAATTGACAACATGAAAGATGACATAGATTATCCTTTTGGGCGTTTGCCACCAGATAATGTATCTGAAACCGAATACCGTCAATCGATTGAAAATCTTAGGGAATTTGCCAAAATGGACTTGTCAGAAATTCAAACATTGGAAGACTTATCCGCTCATGCTTCTTTAGTAGGAAGTGATATAAAAAAAGTTATCTTAACAGCAGGCAAAATACAAACAACAGACTTCACTTATAAAAAACCGGACATTGTTTTAGAAGAAGATGTTCAAGTAAAAGCAAGAGACCAAGTATGGGTTATCAGAGAAAAATTATCTGACGGTACGTACATATTCGCGACATCCTCTAGAGAATTAACTTACATTACTAGGTATACATTCAATGAAAATAACCAACAGATATCCTTATATACAGTAAATTTGCCTGCAGATAGGGATATTTGTTCTTCGAGGAATGAAATAATAAATATGTCTACAAATGCAGTAGATTGGAGGTGGGGACAACCCAAATCTTTTTATCCTGTTAATAACCCGAATGATCCCATGCATCAACAAGAATTTGCAAGAGTTTTGCAGGACGCTATAAAAGATTTGTTATCTGTCATACCAGATGATCAATCGTCAGACTCTGATGTACCTGAACCTTTTAGAAAGATAAGATTTTAGTTTTGGCATAACAGCCTTATAATTATCAATTCTTTTGCAACTTAAACAACTTCTTGATCTCATTAACTGTAGTTACCTGACTTGCAGATTTGTCATCCCTAAATCTAACAAGCCTTGGAAACCTTAAAGCATACCCTGCTGTATGTTTAGGTGAAATTGTAAGATCATCTCCGGCAAGCTCCACAATTATCTGAGGATCAACCCAATAATCAGGCGTCAGATCCTTGTGAACTTCATACACCTCCGGTTTGTCTTTTACTACCAATGGTTTAAGTCGCATGGCTAATTGCTTAAACTGCTCATCGGTAAGTCCAGTGCCTACTTTGGTAATTGTTTTGTATCTGCCTTTATCCAAAACTCCAGCTAAAAATTGGCCAATGCCAAACTCTACCCTTTTCCCAAAACCTACGGTAAAACCCATAATCACAGCGTCAATCGTATCTGGCAGTTTGCCAATCGCGCTTTCGTCCTCTTTCATCTTTACCCAATTCCATCCAGTCCTGCCCGGAATGTACTTGCTATTTAATTTCTTGACTATGATTCCCTCAAGTCCTTCTTCTATGTACTTTTTGTGAAGCTTTAAGATAACAGCAGGATCTTTGGTTATAACATTTTCATCAATTCTCAAAATTTTGCCATTTTTTATGATTTTTTTTAAAACTTCACGGCGAACACTATAAGGCTCTTGCATCAGATTCCTACCATCAGCATATAAAACGTCAAAAACCTGAAAGCTAATTGGTGTTTTGCTTTTGACATTTGCTATATCATGCTTTCTGCGTCTTTGCATGGTTGTCTGAAAGTCAGCTATCTTAAGCATATCTTCATCCATGCCAACAGCTTCGGTATCCAGTATCACCTCATCAACGCTTAAATATTTGTCAATCTCAAAAAGTTCAGGAAACATAAAAGATATATCTTTTAAATTTCGCGTAAAAACCGCCAATACTTTTTTAGGTTTTGAATAATGAATAATTGATCTTAATCCATCAAACTTTGGTTCCACTGAAACCTCTCCCATCTTTTCAATCATCTCATCTGGACTTTTTAGTCTTTGACAAAGCATGGGCATTACTGGAATCCCAACAATTGGAGAAAGATTGCCAGTAGCTTTTTTGATACCAAATCTTTTAATTTTTTCCGCTAAAGCGCCAACATCCGGAACCACCTCATAAGCTTTTGTTATCAATTTTGACTTTTCCTTACTACCTTCTACCATCCATGAAAGAGCATCAATAATTGTTTTTTCAGAAAAACCAAGCCTTAACTTGCCAACAGGGATTCGAGCCAGGTACTTAACAGAGAGAGGATCCATATTAGATAAAACCATTGACAGTTTGTCTATCTTCCGTTCAATGCTTCCCTGTCCGGAATCGTTTGCGATATCAAAAAACCGCAAATAAACATCGGTTACACTTAATCCTGTGTCTTTCGAATTTGCCTTTACGGCATAAGTATATGCAGTTTCTCCAATATCGCCAGTTTTTTTATATTCATTAAACACATCATTGATTTGTTTCTGGTAAGCCTTGGCAATTGCGGCAATCATAGTTTTATCCGCAACATTAAAAACCACACCTTTGTAAGAAGCGGCAAGCTCGCCCAAAATTAAATAAGTTGCTTGGCCTATCTCATCAGCTTCCAGTTTGGAAAACAAATCAGCTAGTATAATGGTAATTTTGTTGCGAGATTTTGTGCTTTCTAACTTTTGAAGGAACAAAGACAAATCCGCAAATTTCATAAATTAAGTTTGCGAAGTGAGGTAATTTGAGAAAAAAAGGTATGCAAAAACAACAGCGCCGATAAACAAAATGCCAAATACTACACTTATTACTCCACCAGCCTCTTGATGGGCAATTTTATTTAATCCGTCTCCTACAAGAGTTAATCCAAACATGCTTGGCAAAACAAGTATCATATACAAAAACTGAGGGTCAGTAGGTACCATACCAGTAAGCTATTATAATACAAAAAATGCTATTTCAAAATTCAATATCACTTGCTATTTAGCACATATCTGCTTGCTTTTGTGCTTCCCTGTTTTTTGATTATTCCTTTTTGCAAAAGCTGCCTTAAATCGCGCAAAATTGTGTCTTCTGAAACCATTGGCAATACTTTTTTAAGTTCTATCATGCCAGCACTACCTTGTCCCGATAGGTATTCTACTAATTTCATCTGCCTTTCAGTAAGAGCAACTTGTTCTCCAATTTTGCCTTTCAGGTGGGAATCAACAGAAATCTTGCGCACTTTTTCTTTTATTTTTGTAAGCTCAATCGCTACAACAGAAGTAAAGTACTCCAACCAATAAGTAAGATCTCTATCCTGTATATTTGGGGATTGCTCATCCACTTTTGCAAACGCTTCATAGTAAGCACCTAAATCATTGTCAAAATGCTCTTCCAGCGCAAAAAAACGTTTGATATTGTAACCTTCTTTTAGAAGAACTAAATTAGCAAATGCACGCGTAGTGCGGCCATTGCCTTCCACAAAAGGATGAATTGAAACCAAAATGTAATGAGCAATTCCGGCACGCAAAACAGGATGTATCTCTTTTGCAGAAGGACTATTAAACCATTCAAAAAAATCATCAATGAGATACGGAACTTCAGCATAAGGAGGGGGGGCTAAAATGATTTTCCCGGTGTTTTCTTCTTTGATAACAACATGACTTTTTCTCAAAACACCTGCCTTTTCTGGATCAACTATTTTTTCCACTGTTTTTTTGTGAATATCCAAAAGCATTTGCAAATCGTAATCCCTCTTCTGTTCAAGCAGTTCGTCTAAAAACTTGGCAACATTTCTGTAATTTATGACTTCCTGTATATCCCGCTCATGAGCGGTTACCTCAAACCCTTCCATAACTTTTCTAGTTTGTTCAAGCGAAAGCTCATTGCCCTCTATGTGTGTGCCGTGATAGATAGTTCTTGTAATAGCGTCGGTTTGAAATTGCTTCTCATAAAGAGGAACAAGTGGCGCATTCTCCACAACTTCACGCGCCGCCTCTATGGTGCCTATGTTTTTTAAAATCTTGTTTGTTATAGTGTACTTTGGTATCAACATGCAATTTAATTAAATTCTTATAAACTTTATTTTAATTTTATGTTTATAATATAACGCAATTTTTACGGTAATAAAATAGTGATGGAAAGACCAATAAATATAAACGATCTGGAATTGATCCGACAATATCTTGCAAGACTATTTGTTTTAACAATTTCTGAATCCTTTCGCTATTCTCCCAAACTTATCTCAGCCCAAATTCAAGCAATAAATGCTTTAATAGATTTGATTGAAAGCAGACCAGACTTCATAAATCCTGAGTTGTTAAAAGAACTACAAATAAGAGCAATTCAATTTAAGGATAATCAAGATTCAGATAAATCAACTGAATTGTAAAAATTGTTAGTGGTAATTGCCAAAAAATAATCAATTCAAATTAATCATATTAACAATTTCTATCCCTTTAAAATCTTCAACATAATGATAATCTGCAGTAGTCATTATTGTTTGCTGGTTTCTCATTGTTGACATAACAATATCACGATGTCCATGATCTAATTCCGATAAAATGTCATCAAGTAAAAGCACCGGTCTTTCTTTAGCAACTTTTTCTATAAATGCCAACTCCGCTAACTTTAACCACAAAACTCCCATTCTTTGCTCCCCTCGACTCCCATAAAAAGCCAGATCAAAGGCATCATCTGAAATTTTGGAATTCAAAATCAAAAATCGAAAATCATCCCTATGTGGTCCTACTAAAGTTGTGGCTGAAGCAACCTCTTCCTTTTTGTATTGCTCAAGTCTAGATTCAGAAATAACGCTTTTGTCATAATACAATTGGTATATACAATCAGTTAACTGATTTGCCGAATTTACAAATTCTATAAACTCTGCTCTTTTTCTAGTAATATACTCTCCATTGCGAATCAAAAGCTGATTCCAAAAAATAAGCTGGTTTCTTGATATTCCTTCTTCTCTAATTCTAAAAAGCAATTTATTTCTTTGACGCAAAGCTTTCTCATAAGCAATAACGCACCTTCTGTACTCGCGATCAGTTTGAGAAATCACCAAATCCAAAAAACTTCTTCTTGCGCCTGGCGGATCTGTAACCAAGTTCATATCCCAAGGACCAAATAAAACAACTTTCAACCTTCCAGTAAAATCAATCAGTCTTTTAGTAGTGCCATCAATCAAAAGCCTTTTTTTTGGTGTTTTGCGCGGCACAGATGTACCTAACTCCAAAAAACCGCGAGTTAAAATAACCTCTAAATTTTCAACATCGTCTAAATCATTGTTCGATAAATTGTTGCTATAAGCCCTAAAGCTTACTGTTCCCTTTATTTTAGATAATTCTTCTCCAATCATTATCATCTCTTCTTCACGATTTGCTTTCAAGCTTTTGCCGGTCGAAAGCAAAAAAATACTTTCCAGTAAATTTGTTTTTCCTGACGCGTTATCACCAATTATGAAATTAATTTTGTCTGAAAAATTAAAGGTATTTTTTTTATGATTTCTAAAATTAAGCAAAGACAATGTCCTAAGAATCATCGTTACTAGTAAATCTAAATCAAATTTTTATTAAAGATTGATTGTGTTTTATAAACTTAAGAAGGATTTCAACCTTACCTTTGAATGTTTTCTGGTTAGAAATTTCTTTAAACAATCTTTTGAAATCCTCGGTTTCTAATTTTTTATCTTTTTTATCTTGATTAAATAAATGCCCTCCCATTTTATATTCTAAAGATTTTCTTTTACTGCCATTTATTTCATCTTGAAAATTTATATCCAAATAATTTTTAATCGTTTTTAAGTGCCCAATTTTTTTATATCTTCGCATGGAAAAAATATACCTTGGCTCTTTGAATATGAGAAATTCAAGACCTTTTTTGATCGCAGCCCTTACAAACATTTTGTCCTCTGAAGGTATAAATTCCGTGTCAAAACCTCCAATTTTATAAAAACCTTCATTTGTCACACCAATCATGGCTCCTTGAGCGGATGGTTTTTCTAAAAATTGAGCAATTTCTAAAACGGCATTTATTGATTGCGTCACTAATTTATCGCCCGCATTATTTGTGTCCGGTTCGCAATATGTGGTAAAAATATCGCATTTTGTTTTTGCAATTTGATACCTGATTCCATCTAAAAAATAATCTGGCAGTCTATTGTCCGCATCCATAAAAATTATCCATTTGCCAATCGCAGATTTCGCTCCCAAATTTCTCTGATATGAAACATTGCGTCTGTCGCTTTGCAAAATAGTAAATTTTTTAAATTTAGACTTAAACTTACTGCTTTCCTCAACTGTTTTGTCTTCTGAATTGCCATCAACAACAATCACTTGAAAATCAGAGTAAGTCTGCGAAGAAAGGTCAACCAAAAGATTAGGAAGATATTTTTCTTCGTTCAAAGCAGGAATTACCACTGAGAAAAAAACATTTACCTTTTTTGGCATATCTTGCATATATAAGTTCCTCTACCGGCTAGAAAATATTTCTCAAATTCTGATTTTTTACATCTTGGACATTTTTTACCATTTCTGCCATACGCCAAAGTATGATTCTGATAACTTCCCTCTTGACCATCAGGAGTAACAAAAGCAAGTTCAGACGCCCCACCGGCTTCAATTCCTTTTTTCAAAACAGCAATAATCGCATCGTAAAGCGTTTTTACCTCATTATCGCTTAATTTTCCAGCTTGTCTTTCAGGATGAATACCGGCAAGCCATAAAGCGTCATTTGCGTAAATGTTGCCAATCCCGCCTATTTTTGACTGATCCATCAAAAGAGTTTTAATTACCCTTTTGCTTTTTGCAAGAATACCCTTAAACTTTTCATATGTCAAAAGTGCAGGTTTACCATCTTGTCTACCAAACGGTTCGGGTCCTAATTTACCCACAAAGCCAATGTTTTCAACCTCTTTTGTGTTTACAACTTTAATCCACCCAAAAAGACGAACATCGTTATAGTACAAAAAACTATTTTCATCCAGAACAAATACAACATGCGTGTGTTTCCCTGGAACCCCTCCAACCACTTTCCTAGAAAGAGAAGGTGGATTAGGCAAATTTCTGCCTCTATATATCAGCTGACCTGTAAGCTTAATATGGACCACTAAGGACTTGCTATTGGATAAATCAAGAGAGAGAACCTTGGCAAACCGTCGAACACTAACAAAACTTGTATCAACAATATCCTCTCTTTTGCCTTCAAAAACACTAGGTGTGTGAATTATTAGGTCAACTATTCTGTGCCCTAATAAGTACTTCTCTAACTGTACCTTTATTGACTCAACTTCAGGTAGCTCAGGCATCAACAAATTATACAACAACAAAGCCAAAGTTTACCTTTTTAACTTCGTTTAGCTTTTTCCTTGGACTCTAACACAAAAAGCACCTGCCTGCCATAAATTCCGTAAAACTCAATATTAGACCATTCGTAAACAAAGACAGGGTACCAACCCTTGTCTGCAAAAATTTTAATTCATTCACTAGTAATCTTTAAAGATGCTCGTAAAACTCAAAATTGCCAACCATATCTCGTAAAGAAACCAAAAATTTTTCTAATTTGTTTATGTAATGAATTTAAGTATTTTCTATAATTATAATTCGTTTAGAAATACGCATAGCTTCGTCTAAAACTCTAATCGAATCTTTAGAATGATACAAAATACAAACAATCAAAGCATAATCAAATTCTTTATCGCCAAGGCATGTTAAACCCGTCATATAAAATTGGTACAACATCTGGATATAAAGAGGTTATATCCACGTCGATATCAACAACCTCAAAATTAGCTTATTTATTTATCTTGAATAAGGAACCCACACCTACACCAACATCAAGTATTCTCTTCCCACTTAAATACCTTGCAAATTTTTTAAATCTATCTCTTGCATTTTTCTCCATCAAAAACCTGCTTGTGGCAAGCAATATTTTGCCTAACAAACTCCTCCTTTTGCAAAGTTTAACAATTGCCCTAGCTGGCATAAGATTGTGTAAGTGCTACAAAGCAATCTGAAAACAGAAAACACCTTCCTGAACAACAACAATCAAAAACTTGCCCAAAGGCACTTTGATACAAAAACCCTCGCCAACTTACAAAAGTAAATAAAGTAAAACAAACATCAATTTATTATCTTCAAAAAAACAAACTAAACATCCAAATCAATATACGGCAATGTCTCAGTAAGTAAGTAAAACACAATAAGATTTTGTTTGTTCCAATAACTTCGTGCACAAACTTAAACCCTCTCACCAAATTTGCGTTAGCCAACTCTGCTAAAACTAAACCGGTCAAAACCCTTGCTAGTAAAATTTCTTTACTCTTAAGGCAATTTGCTGTTGCCTATTCTGAATTAAACCTTGTTTCAAAAACATCATTGAGAATTCTCCAGCACCCCTTGCGATTTACAAAAACCAAAAAGCTTGCTAGATACCCTCTTATCAGAGTTCTCTTGTGTCCCAACAAATATTTTTCCAGTTGTATCTTTATTGATTCTACTTCCGGCAATTCAGGTATCAAACAATTATACAACCAAAATTACCAAATGGCTTTTTATTTTATAAAAGCTCTAATAAAAGATTGAAATAAAACTTTCTTAATTGTTTTAGGATTAACAAATCTCTCCACTCAAGATCCTTAGGGATAGGAAGCACGCCGTGTGGTAATAAATCTATACCTTAATGGTAACATTTAAATTAAGAAAACTTATATTTTGGCATCTGACAAACACTTAGCAAGCCGTTTTACCATTTTTGCTTTTTCAAGTGGACTTGTTACACAATACTCGTTTTTCCCTGTATCTTTTATCCACACATCAGGTTCATAATTATTACCCTCAAGTGATAAAATTGTTTGGTAGCGGACACACCCTTCTGGAGTTCCTCTTACTTCAGATAAAAAAACATCCGTAGAATCATTAATGATCTTGCGTAGTGATACAGTAAACGCGTCAGAATCTGAAACTTGCACATTCCAAACAACATACAATTGTAATACATTTCCTAGCTCATAAGCACCTACTCTTTTATCAAACACTTCTTCTCTAAGATGTCCTATTCGAGCATTACCTGCCCATAAGTTGGCTATACAAAAAGCCGCTAAAAACTTAGCAAACTCTTTTTCAATCTCCGTCAAAAACTTATCAGCTCCCTCATCTGAATCAAAATTTGCATAAGATATTTGTCTAACAAAATCTAAATAATGTCGTTTATTGTCAAAAAGAATTGTCACTACGTCAGTAATAACACTATACCCCACCTCTTCTAGAATTGACTTCGCTAACGAACACAATTGGATCTGCAACTTCACCCATTCAGAAAATCTTATTCTGCCACTTTCTTGAGTCATGGCAACAGAAATTTAACAAACAAATAAATTTTTGTCAAACTGGCATCAATACTACTATTGATTAAAACTTTCCTCTATCAGTTAACTAAATTCATTTGATCATCTGATAAACCAAAATAAAACCTACCCACATCCGTTTCATGTTTTTGCCCACTAGACAAAAAAATCAAAACCACTACAATCCTTAATATATTCAAATACAATAAGCAAGGAAGACTCCGTTAAGATAAATATAATTTATACTCAAGCCATAAAAGGAATAAGAGTAGAAAGTCAAGGCGCTTTGAGCGCCGGTAGGTTTTTTGAAAAATGTGCAAGAGAGGATTTAAGAAGTCTTGGTGTAACACAAGAAAACGTTGTACGTAGAGTTCTAAAGCTCGCAAATTGCATACAAAAACTAGCAAACTCAATCTACTATGCCAGAGTTACTCCTTCTAAAGAAATTTGCTCTGATTGTCCTTTTTTTGAAGGTTGTGTAATCAGAAACGAGAATAACAAAAATTCTGGTAAATAATTTGAAAGATCTTACTTTTAAATCTCTCTTTTGAAAACCTATTAGCATGTTTTACACAATCTTTTCTCTTAATCTTTTTACAAAAATATTGGTCAAATTTCCTAAGAGCAGAAACTAAAGACTCTTCAGTTGGCTCATCAAAAAACAAACCTGTCTTTCCTTCTATAACCGTCTCTTTGACACCTCCGCTTTTTAAGGCAATAACAGGACAGCCAACACCCATCGCTTCAACAGGCGTGATGCCAAAATCTTCAAATTCAGATGGAAATATATAAGCTTTAGCATTTGCCATTAACAAAAATTTTTCCTCATCTGTAACCTCTCCCAGAAACTCAATGTTAAATTTGGAATCTAAAGACAAAGAAGAAGAAACAAGTTGTTTTAATTCCTCTCCATAACCTGCAAAACTTTTGCCAAAAATTTTAAGATTAACCTTAAGCGACAAGCAAGCCTTGATTGCCAAATCAATTCTCTTTGCACGGGCCAGTCTCCCTCCGCACAGATAGTAAGGAGAATTGTTTTTCCTGCTTTTAGAATTTGGTTTTTTATATTTAGCCACATCCACTGGCGGATAAATCACGATTGATTTTTTACGGTAAAACTTTTCTATCCTTTTTTGAACTTCTTTTGAATTTGCGATAAAACAATCAACTTGTTGCGCCGCTTTGAAATCAATCATACGAAGTATGTGATTTAGTATGTGTATAAAAGGCAGAAGCCATTTGGAAGGTTTTCTGGCTGTAGGATATCCATATAAATATCTGGGCGGAGTGTGGCAATAGCAAACAAGCTTTGCATTGCCTTTTTTGACTAAATTAGGGAAATAAGCTCCAGTTTGCGAAACAACAATTACATCATAGCTGGACAAATCCATTGAGCTAAAGACATAGGGCGAAATAATCCTGAAAAGACTAATCAATTTCTCCGAAAAAGGAAAATATTGCAAAAAAGAAGCTCTGATGTCCCAATTTTTGAATCTTAATTCATGAGGTCCTAGGTACTTTGGCGAATAAAGCAAGGTATAAACAGGCGCGTCTGGAAAAATCTCATGCAAGGTTTCTAGAACTCTCTCTGCTCCACCATATTCTTTTATGTAATCATGGACCAAAGCAATCTTCATATCAAAACAAACTTGTTTGCTGTTTTTTCGAGATTTCTTTTGCCGTCTTTTTGATCCTTTCAACTAAACTTTTAAAACCAATTTCTTCATATTTTGCTAACGCTTCCCTGCTAACTAAATCCCATTTAGAAGCTTTGTCAAAATCAATCACAATATCAACATCTGTGACAATTTGAGCTAATTTGTATGACAATTCGCCGCTTTCACGACCTTCAATCAGTTTGTTTCTAATTTTTTCCGGTATTTTCTCAAGATTTTTGTAAATCTCGCTAAAACTGCCAAATTGAGCAAGAAGGCTGCAAGCTGTTTTGGGACCAATTCCGGGAACGCCTTTGTAATTATCCGACATATCTCCAACAAGTCCTTTTAGATCCGCAATTTGCGAAGGCAAAACACCCATGCGCTGTCGCGCTTTTTCTTCATCATACATAACAGCTTGCGTCATGCCATTTTGGGGCATAAAAAGCGATATGTGATTTCTGTCATCAACTAGTTGCAATAAATCTCTGTCTCCAGTTACAACAACAATTTGACCAAAAACCAAAGGCGTATCTTCAACCGCTTTTTTTGCAATTGTGCCAATTAAATCATCCGCTTCAAAACCGTTATGAGAATAAACCGGTATGCCAATTGCGTTAATCAGATCAGGAGCTTTTTTGATTTGCGAAATTAAATCATCATCAGGGTGGGATCTGTTTTCCTGATAAGTCTTTAGGATTTTATGCCTGAAATTTTCTCCTTCCTCATCAAAGCAAAAAATAATATGAGTAGGACGCAAGTCGGAAATTGTCTTGACAAGTATAGAAACTACACCATAAAGCGCTCCAATATGCTCGGCTTTGTAGTTAGTAAGCTTTGGCATGGCATGATATGCCCTATGCAAAATCGCATTGCCATCAAAAATTATTAATCTGTTTTCCATTAAAAATAAGTTTATATCAGGTATGACAATTTTTTGAAATTGGGAAATAAAAAGGGGAAAAAGAAATAATTTACTTCAAATATTCAGCCATAATTTTTTGGCGATCTCTTTCAAGTTCATCAAGTTGTTTTTCAATACCTGCGCTTATTTCCTTGAGGTCATCACGCACACTCCAGTTACTAGTTCTATTTATATATGCCCAATGCTGTAAAAGTTGTTTCCTGCGATTATCCATAGCTTCGTTCAGATATTCAAATTGCATATGCTTAGGAAGTTCATGCCACTCGGGAAAAGTCGACAAATAAGTCACATCATACTCGCCATATTCAATTGCTTGTCTAAGAGTAATTCTCTTTTTGGAACTAGATGATTTAGCTTTTGGAATTTCCGGAGTTAAATCTTTTTCAAAAGAATCCGAATCTTTGTCTTGATTATAGTCGTCAGACATAAAACAAAAACTATTTTTGCTGGCGCTAATTAACTTTAGTATAAACAAAATTTAAGCACTATCAATAATTATTGATTATATTACCCATTCACTTTATTTTTTAAACAACATTTTTCCGAGGTAATACATTCACCTTTAACACTCAATAAGCCTTCGTTTTCACTAAACTCTGGTTGACAACATGAAACAACAAGACAACGCAAACAACTCAAACAAGCAAGCGTCAATCGATCTTTTACCTTGGGAATTTTTGCTCCGCTTGCCGGAACCTGTTCTTGCAAAGATAAAGATTCAAAATCATAAAAAAACAAATAAACAGGACCTCGAGCGCTTCCTTCAACCAATAAACAGCGATCTTCAATACCGGCAAGATTCCCATGTATAATATCAGCATGATAATTTTGTTCACTATTCGGACTGCAATCAAAATGCGCTAAACAATTTTGACACACTATTCTCAACACTACTTCACCTGACAAACCAACTGGCAAAACAAATTTCCTTTCTTTCATAATTTGCTATTCTTTTCAAAATTTACTATCTTTTCAAATTCATCTCTTTCAAGCGTTTCTTTGGCAAGAAGAGCGTTAGCTACATCGTCAAGCTGTTTTCTATGCTTTTTTAGAATAATCAAAGCCTGTTCGTATCCGGAATCAATAATTTTTTTCACTTCAGCATCTATTTTCTCCTGCATCGCAGGCGAAACTTGGAAACCATCAGCCAAAAAACCAAAATCAGGATCAGGTTGGGGAGACAAATTAATAGGGCCTAAAGAACTCATGCCAAAATCCGTCACCATTGCTCTTGCCAGAGCCGTAGCGCGCTCTATATCGTTTGATGCTCCAGATGTCATTTCGTTAAATATCAACTCCTCAGCAGCTCTACCACCAAGCATTGCGGCAATTTGATCAAGCATGCGAGATTTGGTTTCATGTGTGCGATCCGCGGCCGGCGGAATAAGAGTATGCCCCAAGCTCATTCCACGAGCGACTATTGAAATTCTATGTACCGGATCCATCTTAGGCAAAAAGTGTGTAACAATTGCATGACCAGATTCATGGTAGGCGGTAATTTTGCGATCCTCTTCCGATTGCAGGCGTTTTTTGGCAGGACCTAGTTTTACTTTGGTTGCGGCTTCTTCTATGTCTACCATCTCAATTTCTTTTTTGTTTTCACGAGCCGCCTGTA
This sequence comes from Patescibacteria group bacterium, assembly GCA_026416845.1. Taxonomy (GTDB): domain Bacteria; phylum Patescibacteriota; class Microgenomatia; order UBA8517; family UBA8517; genus JANWVB01. The sequence continues at coordinate 46,354 of JAOAEL010000006.1, forward strand.
TTGCCGCCTCATTAAGCATATTTTCAAGATCTGCCCCAGAAAAACCAACAGTCCTGTCGGCAACTCGTTCCCAGTTGATGTTTTTCGCAAATTTCTTACCTTTTGCGTGAATTTTCAAAATTTCTCTCCTGCCATCCCTGTCGGGCATGTCAAGCGTCACTCTTCTGTCAAATCTCCCCGGTCTTAAAAGCGCAGGGTCAAGCAAATCGCCTCTGTTGGTGGCGGCAATTACAATGACATTGTCATTCGGAGTAAATCCATCCATTTCTACAAGAATTTGATTAAGCGTCTGCTCGCGTTCATCATGTCCTCCCATCACTCCACGCCCTCTTTGTCTGCCAATAGCGTCAATTTCGTCTATGAAAATTATTGAAGGAGCGGCAGCTTTTGCCTGAGCAAAAAGATCTCTCACACGAGAAGCTCCCACTCCAACAAGCATTTCCATAAATTCGCTTCCCGCCATTGAAAAAAATGGCACTCCAGCCTCGCCAGCAACAGCTTTGGCAAGAAGTGTTTTGCCAACACCCGCGGGACCAAAAAGCAAAACACCTTTAGGGGTACGAGCTCCAATATTTTTGTACTTTGTTGGATTTTTCAAAAAATCAACTACTTCCTCAAGTTCTTTTTTAGCGTCGTCAACTCCTGCAACATCCTTGAAAGTTACATTTTGTTTGCCTTTGGCAAAAAGTCTGGCTTTGCTTCTGCCAAAAGAAAAGATATCCTGCGCACCTTTAGTTTGGGCTTTAAGTATAAAAAAGAAAAAAGCCGCCATCAAAACAAGAGGCAAAATTAAACCCAAAAAGTCGCTTGCAGCTCGCGACAAAGACTGATCTACAACTTTATAAGGAACAGTTGAAGGATCTACTCCCGATTTTTCAAGCAAGTTGGCAAGGCTGTCAGAGGCTTCTTTAGTGCTAGTTTTTACCGATCCGTCCTCATAAGTTAGTATAAGCTTGCTATCTTGAACTAAAACTTCTTTCACTTTGCCATCCTTTATATCCCTTATAGCCTGTGAAATATCCACACGACTATTGGTTCGTTGAAGGTCAATAATAGATACTATCACTGGCAAAAAGAAAATTATCAGAAAAATGGCAATCAATATTTTCCAAACATTTAACTTAAGCTTTAATTCAAACAAAGCCTTTTTTTTGCCGTTTTTTTGTTTATTTTGATTTAAAATTTTCATTTCCTTTAAATTATTCTCAGTAAGAGTGGATTATATCAAACGAAAACTATTTAAAGAAGCTTCAAATAACTTTCGTGCCATTTGGAACTTTTTCAGATAAACTAAAAAGGACCGGCTTATTTTTTTCAGGATCCTTATCATCAGAAACAAAATTTGCGGCCAAGAGCATACCCTCAGAATAATTTTGGATTCCATTTTCGTCTTTGGGACCAATTTTTTTAGGCACAAGATTTACGACAAACGGAAATTGCCTGCCTATTATTTCTTCGGGGACATAAAACTTCATAATACCTGCAAATACAGTTTTGACACCAATCTCAGGACCAAAATCCACGGTAAGTTTCATCACCCAATGGCTCCAGCTTGGGATAGTAGCATCTAAAACCGTGCCAATTCTGATATCTATTTTCTGAAAATCACAAAGGAAAATTTCGCTTGACATAAGATTTACTATTATATTAAAGCATTAAAAAGCAACCAATAGCTTAAATTTTGTAAAATTTCTTTAAAAAAAATAAAAACTTAATATATTTTTATATATTTCTAATAATTTATGACAGATTACGATCCTTACATTTGGTCAATTAGTAAAGAAAATACTAACAAAGAATATGTGCCAAATATCAAAAGAGCGGGCTTACTGAATAAAAACCGGGAATTTGCCGATTTCTCTGAGCTGTGGAACCCTATCCAAGAAAAAATTCCAGAAACATTCTTAAGAACAATAGCTGTTATAAATTTCGCAAGAGCAGAGGATCCCGGAGGACAAATTTTCGCCAGAAAACTTTATGGTGCACCTATAATTGGCAAGCACGAAGAAACTTCCTTTGTCGATGAAAAAACCCAAATGAGACAAAGCTTAATATACATGAATGTTGACAAAAGTGTAAAAATTACAAAAGAAGAGTTTAGAGCCGTTCTTGTCCACGAAATAGGGCACGCCGTTTTCAGAAATTTAAAAGAAGACGAGCTAGAAAGGTGGTCTGCTATCGACACAGTTGAAAAAACTAGTGTCTCCGAATACGTTTCTGATAGAAGGAAATCCGGCAAACAACAAGATACAGTCAAAGACGATTTTTGCGAAAGTTTCGCCCTTTTTGTAGAAATTCCTGGATTATTAAAAATAATTGCGCCACAAAGATATGCATACATGGAAAAATTATTTAGCAATCATGACGAACCTTTATTGATAGCAAAAAAAAGAGAAAACAGAGAAAGAGAAGTGGAAAAATACCAAACTGAAATGAGAAATCTGGGTTGGGATGAAGAAAAAATTCGTGCCGGTTATCAAGATGGTAAAAGATATCCATTAAACTGGATACCTCAATACATCCAAAAATACACTAACACTACAAATACACCTGAAAGAGAACAAACAGAGTAACAAATTAGCTTTGATCAAGAACACATTACTAAAATACATTACTTAAGCAAGCAAATTGGTTTTGAATTAAGTGAAAATTAAAAAATCATACAAAATAATCAATCCTCATGGACCGGCGTACCTTCTTCATAGTTTCCATGGCTACCTCACGGGCTTTTGCCGTGCCTCTTTTTAAAATTTTTTCCACTTCATCAGGATTTTCTTCATAGTATTTTCTTCTCTCGCAAATTGGGGACAAAAAATTGTTTATCACTTCAGCAAGGCGCTTTTTAACCTCTACATCTCCTATCCTGCCCTCGCGATAGCGTAATTTAAAATTTTCCACTTCGTCTTTATTAGGATTAAAAGCATCGTGGTAAATAAAAACAGGATTACCCTCGACTTTTCCGGGATCTGTGGCATGTTTCCTTTGTGGGTCTGTATACATACTCATCACTTTCTTATAAACTTCCTTAGGTGTATCTGACAAATAAATACAATTTCCCAAAGACTTACTCATTTTGGCATTACCATCTGTACCAACCAATCTAGGCACATCACCAACCAAAGCTTCTGGTTCATGCAAAGTGTCGCCATAAAGAGAATTAAATTTTCTGACTATTTCCCTAGTCTGCTCAATCATCGGAAGCTGATCCTCTCCAACAGGAACAAGATCGGCATCGAAAACAGTTATATCAGCGGCCTGAGAAATTGGATACAGAGCAAATCCTGCCGGAACGCTTTTCCCAAATTCCTTTTGTTTTATCTCGTTTTTAACTGTGGGGTTTCTCAGCGCTCGCTCAAGAGTAACCAAATTAAGATAAAAAACCGTAAGCTCGGCAATTTCAGGAATTAGAGATTGGATTAGAAAGGTTGTTTTTTGGGGATCTAAACCAACAGCTAAATTGTCCATTACAACTTCACGAACATTGCCACGAACTTTCTGTGGGTTATCAAAATTGTCAGTCAACGCTTGAACATCAGCAATCAAAACAAACTGCTCATATTCATCTTGAAGCTTTACTCGATTTTCCAAACTACCAACATAGTGACCAAGGTGAAGTTTGCCAGTAGGCCTGTCACCAGTTAAAATTCGTTTTTTCATATTCTACAAACTCAAAGTACTCTATTATCTCAAAAAAGGTAAGGAAAAACACTTGAAAAAAGAGCAGATAACTATTGCCTTGTCGGAGATCTAGTAGTAATAGTAGGAACTTGCTCATCAGAATTTCGTCTTAAACTAGAACTAGGCAACAACACAACAGCATTAAAGCTCTTACAATATTTATCACCAGTTTCATCTGTAACTTGGAGAGAAAATGGAGAGTTAACTATTTCATCAAGAACGGTATACTTAGAAGCATGTTCAGATCGAGCATAAGCTTCGTAAAGGGTATTACCCACAGGGGAAGTATCATACTTGCTTACTAAATCAGCTGTCCAAATTAGATCTGGTTTTTGAGTAAAACCAGTAAAAAAAGAATCTTCTTTGGTATGGTAGGAACGCATAGAGTAAACTATGCCTCTTGATCCTAGATTACTATCCAAAAAACTTCTTAAACTTTGAGCTGCAGTTGTATCAGAATTTGGCAAACTTTGCTCACCTAAACAAACCACTTGAATTCCCAAATTTTTTGCCACTAATAAAATTGAAGCATATCCAATACCATATTCTTGTCTAAAGTCATGCAAAATTCCATCATCATCACCTTTGATGTAACGATTCATCCTCTCTTCCCAACTTTTACTAATATCTAAAGCAATAAAAGAAATCAATTTTCTATCTTTATTTCCACTTATCAGAAGTGAAGAAACAAACTCAGACTCAGCAAGTACTTTATCTGGATTACCCATCTCTCCAGCTTTAAAACACAAAATTCGAGCATGGCCACTTGCAATTCTGTTTAGTATAGAATCTATCGCGTTTTTACCATGCTTATCTATATAATCAACTTGCTCAGAAGTAACCTCCTCAGAAGGAACAATCGGTAAAGATTCACAATACTTTTGGGCTTGGTCGAGTTTTTGTTGGTGGTACTTTTCATCAAAATATCCTTTTAAAACCGATCCCGTTACGACTAAGGAACCAATTCGTCCCAAAAGTCCCAAAACATTACGTCTGCTAACACGATATTCTCTTCGAGATTCTTCGGGTATCTCGGACATAAGATTGTAAGTATTTAAAATAAACTAGCCAATAAACTAAGCTAGTACTAGTTTAGGGGCAACTTTAAAATAAAGTCAATACTCAAATTTATTGTGCCAGGGGCGAGATTCGAACTCGCGACCTTCGGTTTATGAATCCGATGCTCTAACCAACTGAGCTACCCAGGCCTTGGCAAATTTTATCGTATTTGAATTGGCTTCTCAATCAATATATAATTGCAAATAAGATTAAAATCTTATTTTATCTTGATTTTAAAATAATCACCTAAAAAAATTCATGCGGGGTAGTGTACGGCTGCACGGGAGGCTCATAATCTCCCAGGCTGGGTTCAACTCCCAGCCCCGCAACATATATCACACTTAATAACTTAAAAGAAGACAAAAAAGTAAAAATTACTTTCAGGCCAATCATAGCGATAGAAATAATTGTTCAAAAAAAATTTCTTAATATAGTTATTCTCTAAACTTTAAAAAATGTTTTTTAAGCCTAATTATAATTTAATTCTTGTGCCAAGAAGAAAAAATTTAAGTCAAATTTGTCACAAAAGGTTAAATCACAAATGAAAATTTAGAATATTGGCACGGACTACGTTCAAACACATGCCAAGCAAACCATGACTGAAAACTAAAAAAACATACAACATTTATTAAAAAACTGAATAAACAAAAATCAGTTATAAAAAATTTTTAACCACATTTCCCAATTAGAAACCTTTTCTTCTTTTACATCATCATAAAGCCTGGGAACAATTTTTCTTAATTCATCTTCAGAAGGCAAAACAACCACTATCTCTCCTTGCCTTGCCATACCAAGTTTGTCCCGTAGCATTTTTTCCGCAAAATAAAAATCATCTGTTTCTTTTAACTTTTCTTTAATCTCTGACTGTTTATCCAACTCTACCTGAACTTTTTGTTCGTACTTGGAAACAATATTGATAGCACTAAAATACTGAAATAAGGTTTTAAAAAACGAACTTAAAAAAAGCAAAAGAAATACAATACCTGTATAAAAAACAATTTTGGAAAATTTACTTTCTTTTTGGGAAAAAACATTTCTTTTTGAAACTATTTTATTCATACAATTTACAATAAAAACATTGACCTGTTTTTAAAAACTATGATACCATTGTTCAAATAATATAATAACTTACCATTTATTTTAGTTTAAATATAATACAAATTTCACAAATCTAAAATTTTATCAACAAAAAATCAAAAATTTATGATAAAAAACAAGTTATATGAACTCCTTCCTTTATTTGCAGAACATCTTAAAAACAAAGGTCGATCTCTTGCAACAATTTTCGCTTACAAAGCAGATATTGAACAATTAATAGAGTATCTTAACAAAAATGCAAAAACTACTCCCACACAAGTTACAAAAGAAGACATTGATAATTTCCGCGACACTTTGTTAAGAAGAAAATATGTTCCAAAATCAGTTTCCAGAAAACTCAATGCAATAAAAACTTTTTTCAAATGGCTACTTGATAACAAGTATATAACTAAAAACGTTTCTGAATACGTAGAACACCCAAAAGTTAATGTTGAAAAACCCAAGTTCATGAGTCCACTTGAGTACCGCGCTCTTCGGGATGCATCCCGCGATGACGAAAGAACTGGAGGAATAATCGAGCTCATACTACAAACAGGACTTAGAATATCCGAAATCAGCAACCTAAAATGCTCAAACATTTCAGATAAAGAAATTTTAATTGAGGCATACGCAACCCAACCATCAAGAAAAGTACCACTAAATAAAAGGGCTAAAGAAGCAATTGAAAGATATAAAAAAGTCCGCCCCGAAACGAAATATCCTCATTTTTTCGTAAGCAAAAGTGGCAAACCTTTGGCAGTAAGAAACATCAGAGCATCAATTGATAGATACATGCAAAAAGCTGAAATTCAAAACTTTTCTGTAAACGATCTAAGAACAACATTTATCGTAGAAAATTTAAAAGCAGGAGTTGATGTGATATTAATATCTCAAGTTTCAGGGCATAAAAGAATTTCAACAACTGAAAAATATTTGGAAATTATAGGTATAAAAGATCGTGGCAAAAAACAGGAACTTATTGAGTTATAATTTAAGACAGAAAAGTAAGAAGAATGTTTTTAGCTTCCAACCAAAATTAGCTTTTTAAATAAACCTTAACTCTCTAAGAGACAAAACCCAAACAACACATTCACCTGTTACCAAAGATAAAGCTAATACTTTACAAGAAATCAAGATACGATAACACTACACCCTCTTTTTTTCAAAAACAACACCCAAAGACTCAGTGTAAAGCTTATATTAAACTACCACACGACTCTTTATTAATCCTTAGGTAACAGAGGATACCTATTGGTCTCATGTCCCCTAAATTTCTCACTAAAAGTTACATAAGAAACTACCAATTCACCCTCTTTTTTAGGTTCAACTTGGGCACAATTTTCCACTGAAAATCTATCTTTTACCAACATCTCCAAACTCCTAGACATTCTAGCTCACCTCCTTTTTTACATCCTGTAGACCTGAGAAAAAGATCTTTATTGTTGAGTTGTTAGCTGTAGTGTAGCAAACGAACGCGTTTTCCGTTAATAATCACCATGACAAATAACTATCGTCCGTGAAGAGCAATTATATCAGCCTTTGCTTGTTTCCTATTAATCTCAACCCGCTAAAGCGCCAAAATCACTCAACAAAGATATGTAACTGACGACACCTAACAACACCGTATGTACTGCAAATTAGACAACCCTCTTTTTGTATTCTCATTTGTCAAATACAAATTGTAAAATAACGTGTAACTCAAACCTTCTCGATCTTCGCCTGGCACAAAACATACACATACAATTCCAAAACTAAACACACAAGATAACTTTCCTCTCAAGAGGAGAGTTCCAAAGGTGACTTCAAGTCTTTTCCTACTAGTCAAAACTAATCTTTCTGCCAAATCACAATACTTTTTATCAACATCATAGGAAACATATTTTCTGCTCGTTTTTATAGCCGCTATGCAAGTAGTCCCACTGCCAGCAAATGGATCTAGAACAATTTCATCTTCAAAAGTATAAAGTTGTATCAATAGTGCCTTTTTTTCTTGTGAGGATTTAATCTGGTAAATGTGCTTTTACAAAACACAAGAATGTATTCATGGACATCGCGTAAAACTGGATTGTTAGCCTTTAAGTATGTCCCCCAAGCTGTTGAAAAACTAGCTCTACTGCCTTTGTTCCAAATAATTTATCCCTTCATTAAAAAACCAATGTTGTGCATATCTTCAATTATGTAGCTATGTAATGGTAAGTAAGGCTTCCTGCCAAGATTGGTTATATTTACGCAATCTCTACTACCGAGGGATGAATAAATGTTTTTTTAAAAACGCTTTTTAATAGTTCTCTGTATTCATCAAGAGACAGATTTTCATCATACTCTTTGCCTACATTATAGAGCGGCGAAGTAACCATTAGTGCACATTGTTATCTGGAAGCTCTGACATGGGTTGGCTACTTTTGCAAAAAATTTTATTTATATTTTGAGGATCAATTTGATTTTCTACATATTCAACATCTTTGACAATGCTTAAACCTTGATAAAGTTTGCTGTTATAAAACCTATAAAAATCATGACTTATGTAACCCGGCGTACCAAAAGCGATTGTCTGTATTCCATTTTTCCTAAGATTGCTCAAATTTCGTTTTGCCATGCTTTCTGTTATCTAGATTCACGTAATAACTGTAAAAATTTCTGTGCCTTTTCCTCGTAAGTAACTTCCTTATTTGCTAATTCAATAATTTCCCCCAGCTCTTTTTTGTTTTGGATACTAGAAAAAAACTCCCTCTCTTCTCTCAAAAGATTTACAGCGCTTTCTTGCAACTTTCCATACAAGTCAAATTTACAAAAACCTCCAAATGGGGTTTCCTTTATGCTTCCGCCATTATTATCCAAAGATCGTGGATTAATAGACCAAAATCCCTGAATAATTCCGCTTCTCTTTAAATGGTCTACTTTACCATAATAGCTTTTAGTAATTGGAGTGTTACCAACAACAATAAAAGGAGTTTTTGCTTTGCAATGCTGTTTTATCACCAAAATAATTCTTAGACCAGTAGGCTAAGCATCTTTTTTTCCTTGGTAATATAAAAAGCTGTTCAGGAGCTAAAAAATCTAAAGATTTGATAAAAAATTTTTTTGTAATCTTGATTCCAAAGCTTTGCCATAAAATCATTCTAATAATTTTTAATTATTTAAAAATTAACAACAACTAAAAAATTTATTTAAGTAAACAATCCTAAATTAGGAATTAGTTAAAAACTAATCCTATTTTTGGAAATAATCATTAGATACATCAAAGCATGCTTGAGAAATTTACAACATTAATTCTTCTAGTTTGTTTTATATTAGCAAGTTCAACAAAGTTTAATGCTTTAATTTGATCAATACAGTTTTATTCTGTATTTAAAAAATTTGCAAAAATAAAGCAATAATTCCTCTTTAGATTATTAAACATAAAATTAATCAAAACAAAATATTGCTAAAGTTTTATCTTACTTCGTAAAATTTACCAGCCACCAACTTTATTTTTGCTTTTATTAATGTTATAGTCTCTCTGCAATGAGAATTGATAACGATGTAAAGCTTGATTATTGTGATGTTTTGCTCCGCCCCAAAAGAAGCACATTAACAAGTCGAAAAGATGTTGTACTAGAAAGAACATTCAAATTTTACCATTCTAAAAAAACATGGACAGGTGTTCCAATAATGACTGCCAATATGGCAACCTGTGGAACTTTTGAAATGGCCAAAATTCTATCTGAACACAAAATAATTACAACTTTTCATAAATATTACGAAATCGAGGAATATAAAAAATTCTTTTTAGAATTTGACAATCCGGATTATATTGTCTACACCACAGGGATTCGCGATGAAGACTTTGCAAAAATTGCTAAGATGAAAAAGGCTAAACTAATGAATAAGTTTAGTTTCATTTGTGTTGACGTCCCTAACGGATACCTTGAAAGATTTGTCGAAAGCATAATAAGAATACGTAATGAATTTCCTGATCATATAATTATTGCTGGAAACGTGGTCACAAATGAAATGACTGAAGAAATAATTTTATCAGGTGCGGATATCGTAAAGGTTGGAATTGGCTCAGGAGCCGCTTGTACTACAAGGAAAATGACCGGAGTTGGATATCCGCAATTATCTGCGGTAATTGAATGCGCAGACGCGGCTCATGGAATATCAAACACGCAAGGTTACGGTTTAATAATTGCCGACGGTGGGCAACAGTATCCCTCCTGTGTCGCCAAAGCTTTCTGCGCAGGAGCTGATTTCAACATGATGGGATCAATGTTTTCTGGTTTTGAAGAAAGCGGTGGAGAAACCGTCATTAAAAATGGCAAAAAATATAAGGAATATTTCGGATCATCTTCAAACCACGCGCTAAAAAAATTCTATGGCAAAAAAGATTTTCATCGCGCTTCAGAAGGCCGTTACACTTTAATTCCTCACAAAGGTTCAATAAATGATTTTTTGCAAGACTTGTTTGGTTCTTTAAGAAGTACTGGCACATACATAGGGGCACGATCTTTAAAAGAGTTCTCAAAGAGAGCTACTTTTGTACGCGTTAATCGACAATTGGCCACACATCTTGAAAAATATGACATCGAAAATCAGTAAATTTTAATGCGCGATCGCAACTCCCCACACTGATTTTGCTCCATTTATCTTAAGAACTTTACCAATTTCCCTTAGTGTGGCTCCTGTTGTAACAACATCATCGACTAAAATTATGTTCCTTCCATAAATTCCCTTTTGATCTAAAACTTTATAAATGTTTTTTGCATTTTTTAACCTTTCAGTACGGCTAAGCCGTGCTTGTACCTTGTGATCTTTTATTTTTACTATCAAACCAATTTTGTGTTCATACTCAATAAATTTCGCTAACTCTTTGGCCAAAATTTCACTTTGATTAAATCCTCTCCAATTCTCGCGTTTCTTGTAAAGAGGAACAGGAATAATTAAAGAGTTATCTGGAAACAAAAATGATATTTCAAGTAAACGAATCACAACCATTTTTGCAAGTTCAAAAGCAATATCATAAGCAAACTTATATTTCAAAGAAGTTAAGGCTTTCTTTATGGCGCCTTCGTAAACATAAGCGATTGTAAACCCATCTAAAGAAAATTTTTTCTGACATCTAAAATGTGTTTTGCCATCAACCGAAGGTCTAAAACATTCAATACATATTTGCTTTTGAACAAGTAAACTTTGCGCGCAAATTTTACAAAAATAATTCCCTAAAGCGCCACAACCAAAACATTTTTTCGGAAAAAGAAAGTCAATTATATTCATTTCTAAAGTGTACAATACAACTTAATATGGAAATAATAAATAAAAAAGCGGGATTGAACTTTTTCCTTAAAGAACGCATAGAGGCAGGGATTGTTCTGTCCGGAGCTGAAGCTCAAGCTGTAAGAAATGGCAGAATAGATCTGAGCAATTCCTATGTCAAAATAATCAAAGGAGAAGCTTATCTTATAAACGCAAACATTCCAATTACAAATGCGATAAATTACACATCGACAAGATCCAGAAAACTTTTACTGCACAAATCCCAAATTGTCTCTTTGCATACTAAAACAACAACTCAACATCTAGCATTAATACCAACAAAAGTGTATAATAAGGGACATCTGATCAAACTTCAAATTGCTTTGGCAAAGGGCAAGAAAAAGTTTGAGAAGAAAAAAGCACTAAAGCTTCGCGATCAAAATCGCGAGGCTCAGGAAGATTTAAAAATAAAGCTTAAATAATTACTTGCTAATTTTAATTTTTATTTCAAAAACAAGGGGACGATTTACGGCACTCGACAAATTAGCACATTAAAAACCGCAAGCCGATTTTGATTTGTTATCGTAAAAAACAAATTAAAAAATCAAACGACAGTGAAACAACTGATCGTTCAGATTATGATGCTCTTGCGTGGGCAACACTCTGTGGAAACAGAGCAAATTCTTGCGCTTACGCTTTTGCATAATCTGATATCCTTTCGCTTTGTCTTCAAGAAAGTGAAACGGGTATAAACCAACTTGAAGTGCTTTACTAGTACATTGCTATAAACTAGTAAATAAGAAATTAGCATTACTTTTATTGATATCTGTCTATCGATACGCAATAAAAGGAAACCAAAAACGATAGACTAAGCTTGTAGTAAGTTTTTAATATGACTTTTTTGGAAGAGGGTTCGACTCCCTCCGTCTCCACACAAAAAATAGTTTTTTAATTTTTGTTGTATTTATTTTGCATCTAAAAAGACTTTTCTATAATTAACTTAATTAACCAAAAATCAAAAAATTATATTTAAGCTTAGTTTATGTAACACCCATGATTCAAAAGAGAAAAATAATCATAAAAGTTGAAAATTTGTTATAATTTGGCAATATCAAAAAGAAAATTTTCTAACAAAATTGTTTAGTAATTTTTTCAAAAACACATATTAAATCACAAAAACAATAAATTCTAAAGTTTTTTCTACATATTTAATAATTAGAGAACTTGAGGTAAATTTAACAAAAAGTAAATTGATCAAGTAGCCTATTTTTGAGGTAAAACATACTAAAACATACTAATAAAAGCACATCAAACATGCAAAAATTCAACAGTAAAATACAAAAATTACAAAATAAGCTATTCCACCAAGTGTTCTAAATCAAAAAATAACAATTTTTCGCCTAATAACAAAAAAGCTTTTCTTTCTTTTTCAAAAACTGCAAAATCAATGGCATCTTTGATTTGTTCTGAAACATATTGCGCTATAAATTTTCCATCCTTTGAAACAAAAATCACCCTACCAACTAACTTGTCTAAAATGCAAAAAGACTGAGAATCATAACTTGTATAAATACGACTTATTTCTTCTATATTTGGTGAAACACCAACTAATTTAAATGGTTGTACTAAACCATTATACATTTTAGTAATATTAGATTTCTCTGAAAGAATCCATATAAACCCATCTACAATCATTTGTTTAGCTTCCCGAAAATTAACATCAGCATTTTGTCTTAACCAAGATTGATTGCTAACATACTTGCCACTATAATCAGCAGAAATACGCAAGATTTGATTTTTTCTTTTCGCCAAATAAAAATTTGCGGCATAAGAATAAAAAAGATCATCTTCTTCAAAATTACCTTCATACAAAAAACTAACATCTCCTAATTGTTTAATTCCATTTTTGTAAAAAAAATAAACTTTGTTTGTATACACATTAACATCTAAAGCCTCCGAAAGAATTGCAGGCCCAACTAAAATCTCAGATCTTTTTGAAGAAACAACAACTTTGGCAAGTTTTGCATTGTTTTTGTCCCAAATATATAAGGATCCATCAGACAATATTAGCTTGTTTCCATAAAAATTTGAAGACAAAAGAGTAAGATCTATAAATTGAGATGGATTAACTTGATATTCCTTCAATAACTCTTTCCTGTTTTCTTCTATCATCTCCAATAACAACAAAACTTTTTCGTTTTGTCTATTTTCATTTGCCAAACCAAGAACTTTATCTTTGGCTCTAACAAAAATTTCTCTAGCACCTTCAGGAGCAAAATTAGCCAATTCAATAGCTTGTATAATTTCTTTTTCAACTTCTTTGGTCTTTGATTCCAAAACTGCTTTTTTTTGATTTTCTTGATTTCTCCAAAAACCTAAAACAGCGCTAAAAATCAAAACAAACAAACAAAAAACACCAACTAAAAGAGAAAATGATTGATTTTTTTCTATTTGCTTAGAAACATTGTGTGATTTAACAACAATACTTTTAAATCTATTATAATTGTTATCAACAAAAACTGATTCAACAACTTTTTTTCTTGATACAAAATTTTTAAGATTCAAGAAAAAAAAATTATAATTAGCGAGCAATCTAGGGAAAATGAATCTAGCTCTATTGAAATTCATATTTGAAAACAAACCAAACCCTAAACCAGCTAAATTTTTATTAAAACTATTTGAAAAACCAATACATTCATACACAACTCCACTTCCACAAAAATTTGAAAAATCACCCTCACAATAATTAAAAACTTTTCGTTTGAGTATAAATTTAACTTGATCACTCAACAAAAAAACCTCTGAAGTGCCAAATAACAAAATATCTCCTTGCATTATTTTCCCTTTAATTGCTTGAATTCTAGAACTTTGACTGCTCAATAACACTCCATAGCTATCTCCACGCAAAATTGAAAATCCAATATTAGGACTAACAAAACACGTTATGTCATTTCCACAAACTACCATAACCGAAAACAAAAACCCCTTATTTTGTCGCAAAAAATTCAACAAAATCATATAAATCAGTTCCTCTAATTCTTCTTTATTTGAACTTTGCAAAATCTCAAACAAAAACTTTTGAGCTTTTAATTTCGGTTGAAGCAAACTATCCTTAAAGTAAAAAAATATTTGAATATTTTTTAAATTAATTTTACCAATATAAACATCATCTATTGTTTTTTTTATATTAAGATGGAGCTGGGCAGTTGATATTATAGCGGTCTTCATTAAACTCTCATTCTGTTATTCTTACAAAAGCAAAAAAGAAAAAACAAAAACAAAAACCGCAAAGCAAAAATGCCCAATCGCTATAATATTCATGATAAAACTAATTCCTACATCCAATGTTTCATTCATATTTATAATTTGCTTTATAACAACACCAGAAAATACTATATATATAATCAAAAAAAGCAAAACGATAATTTTTGCCAAAAACCAAATATTTAAACCGGCAAATTCAAATCCTTGAATCATCTTATTCTTCCTTCTAGTTTTTCTTGTTCTTCTTCCAATCGCAATTCACGCAATATCTTGGCAACATCGTCAGGTCTTGGAACAGCTTCAAATCTTATTCTTGGAACTTCCCCAGCTGTTTGAATTACTACATCACCAAAATTAAAAAAAGTTCTCCAAACACCGCTCATCTCCACAGTAACATCTTGAATTTGATCAATATTTGCATCCGTAATCTCTCTATAAACTAAATTAACAAAATCAACTTCAAGAATTCTTTCATCAGTAATAATATTCACATTATAAAACCAACTCAAAAACTCTTCCAACACAAACGCTAAAGTTATCATATACCAAACCACAAACAAAACAAATTTAAATTCCCAAGGAACAATTTCAATAAAGCCGAAAAATGAGACAAAAATCGGCGCTAAAAACATAAGCAAAGCAGTAAAAATCCAAGGAATATTTGTAAAAGGATGTTTTCTTAAAAGCAAAATCACTTTTTCCTGACTGTCTTTGTGATAAAAATTAACATTTTTTGGATTAATACAATAAGAAGAAAACACTCGACTGTTAGAATCTGCATTGCTTTCAAATTTGAAAGGTTGAAAAGCTTTTTTCGATTGTCTGTTTTGTTGAGCCTCTGAATCCAGTGTATCAATTAAATCATTTTCAGAAGATTCTTTAGTATCATTTTCGGAATGAATATTTGAAATAAGTTTAGAATCATTCTTTTCTGCATTATATATTTCAGGCATCTTAAGCAAATTGTAACATAAGACTTGCTTATGGTAAAAAATCACAGCTTTTCTATATTATAAAGAGAACTTTTTATACCAATATATCCAGGAGCTCTAAGATTAAAAGCCCTTTTAAACTCATCTGCTGGAATATTAACAAAACCTTTATTAGTTGTAAAAGAAACAGACAAAGTACTACCATCTGATCCATATATAACTGAAACTGCTGAAACAGCACTATATCCACCTAAATCAAACAACTCGCTTACGGAGTACGGATTCCCTGTCCAACAAGATTTATCTATGGGCGAAATTCGAGAAATATCACCATTTCCTTTATAAATCACGTGCCATGCGTTTAATATATCAGCCATTTGTTCAGAAGTAAGCCACGGATGTGACCTGCCACAAGATTTACCACTGCGATCTTTATACCAAGCTTTGTAAAACCATGGAGAGCCAGCAATTTTTTCATATGCGGTCGATGGCCAATCAGAAGAAGCATCTTTAATTCCAATCCACCCCCATTGAGAAATAGTATAACCACCAGCACTCGCTGAATAATAAGTTTTCGCGGGAACACCACCTTTAGTAAGCACCCACCCACGAGTATGACGAACAGCTTCAGCCCACTTGCCTGTTTTTAATTGAGGCTTATAAACTTGGCACTTTTCTGTTGTACAAATACTTCCTGTACCATTATTAGTCACAGCAAGAGCGTAAGTTCTAGCCGCCACAGCCTGAGCTTTTAAAGCTTCAAAACCTCCGTTATCACCCCAACTTTCAGGAACTTCATGTATTCCAAGTAAATAATTCTCCTCAAACGGAATCCTCCCCACTCCTATCACACCTATAGTAGAGGGCACTGGATAATTTTTATTTAACTCTGTTCCTTGATAATAAGCGGCTAAAATCGTCTCAGCAGATTGTCCAGATAAGCTTCTGCCATAAGCGCCATACTGACTCATACCCACTCTATGGGGAGCTCCGAATGAAAAAGCTGCAAAAGCGGGACGAAAACCGGGATCACAAAAAGTACTAGTACCCAAAGATCCAGAACAAGGCTCCGCAGTTGGAGGCACATCTCCAATAGAAGTAGAAAAACCACCTGCCTTTAAAGCCAAAAGTTCTTGCTGTTTTTGAGACAAGACTGATAAATATTTTTCAGTTTTTTCAACTTCATTAGCAAGGAAGCTTGCTCTTTCATCAATTTGTTTTTTAACTTGGGCAAGATTTTTTTTATTTTGCTCCAATTTTTCTTTGTCATTCCTTAATTTAATCAATTTTTGTGCATGCTGCTGAATACTTTCGACATCAAAACTTGCAACTTTTTGTTGAATTGATATCTCTTGAAAAAACAAGTTTGCGTCATCGGAATAAATAAAAGGCAAAACTGGGTTATATAATCTAATAAACTTATAATGATTTTTTGTTTTTTCTTCAAAAACAATCTTCGTGTAATTTAAATCCTCTTGTCTTTTAAATATTTCATTTTCTTTTATTTCTAACTCCAAAGTTAAATCTTTAATCTTTTTACTTAAACTAACGATTTGATTTTTTAAAGTAGATAATTCCTTTTTATTATTCTCATTCGCGCTAGACAAAGCATCTATTTCCTTTTGTATCTCGGCAATTCTACAATCGTAATCTAAATTTGAACAGCCAGATGCTGAAACAAGATAAATAAAAACAAAAAACAAAAAGCAAAAAACAATTAAAAATGCCAAATTTTTAAAAACTAAAATTGACAAATTTTTAAAAAACATTGGAATAAAACCAAAATAATCAACAAATTGTCATAAAAAAATTTAAAAACCAAAATTTAAAAATCATACACAATTATTATAACAAAATGTTTTTATCCTAGGACTTTTAGTGATACAATTATTTCACAATGGGATGCAATAGCAGCAATGGTATCGAAACGGCAATTGGTTGCATTTCTTTAATTGGTAGCAACCCATTAACAGACATGATATATATTTTTTTAAGGCTTGGAGGAAACATAGTAGGAGGAATGGGTTTAATACTTATAGTATATTCTGGATATATGTTAATGACATCGGCTGGAAATCCTCAAAAAGTTCAAGCCGCCAAAGAGTTACTTACAGCTTCAATTTCAGGTATTTTAATGTTACTTTTTGCTGTATTTTTGTTAAGAATAATTGGATCCGATTTGTTGATACTATTTTAAATTTAAACATTTTCAATCATGAATAAATTTTAGTTTTTATGAAATCTAATTACTTGTCTTTGCGAAGAGAAGATCTTGTTCAAATGGAAAATGCCTTAACACCAAACTTTGCAGGAAAAAGTTTGGGAGATGTAATATCAGCAGCCATACCATATGTATTCAGTTTTGCGGGATTTGCTCTTTTAATTTACATTATCTTTTCTGGATATAAATTTTTGACATCGCAAGGCGATTCAAAAAAGGTAGAAATCGCAAAAGAAAACCTAACAACAGCTATAATTGGGTTCATAATAATATTTACATCATACTTTATAGTCCAAATAATTGGAAGAATACTTGGTATAAATCAAATACAAGAAATGTTTTGAACAACAGCATCCAAACATTCAAACATAAATATATGAACAATCTTGCAATTGACCTAGGCAGAACTTTCTTTGGGGGAAACACACCCCATCCAACTGAACAAGTAACAGGGCTTGGTTCTATGGTGTCTGTTTTTGTTTCAAACTCAATTATCTTGGCTGGTTTAATATTTATGTTTATGACAATTTATGCTGGTTTTCAAATAATAATGGCAGCGGGAGACTCAAATGAAAGAGGCATGGAAAAAGCTAAACAAACACTTACAACCTCTTTTATTGGCTTTTGTTTAGTCTTTGGCGCTTTTTTTATAATTCGAATTGTTGAACAAGTTACAGGAATTATTATATTATAAATACAAGAATAATTAAGATGAGCCCGCTTCTTTCACAAAACAATCCACTAGGAAATGTACAACCTCCAGTTGGGGTCTATTATTTTAACCAAGGAGATATTACAGGCTTGTCACTTTTTATTACAATTTTAGTCAGATTAATAATAATAGGTGGTGGGATTTATGGGCTCATTAATTT
>JAOAEL010000070.1 GCA_026416845.1 Patescibacteria group bacterium
CTCCTAAGGTTTCTCTGGTTTTTTTGTGCTCCCGAGTTAATTTTTCAAGATCTGTTTCTACTTTTGTTTGCCTTTCTTCTAACCTCTTTTGCGCTTCAAATAACTCCTTTATAGCTTTAGCCATCTCTCTTTGAGCTTCTGCTAATTCTTTCAGGGCATTATCGGTTTTCTCCGCTAATTCTTTGAGAGCTTTATCAGTTTCTTTTTGAGCCTCTGCTAATTCTTTTAGGGCATTATCGGTTCTCTCCGCTAATTCTTTGAGAGCTTTATCAGTTTCTTTTTGAGCTTCTGCTAATTCTTTCAGGGCATTATCGGTTCTCTCCGCTAATTCTTTGAGAGCCTTATCAGTTTCTTTTTGAGCTTCAGATAACTCTTCCGTTTTGATAGACAAGATGTTCACCCTTTCGGTGAGAGATCTCTGAGCTTCTGCTAATTCTTTGAGAGCTTTATCAGTTTCTTTTTGAGCTTCAGATAACTCTTCCATTTTGATAGACAAGATGTTCACCCTTTCGGTGAGAGATTTTTGTGCCTGAGCTATTTCCTCTACGATTTGAGTTAGTT
>JAOAEL010000071.1 GCA_026416845.1 Patescibacteria group bacterium
AGTCCTTCTGTATCACCAAGCGCTTCTGTGTCACCAAGTGTTTCTGTTTCTCCATCTGTTAGTCCGTCTGCTAGTGTTTCACCATCTGTATCTGTCAGTCCATCTGTCAGTCCTTCAGCTTCTGTATCTCCTTCAGCCAGTGTAAGTCCATCTGTCAGCCCCTCTGCCAGTGTGTCACCGTCAGTATCCGTAAGTCCTTCTGTATCACCCAGTGCTTCTGTGTCTCCTTCTGTTTCTGTCAGTCCATCAGTTAGTCCTTCTGCTAGCGTCAGCCCTTCTGTTTCTGTTAGTCCTTCTGTATCACCAAGCGCTTCTGTATCACCAAGTGTTTCTGTTTCCCCATCTGTTAGTCCGTCTGCTAGTGTTTCACCATCTGTATCTGTCAGTCCATCTGTCAGTCCTTCAGCTTCGGTATCTCCCTCTGTCAGTGTGAGTCCATCTGTCAGCCCCTCTGCCAGTGTGTCACCGTCAGTATCCGTAAGTCCTTCTGTATCACCTAGCGCTTCTGTGTCACCAAGTGTTTCTGTTTCTCCATCTGTTAGTCCGTCTGCTAGTGT
>JAOAEL010000072.1 GCA_026416845.1 Patescibacteria group bacterium
GTTCTATAAGATCCTCACGATAAGTAAGAAAAAGTATATCACCTTTTCGAATCTGTTCTGCTTTAATAAGATTCCCTAATAACTCAAGGAGTTTTACTATTACAAGTGTCTTACCACTACCTGTTGCCATCCAAAAACTCATCCGATTAATAAAATGATAAAAACTAATTCTATTATTCTCTATTTTGTAATCACTAATAAAATTCTCAAAAATTTTATATCTCTTACTCTTTTCAATATCAAGATCAAAGTTATCTCAAGAAACTTCTGTTTATCTCCTTTGCAGCTATTATAAAATATATATAGAGCTTTTAAAGCATTCTTTAAAGCATCCTGTTGATAGTCAAACAAAATCTTCCTTTCAGAAAATTTCATAAAATTAATTACGGTCCAGTCCAATGGTAATTGAATTAATTCTACGATATGCTGTAAATAAAGCTTCATAGTTTAGACCTTTTTCTTAATAACACTAAAACCAATTTTTTATTAAAAAATTTTTAGCCACTTTCTGTTACAGCTCTTTAATCATGACCTTGCACTCCTGTTC
>JAOAEL010000073.1 GCA_026416845.1 Patescibacteria group bacterium
CTATTCATCTTTTTTAAACGAATTTTCGATGATGGCAATTTCTTCTTCGGTTAAATCATACAACTGGTAAACCAAATCATTGAGTTTATTTATTTCATCAGAAGCATCTTTGCCTTCAGATTTCATTTTAGTTATTTTTAGAACTAATAACACAAATTTTAATTCTTCAATTTTATTTTTAGGAAACTTTAAGGGAAGTTTTTTAAGGTGTATTCCTTTGATATAAGGAAAAACATCCGGATTCGTTATCATTTTTTTATTGAAATAGTATTCCAACAATGTAGAATTTAAAAGGCCTGTAACAACTTTTAAATTAATAGTTTTACCTTTTTTAGGGTAAAGATTGTAAATACTTTGGTCAGTGTAATATTTATAACAATCGAGCGCGGCAATTAATCTGTTTCCTGTTTTACGAACTAAAATTTTTTCTTTCTGCTGAAATATATTTTCATCTATTGTTGTGTGAAATAATGATACGTCAAAAAGGATATATCTATTAGCAAATACCATTTCGAATTTATTTATATCTCTGCCAAGAATAAATGG
>JAOAEL010000074.1 GCA_026416845.1 Patescibacteria group bacterium
ATAATAGTCAATAGCTCGTTGATACTCGCCATTATTCATAGCTTCGTCTCCCATGCGTGAATAGTATTGTGCAGTTACAAAATTAATAATGCAAAAACTAAAAAAAATTAGTGTTAAAATATTTCTCATATTATCTCTGTTTAAATGTTCCATATTAAAGGAAGTGTGAAAATACTCAAATTTATTAATATCAATGAATTGTGTGTCGGAAAGATTTGGCTCTTAGACTTTTGCGAAGCGTTGGCTTGTGTGCCGGGCAAAAGGCAATGTGCCAAATGTGGGTCGGCTTTCCGCTTTACTTTCTTGCGGGTCGGCAAAAAACTAAATCTTTTTTCTTTCATTGTCATTTCATTATTCATTCTCAAACCATTTTCTCTGTCATTTTCGTTGTCGTTTTCTTTTTCTTCACCTTGTTGGTAACACTTTTTTTATTGCAATAATACAAAAATGATTTGATTTTTATACATTTATGGCGTCAATACTTAAAAAAAGTATGATATTACGCCTCCATACGCCAATACTGCTATAATA
>JAOAEL010000075.1 GCA_026416845.1 Patescibacteria group bacterium
TCAATTTTTTTTATTTTGCTGCAATAATTAAAATATCAGCTTCTGAAACAGTTTCTTCTTTAGGTATTTCTTTGGTTATTTTTCCATTAATTTTTTCTGATATTTGTTTTGTCAGTTCTTCATTTTTTCCTGTTAAATCAACAATAATAGTTTCATTATAATTATTTTTTTTAGCATTTTCTTTTGAGACTATTTTTATATTTTTAAAATCTGATATTTGTTTTTCAATTTCATTGGTTAATCCTACTTTTTTTGAACCATTATAAATAGCTATTTTTGTCTCTTGAATTTGATTTTGAGATTGTTGATTAACTCCTAAAATAAGAGGAGCAAATTCAATAACTTTATTTCCTGATGGTCTATATAATATAGCTTTTCTGGCTTTTGCATAAATTAAAACTTTGTCGCCATTTTTTGCTTTTTTGAAAAAATCTTGATCTTTAAGTTTGTTAATATCAGTAATTGTAGCTAGAGTTGGTTCTTCCTCATTGGGTAATTCCATATATTTTCTGATTTGACTAGTTATTGAT
>JAOAEL010000076.1:0-271 GCA_026416845.1 Patescibacteria group bacterium
CGCGTATTTAACGTATTAGGAGAACCAATTGACTTAGGCGAAGACATTCCAGCAGACGCTCGTCGCGATGCAATTCACCGTCCAGCACCAAAATTCGAACAACTTTCAACACAAGTTGAAATTCTTGAAACAGGAATTAAAGTTGTAGACCTTCTTGCCCCTTATATTAAAGGTGGAAAAATCGGTTTGTTCGGTGGTGCAGGCGTAGGAAAAACGGTTTTAATCCAAGAGTTAATTAACAACATCGCGCAAGAGCACGGTGGTATTTCTG
>JAOAEL010000076.1:281-529 GCA_026416845.1 Patescibacteria group bacterium
CGACTTGTACCACGAAATGAAAGACTCTGGCGTTATTAACAAAACAGCGATGGTATTCGGTCAGATGAACGAGCCACCTGGAGCACGTATGCGCGTAGCGTTAACAGGATTAACGATGGCGGAATATTTCCGTGATGAGCAAGGACAAGACGTATTGTTCTTCATCGACAACATTTTCCGTTTCACGCAAGCAGGTTCAGAAGTTTCTGCCCTATTAGGACGCATGCCTTCAGCGGTAGGTTACCAAC
>JAOAEL010000077.1 GCA_026416845.1 Patescibacteria group bacterium
GTATGGTAGTGCAGGTGGTTGAGTTGTTCTATGTTTTTAGATTTAGATAAATCAACAGCTTGCAGTTGGTTTTGGTTGGGGGCTTTTTGAATGAGGAGGATATTGGTATCTACCGTTGCACTTTCAAAAATGCCGCTGCCGAGGTCTATGGGTTTTTTGGGGTTGTATTGCAAAAAGAATTGTCGGGTAGATTTTCCGTAGCCCGCCCGCATCCATTTGTTGGAGGTGATGTAGGTTAAAATTCCTTGTGATTTGAGCAGTTGCATGCCTTTTTCGTAGAAGAGCGAGTAGATGTCGCCTGTGCGTTCAAAAGTTTTGTAGCCTTGTTTTTCGTATGCTTTGGCCAGTTTGCCGCCCTCTTTTTGCAGTTGGATATACGGTGGATTTCCAATCACAATATCAAATCCATCGGTGATGCCAAACATCCATTCGGGGTCGAACCAGCCGGCCGCGTGGTTTTGGTCGTAGGGGTCGAAAGAGGCAATTTGTTCGGCAGTTGTACTAGGCCAGCCGTCCTTT
>JAOAEL010000078.1 GCA_026416845.1 Patescibacteria group bacterium
AAGCAGGAATCCTGTCTCATGGCGTATCCGGGAAGGCCTTAAGAAAACACCCAGGGCCGGGGTATAAGTGCGGATGGCGGCGGGGGCACAGCGCTAAATTCTCAGCGACTGCGTGAAATTGCTTATTATAGCAGTATTGGCGTATGGTGGCATAATATCATACTTTTTTAAGAGTATTGACGCCATAAATGTATAAAAACCAAATCAATTTTAAAATATTGCAACAAAAATAGTGTTAACGGTCATTGTATAAAAGACATCTTTAACAGGACAATTTTATTATAGACACAACAAATAAAAATAAGATGACAATAAAAAAAACAATTTCAACTTTGACAGTGGTAACATTTTTACTTCTGACATCAACACAGTGCAAAAAAGACTGTATAAAATCCGACAGGTGTAATTTGGAACCTGATGCTGGTTTCTGTATGGCAGCAATACCAAAATATTACTACGAAAAGAAAGAGAAAAAATGTAAACAATTTACTTGGGGTGGTTGTGGTGGTGTAGTTC
>JAOAEL010000079.1 GCA_026416845.1 Patescibacteria group bacterium
GAATTATTCTTTTTGTTCGTCTCTCACGATGAAATGTCACAGCAAATCTATGAGCTTCATCTCTAATTTGTTGAAGCAATTTAAGACTTGATGAAGTTTTAGGAATTAAAATAGATTCCTTTTGATTAGGTAGAAAAATTTCTTCAAGTCTTTTAGCTAACCCGATGATATTAATATTGTTTAAGCCAATTTTTTTTAATGATTTGATTGCACTATTCAATTGACCTTTACCACCATCAATCATGATTAAGTCGGGGAGAGGTTTGTTTTCTTCTAAAACTCTTTTGTAATGCCGTTCTACAACTTCACTCATACTCGCATAATCATCTTGACCTGCAACAGTTTTAATGATGAATTTTCTGTACTCATTTTTCTTTGGTTTTCCATTTTCGAATACGACAAGTGAAGCAACTGTATCTGCTCCTTGAAGTGTGGATATGTCAAAACATTCTATTCTGATTGGAGGTTTTGAAAGATACAAGTCTCGTTGAAGCGATTTCAAAACATAAGAG
>JAOAEL010000007.1 GCA_026416845.1 Patescibacteria group bacterium
AGCAAAAGAGATATGACTGGTCTTTTTGGCGTTCGAACTTGGCTTTCACAAGGGTATTTGCCTGAAGCAATAATAAATTACTTAATGCTTTTAGGTTGGGCTCCCAAGGACAACAGAGAGATTTTTAGTTTGAATGATTTTATACAGGCTTTTGATCAGGATGGGGTGCAAAAAGCAAATCCGGTTTTTAATTCCGAGAAACTTGATTGGTTCAATGGGCAGTATATCAGAATGTTGTCAGAAAAAGAGTTGGCAGATAAGATTTTGGATTTTTACAAAGATAAGTATCCTAAAGAAACGGTTTATTATTTATCTCCGCTTGTCAAAAGTCGTATCAGAAAACTTGTCGAATTTGAAGGTCTGGCAGGCTATGTGTTTAAAAGAAGAAAACCAATTAGAATTACAGATAATTTTGAAGCTCATATAAAATCGGCGATTGATGCTCTTTCTGAAATTTATGATTGGAATAAAGAAAATATCGATAACGCACTGCTTGGCAAAATCAAAGAATGCGGCTTTAAAACTGGCGACTTTTTTATGGATTTACGGGGAGCAATTGCTGGTAGCAGAGTGACCCCACCTTTTAACGAAAGCTTAGTGCCTATTGGCAAATTAGAGACTTTAGAGAGATTAAAAGAGAGTTTGTTGTAAAATTTTGTATTTTTTTTAATTCTTAGGTTCTAAATTTATCTACAAAATTAACGTTTATGTTAATTAGTCTTAAAATTTGGTTGATGATAAACTTCTTAATTTAAATTACGGACTTAAAATACTTGCAATTGCTTTTGCAAATTCATTTGAATCAGGTTCATTGTAACTGAAATTTAACAACTTATGTTCCTTTTTGATCCATTCAGCTAAAAGATATTTAGTTTGGGCGTTTGGATTTATTTGTTTTTCTATTTCATTTGGCACGTGAAGTTCAAAAGTAAAGAAACGAACCGGCCTGACTCCAAGAAATATTGCCACATGACTTGCTTCAGTTGTATTTCTAGGTTTGGGTAATTTGATAACTAGCAAAGGAGCTTTATTTACTCCTATTGCAGCCATAAAAGAAGAAAAATCATCTTCTTCTACTAATACATCTGTTTCAGAAAGATTATAGTTTTTTAAAGCTTCAAAAGTTTGTTTTAATGTTTTTTTCAAAATTGCATCTCCCAACCTGACAACAGAATCGAAAAAAGCGAAATAATCTTGTACAATGTCTCGTAGATATTGATGAGTAAAATAATACAACAACGTTGGTCTATTGTCCATTTTTTTACTAAGCAAATAAAATCAATAATTAACTTTAACTGAAACTGATTTAATCTAAACATTCAGTGATTGTTTGTCAATAAACAACCTTATGTATACTTTATCAAAACTCCAGTTTTCCCAGTCGCTCCAATCATTTTGTTCGCATTTGTTCCAATCATACACTGATTTATGATTTATCCTCCAGCCATCGCTTTTTTCAATCACAATCCCACCGATTTGTTCTGTTTTTTATCTTTGATGAAGAGTTGAGCTATTGCTTTGGAGATTTCTTCAACATTTGGGTAAAAGTAAAATTATCAGCCAATTTTCCCCCTAACTATCGAAATGCGATGTCATTTTCAAATAAAGTGGGAGTCCGTTAAATTATCCACGACGGCGGATGGTTTTCAAAATACATTTCTTTTACTTTAAAAAATATATCCAAACCATTGGATGGCCTGGCTAGCTCTTTTCATACCATTCATTGTGAATCTGAGCAAAATTTTCAGAAGTTTTATCTTCCCAGCCTCTTGAGATTTGTTTCAAGTCTTATTGTGTAACAGTATCAAAAGTTCTTATCTTGAGTTTTCAATCTTTGCTTTCGCAAATATCTTTAGTGATGTAAACCTAGGTCCATAAGTTAACTCTATTTCTTCGGCTTTAGATAGCCTGTCAATCTATTGATAACTTGGTAGCCTTGGCTCTAATGTATTTTTTTGTCTTTTTCCTTGACTATCAGTTTTTACTTACACTCTCACGCTTTCATCAAAAAAGGAAAATCACTACTTTAAGAACACACGTAGACCCATTATATGCCCTTCTGGTTCAAATCCGAAAAAAAAGAACCACAGGTTTCATATCCAGAATAATTTTAAACATATAATAGAGATGAAAATCAACTGATTTTGTAGATGCAAGGTGCCAATTTCAAGGCTAATTCTCCAAGCACTGAGGGTAAAGTACCAATGTTTGAGTAGTCAAATTTACTTTAGTTAGAATGAAGATATGTGTTTTTCTGTGCCACAAGGTTATTTTGTTAAAATCGGGGCTGAGCCTTCACAAAAAATATCGAACTTCAATGTACTGGATTGGCCTTTAGCCTCGTTTGCTCCGTCGCGGCGCCCCCACACGCCGTGCCTCCACTATTTTTTGCGCGTGTAATTTTCGCTCGGCTTCGTAGAGTGCAGGGTGTGTTTACAAAATTTTGCAATTTGATAAAATTTCAGCATAGAATCAATAATTAACGTCATTATACTATGTTAGACCAATTTGAACAAAGACCGCCAATCAATTTTGAAGAAGTAAATCTCACTCCTGAAAAAAAACCGCGTCCAAAAATTTGGGGCGAAGTAAGTGACCCCAAAAAACATGATCCAAAAAAATTTCGGTATTTGGTTCATGCCTTCAATCCTTTTGCAACGGCTTCGCAACAATTAGCTGCAGTTTCCGCAGAATTATCCGGCGCATGTAAAGTTGATAAATCAGAAGGTGATCAATCCATAAATCTTTTTGATCAGCCAGAAAGATTAGGTGAGCGGGTTTCTCTAAGTATGTCTCTTATAGATCAAGAACATACCAGAACTTGGGGACAAGGAGGAATTATCGTTGAAGCTCCAGAGGGCAATATCGTTATCACTTCCCCAACTGACATGGGGTCGCATAGTTCAAGCAAAGAATTTTTGAGACGACAGGCACAAGGTCGATTACTGCTTTCTGGCGATCAATTACTTAAATTAACTTCTGGTGGAATCTATAACGAGGTTGTGGCTTTTGGAAGATCTGAAAGCGGAGAGACACTGCAATTAAGAGGTTTCTTTATCAAAGTGGACAAGCGTGGTCAGCCAACCGATCCGGTAATTGCAGAAAAAATGAAACAACATGCTAGACGATTAAATTTGCCTCTTGTTGAAATACAAGTTCAAGGGCCTTATGAGCAAGAAATGTTTGAGATCGCAGAAAATAGTGTTTGGGCGCATTATAGAGGCAATCGATATAATTTAGGTAGCGATAACCCTGAATTTGCTTTCAGAGCATACGACGATAAGTGTGATACTTTTTTCCCTTCTCCTCAAGAAATTGAAGATGTGATTGCACATTTTGTTCAGAGTGGCAATTTAGATTCGGCGCAAGCTCAACAAATTAGGCAAAGGTATAAAATTGCAGACTCTCAAAGAAAATCTCCAAAAGTTGAGTATGATCCGAAAACAAATGAAATAATCCGAGTAACTATCAAAGATGGTTATGGTAAAGATGAGATTGAATATTGGTTAAACCCGTTCGGAAATTGCTGGAGAGTTAATATGAAGGAATACAAAAAAGTTCTCAGAAAAAGTTTCTTAAATTCACAAAGAATAAGAACTGATGCTTATCAACACTTGAGATATCAAACTCCACTCTCAAGCTCTGAAGTATTATTTATATTAGAAAGCAGAAGAGAAACTATGGAGCCGGAACAATGCGAAAAATTAATAAGGCTTTTTAGCAGTGTGAAAGATAAAATTGATCAGGTATACAATCAACAGCAGACTTTCACACGAAGAAATAGGTTTAGTCTTTAAAATTTTTGCGTTTTTTATTCCTTATTTTTAGGTAGTTGGTAGCAAGTTTCAAGAAAGTTGGATTTGACTCCCTTGCTATGGTATCAGGAGCGGCAAGTGCCACCTCCCAAACTCTTTCAAATTCATATTTGCTGCGGGATAGGGATTCGAACCCCAATAAACAGATCCAGAGTCTGTTGTCCTACCATTAGACGATCCCGCAATATTTTTCGAATTAAGATTTATTGACAATTTCCAAATTTTTGCCTGTTCAAAAGCGTTTGGAATACAAAATGTGTGTTTTTTATTTTTAAAATCTAATTTGATAAAAAATTTAACTGCCTTTTATTTTATATTTTACTCAAGCTCAAGTCTAAAGTCTAATTTGTCAAAACTGCTTCTTGCTTTATACTAAAAGCCGGGAAAGTAATCTGTTTTTATTTGTTTATTTGGTATGCCGATTTTGGCAAGCAGGTTTTTATAAGAATCAACCATCGCGCTTGGGCCTGATAAATAATATGTTTGCTCTTTATGGTTTTTTAAATATTTTTTGATTATTTCTTCGTTTAAGTATCCTACTTCTCCCTTCCAGTTTGGGGAAACCAAATCTTTGTTTGTAAGCAAGTAAATTGTTTTCAATCCTAATTTTTTGTTTGCTTGGTCTAGCACATTTTTGTATGCTATGTCGTTTATTGTATTGTTTGCGTAAAAAAGAGTGATTGGTCTTTTTTCTTTGACGTTGGTAAGATATCTGATCATACTTATAAAAGGCGTGATTCCTATCCCGCCCGCGATGAAAACCAGAGGTTTATTGATGTCTTTTGGCATTACAAAATCACCGCCTAAATTTCCTGCCAATACTTTGTCGTTGGCTCTTAAATTAAAAATTGTATCTTTGAAGCTACTTCCTTTCGCATCCGCAAACTTTATTCCAAATCTTACTTTTGTGTCGGTTGGCGATGACGCAATAGTGAAGTACCTTCTATTCCCTCTTGTGTCGTTTGTGGTCGTATTAAGAGTTAGTTCCAGATATTGTCCGGGCAAAAATGTCAATTTTTTGTCTGGCTCAAAAACAAATTCGTAAGTGTTTCTGGCTATTTTTAGCTTTGTTTTAAAAGCAAGAATAGTTTTTTGTTTTGGACTTATCAAACACGAAAATACATTGCCAATTACTATTGCAAGCTCGGGAGATGAAAAAATTGGGCCAAAAGAAAATTGAAAGCTAAACAAAAATCCAACTACCGCTCCATATATTTTTCTTTGTAAATTTGTTGCAGGCATTGTCGAAGGTTCTGTAAGCATTATTGTTCCCAGAAAGATTGTTGGCCATGAAATAACTACCTCATAAATTGATTTCACAATATCAATATTGTTTTTCAGGCTAAATAAACTGCTTGTCGCAAGCGTTGTTATAAAAAAAGCAAAGACCATGCCGGATTGTCTTATCTTTTTAACCACTAAAAATCCCAATATGGCAACAGGTATTGCAAGACTTGCGCTTCCTACCCACCATATAGAATTTCCGAAGCCAAAAATGCCAATTGTCAAAAGAGCGATTGCTACCGGATTGAATATATGACTGTTTTTTAGTTTAAAAATATATTTTGATAAGATAGCAATTGTACTTGCGATGATTGTTATTAAAATATCGCTTTGATAATTATCTGGCGGAGCAATAATCAAAAAAAGTATTAACGCGCTTATAAGCCATGAATCATTGTTTGTGGGAAGATTAGAAATTTTTTGACAAATTTTGTTTGAAATATAGCATGTTATGATTATTACTGACAAAGAAACAATAAGAGAAATTGCGTTTAAAGGGAGTATACCTAAAAATCCGTATGCTATTGATAATAAGGCAATCGCACAAAGCGCGTAAACAGTGATTTTATACATTGTGATGTTATTTAAATATGTGTCGATTTTTTGTATCATGTTTTAATTTTTTAAAAATAATTCAGCTTCAAAACCGCTTGATTTTTCAAAGCTAAAATCTTTTTTTAAGATGAGATAATCAAAATTGTAAGCATTTTGCAATATAGATTTATCTACCAAAAATAGGCAAGTTGACATTGTGTCGGCTATTAAAGCGCTTTGCGCTATTGTCCATGTGGCAATAATATCGGTAGGGGAACTTAATGTTTGAGGATTGATAATATGATGAAATTTGTCCCATCGTCGCCTGTTGCCCGACGACGCGCAAATGCTTGCGTTATTAAGATAAATAATTCCAATTACTTCAGATAAATTTTTGGGATTTTCCAATCCTATTTGCATTCTTCC
The DNA here is from genome assembly GCA_026416845.1 of Patescibacteria group bacterium. Lineage (GTDB taxonomy): Bacteria > Patescibacteriota > Microgenomatia > UBA8517 > UBA8517 > JANWVB01. The sequence continues at coordinate 6,060 of JAOAEL010000007.1, forward strand.
TTTGGGGTAGTTATTGACGTATATATCCCCTCCCGCGTCAATGCAAAAAGAGTTGATTTGGTTGTCTTTCAGCAAATTTTTTATTATATCAATCAAGTATCCCTTGCCAGCCGCTCCGAAGTCTATGACGACATTTTGTTTTATTTGAATATATGGATAGTTGTATTCAAGCGCGTTTTCCCATGTTGGCGGATGGTGAAGCGAGATTTTGGGAATAAAAGAGTAGTCTGAGCCATATCCTGATTCTTCCATGAGATCGCCTATTAGTGGAGTGAAAATTCCATTTGTGATTTTGTATAAGTTTTGATATAAGTCAAAAATATCTTTTGCGTCTTTAGGCAATTTTGACTTTTGTCTTAGGCGGGATATTTTTCTCAACCAAGAATCGTCTCTAAATCTTGAGTATTTTTTTTCAAAATTGTCAGCTTCGCTTTTTACCAAATCAGAAATTTTGGCTTTAATTTTTTTCGATACAGGATCGTAAATATCAATTTGCCAAACAGTCCCCGTTGCTTCAAATGTAAAGCTGTTGAGATCCATCTTTGATTACGATTTAGCTTCCGCTTTTATTTTTGCGATGGCTTCGTTAAAGCCTTTTGGGGTTAGCGATGAACCGGCAACTTTGGTTAGGTTAAGATCGCCAATTTTTTTGCCAATAACAAATTGTTTGTAATTATTGGCAAATTCCTGCTGAAATCTTCTTGATGGCGGATCGCTGGCTCTAATTTCTACTGATGAATCTATTATTATCCCTTTTTCTAATTTTATTCTTAGACCTATTTCACTTTGCCCGCCGGGAGTTGTGTATTGCCCTAATGCCTCGTAATCCCCGTCTTTGTATGTGTTGACAACTGTATCAACTTTATCAGACGATTCTTCGTTTGTTATTTCAATTGCAGGTGATGTATTTGTCGTGGGGGTGGCAGGTTTTTGCTGACTTAAATATACTCCAATTGCAATTGCGGCAATTACAAAAACAACCGCCATTGGCAAGAAATTGCTGTTTTTTTGATCTGGTTTTGATTCTGGTTCACTATGGTTTTCTTCCATAAAACTTTCACCTCCTTGTTGATAAAAATGGTGATTGTAGAAATTAAATTAGTCAAGCAGTTAGTCTCTATTTAGATTCGTTTTGCGTATTAGTTTGGCTATCATTACTATCTGTCTTATTTCTCCATCGGCTCCTTCAAAAACAGTTGCTCCTGTAGCTTTTTGGTATTCTGATAGCAGTTGAGAAAGCATTTCGTTTGCTTCATTTTGTTCCTCTTTTATTTTTTCCATCTTTTGATTTAGAGCTTTACCGTTTGGCGAGGACATTAACTCTTTTTTCCTTTTGCTTTTTTCTTTTGTTGATTCTTTGGCTTTGACAGAAAGTTCAGCGTATAAAGGATCGTTTGAAAGATATGAATCAATCATCTCTTTTACAGGTTGAATTTCCTGCTTAAGATTTTCAATTCTTGAAAGATATATATTTATTTGAGATTGAAGGTTTTGAAGATAATCAAATTGACTAGAAGCACTTTTTGTGTCTACAACTTGGTTTATTTGTGTTGAATTGTTTTCACTTGAATAGGAATTGACTTGAAGATTTTGTGTATTTGCAGTTTCTGCAAAATCTTGATTTGTTGTTTTTGTTTGGTCATCCATAATTTAACATTAAGCCATAAAAAACATTAAATATCAACAGATATTTGAATGAAGTGTTTATGTTGATTGTCCGCGCAAAAAAATTGGGATTTTTAGAGTCAGTGGCAGGATTGATGTTTGGTTTTCAGAAACCGCCTGTGTATTTTGAATCAAGAATCGGAATACATACATTTTGGGTTTTTTATCCTATAGATGTTATCATACTAAACAGGCAGGGAATTGTAATTAAATTGGTTGAGTCGCTTAAACCTAATCAAATTCTTTTTTTGGGATTTAAATCATTTGTAGCGCTTGAGTGTAAGAGTTGTTTTATAAAAGACAATAAACTAAAAGTGGGGGACAAAGTGATTTTTGTTTGAGCAAGATTTTATATGGAGATGACTAATCAAAAACCAGATAAATTTAAGGCTGTTTGGGTTTCCCATTCCTCAATTGCGGATTTTTTAAGGTGCCCGAGGACTTATTATTTGCGAAATGTTTATAAGGATCCAAAAACTAATCATAAAATAACAGTTATGTCTCCCCCTCTTGCACTAGGGCAAGCTGTTCATGAAGTTATAGAATCATTATCTTATTTACCCGCGCAAGAAAGAATGCTTATTAAATTGTCAAAAAGGTTTGAAACAGCATGGCAAAAGGTTTCTGGCGAAATGGGTGGATTTAAAGATAAAAAAGAAGAAATCGAGTACAAAAATCGTGGTTTGGTAATGCTAGATAGAATACAAAAAAATCCCGGGCCAATTCTTAGAAAGGCTGTTAAAATAAGAGCTGATGGCGGATTGCCTTATTTTTGGTTGTCTGAAGAAGAAAATATAATTTTGTGTGGGAAGATTGATTGGCTTGAATATTTGCCTGATGATAGCGTGCATATAATTGATTTTAAAACGGGGAAAAATGACGAAGAAGCTGAATCTTTGCAATTGCCGATTTATTTGCTTTTAGCGGTTAATACTCAAAGAAGGTTGGTTTCAAAGGCAAGCTATTGGTATTTAGATAGAGATAATTCTAGGATTGAGAAAGTTTTGCCGGAATTATCTTTGGCAAAAGAACAGGTTTTGAAAGTTGCGCGAAGAATAAAACTCGCTCGTCAAATGAATCATTTTAAATGTCCAAAAGAAGGATGTTTTGCTTGTCGGCCGCTTGAGAAGATCCTAAAAGGCGAAGGTAAGAAAGTTGGTGTAAGTGAGTATAATCAAGATATTTATGTCGTTTGATGCTGGTTTGTCTAAATTCACAGACTTTTGATAAAATAACCGCTATTGATTAAGTAAATAACCCAATATTTAATTTTTTGTAATTTGTTTATGCGAATTATAAATGTTGCTGTTATTGCTCATGTTGATCACGGCAAAACGACACTTGTTGACGCTATCTTAAAACAGACTGACACTTTTCGTAGCAATCAAGCCGAGATGCAACAAACCACTATTTTAGATAGAAACGAGCTTGAAAGAGAGCGGGGAATTACAATTATTGCTAAAAACTGTGCAGTTATGTACAAAGGTGTAAAAATCAATATTATTGACACTCCGGGTCATGCAGACTTTTCGGGAGAAGTTGAAAGAACTTTAGGAATGGCCGATGGCGCTCTCTTGATAGTTGACGCTCAGGAAGGCCCAATGCCTCAAACCAGATTCGTGCTTAAAAAAGCCATATCTTTGGGGCTGAAGATAATTGTGGTTATCAACAAAATTGATAAACAATTTGCGAAACCGCAAGAGGCGCTTAGGAATGTTGAATCTCTTTTCTTGGAACTTGCCAATGATGAATCATATCTTGATTTTCCTGTGTTATATGCGATAGGAAAACGGGGAGTTGTTTTTAATCAAATTCCAACCAATCTAGAACAAGAAGGCAATGTTTATCCTTTGTTGGATGCGATTTTGGATAATGTGCCTTGCGTTTCTGAAAAATCAGGTGTTTTTAAGATGGTTGTCACATCTTTGGATTATGATGCCTATTTGGGTAAGCTTGTAATTGGAAGAGTGTATCAAGGGAAAATTCAAAAAGGAATGAAGGTAATAAATACTAAGTTTGCAAATTCAATTTCAAAAGTTGAAAAACTTTTTGTTTATCAAGGATTAGACAAAGTGGAGGCTGAAGAAGCGCAAACAGGTGAAATAGTTTGTTTCTCTGGCGTGGGGCAAGTTTCAATTGGTGATACTATTTCAGATCCTTCAGATTGTGTTTCTCTGCCCGGTGTCAGTGTTGGCGAGCCAACGCTTCATATGACTATTGGTCCCAATACTTCTCCTTTTTCAGGTAAAGAAGGGAAATATACAACCAGTAGACAACTTGAAGAAAGACTAGAAAAAGAATTGGAAAGCAATTTAAGTTTGCGTCTTGAAAAACTTGGGAATGGAAAATTTGTGATTTCAGGGCGTGGCGAGCTGCATTTATCTGTTTTGCTTGAGACTTTAAGACGCGAAGGTTATGAGATGGAAGTGGGTAAACCTGAAGTAATAGTTAAACAAATTGATGGTGTTTTAAAAGAGCCTGTGGAGGAGGTTCTGATAATTGTTCCTAGCGAATTTGTGGGTGTTGTGTCTGAAGAGTTGGGAAGAAGATACGCATCTCTTGTCAATATGCAGACTATAAATGAATATGAGACAGAATTTGTTTATAAAGCGCCAACAAGAGTTTTGATTGGTTTAAAAAGCGCGCTTTTGACAGCGACAAAAGGCACAGTGGTTTATTCATCCACGTTAATGGGATATGAACCTTTAGGCAAAACACTTCCCAGATTAAGAAAGGGTGTTCTGATTGCCGATCGTGCCGGAGAAGCTTTGGCTTACGGTCTTGAAAACGCTCAGGAAAGAGGTGTTACCTTCATAAATCCAGGAGAGCAAGTTTATGAAGGAATGATAATAGGTAGTAATGCCAAGGATGAGGATATTTTAATTAATGTAACAAAAGGCAAAAAACTTACTAATATGAGATCCAAATCTTCTGATGGCATTATACAACTAACACCAGCGACTAAGTTTTCTTTGGAGCAGTGTTTGGATTTTCTAGAAAGCGATGAGCTTTTGGAGATTACCCCATTATCTTTAAGATTGAGGAAAAAATATCTTACAGAAGCTGAGAGAAGGAAAATGCAAAGGCAGATTGAACAATAAACCTGTTTCTTTGAAACAATGGCTTTTATATTTAAGTTCTTTGCCAAGCTGGTATTTTCAGGTTGATTTGATTATTTTAATTACCCATTGCGGTTTATCTTTGATTTACAAAAACAAACTTTAATAAATTAAAAGCAGTTTTTTATAAACTTTGTTAAATTTAATTCTGTTTTGACAAAATTGTTTTATTTGGAAAGATTTAGTTCTTAAATTGTCTTTTTGTTTGTCTTAAACTGTAAGTAATAAATTTGTTTGAAATTTTTTAATTCTGCTTGTTCGCATTGTCTAAGTTATGCAATGGATTAAAAATGTATTTTTGTTTTTGCTCTTTGGAGTTGGTATTTTTATTTGTGTTATTGGTGCTGTTTTAATTATTCATGCAACTAGTAATTATTCTTATGTCAAAACATTTGAGGAGGAGATTCTAATTAAATCTCAAGCCAAAGATGTTTATAATTTTATTTTGGATCCTCAAAAGGTTCAAGAATGGTGGAGTGGAACAAGAGAAGTTATTTTACTTACTCAAGGTGAACCGGGTAAAAATACCAAATATGTTCTTGTTACTAATCAGGGAGATGTGTCTTTCAGTGTCAGAAGTTTATCTAAAGATAAAAGTATCGAACTTAGTTATGAGTTCAAAGATAATCAAAATATTGGCAACACACAATTTACCCTAATTGAACAGAATAAAAACACGACACTTAGAGTGAAAACTTCAATAAGATTTATTCGACAAAATGAAAGGTTTTGGTCCCCGGTGACAACTTATAATTTGCGTAAAAAAACTAAAAAAGATTTAGAAAAACTTAAAATTTTAATAGAAAAATAAAGATTTACTTTCTTTTGAAAAATCTATTAAGCTGGTTTAATGTGATTTCAATTTTGACTGGTCTTCCGTGTGGGCATGTGTATAAGAAGTCTTCTTCTTCAAGTTGATTAATCAAGTTTAATCTTTCATCTGATGATAATGTTTGTCCAGCTTTTATAGCGCTTTTGCAAGCTATGTATGACAACATTTTGTAACTTTTGCTATCTATTTTGCTTACTTGTTTTGATTGAATCAGTTTTTCTATTATTTCTCTTATTATTTCTAAATGGTTACGGTCATGCAGTATCTTGGGGACATGAGTTAAGATTGGGTAGTTGTTGCCAAATTCTTCAATTTTGTAACCAATCTTGTTAAAAATTTCTTTGTTATCCCAGAAAATTTCAATTTCTCCTTTGGGTAGTTTTAACAAAATTGGCGATTCTAATTCTAAAGCATTTTTAGGTGATATTTTTTCTAAAAAGGATTTTTTCAATTTCTTAAAAAGTATTGCTTCATGTACTGCATGTTGATCAAAAAAGGCTACTCCCGATTGAGTTTCTTTTACTAAATATATCTTTTTTATTTGTAATATTTCATTGCTTTCTGAAGTGCTATTTTCATGAAGTTCATTTTTGAGTATAGCGCCTGCATAGCTATTAACTACTGATTTTTTCCAGCTAATATTACCGAATGTTAAATTGTTTTTGCTTAAGGTATTTAAAATGGCTTTTAATGTCTCAGAATATATTTGCTCAGGAATTCTAAATCGCACATCTTCTTTTCTGGGGTGTATGTTCACATCGACTAATTCTGTATGTATGTTAATTTTCAGAATTGCCATTGGGTACATTGTATGCTCGAGTAAATTTTCATAACCTTCTTTTATTGCGGAATTAATAAGAGAATTGTATATTCTTCGATTGTTTAAATAGGTGAAAATTTTGTTTGTTGTTGTGAAAGATATTTGTGGATGTGCCAAAAAGCCTTCTATGGATAAATAACTGCCTTTGTAATTTATATGCAAAAGGTTTTGTAAGATTTCTTGGCCAAATACATTTTCAATTTTTTCTTCTATAGTTTGTTTTTTGAGTATTTCATAAATTAGTTTGCTGTCGCTTCTCAAAGTAAAGCCAATGTTTTGCGTGCCTAGCACAAAATCAATAAAAGTGTCGATTATATGTTTTAGTTCTGTCTTTTTTGAACTAAGAAATTTTTTTCTTGTTGGCACATTATCAAATAGTTGTCTCACATCTACTTTTGTTCCTTCTTTCAACGCTATTGGTTCTATATTTATATCTTCGCAAATTTTTACTAGTCTATGTCCGAATTTGTCTTTCTCTCTTTTTGATTCTATTGATAGATTAGAAACATTAGCTATACTTGTTAAAGCTTCACCCCTAAATCCAAGTGTTTTTATATTTGTTAGATCTTCCAGTTTGTGTATTTTGCTTGTGGCATGTGGTTTGATAGATAAAAGCAAGTCTTCTTTGCTCATGCCAATTCCATTATCGACAACTCTTATTAAAGCAAGTCCGCTATCTTCAATTTCAACATCTATTTGTGTGGACAAAGCGTCTATTGAATTCTCAATTAATTCTTTTATTACATATGAAGGCCTTTCGATAACTTCTCCGGCCGCGATTCTTGACACTACTGATTCTGGCAATATTTTAATCTTTGGCATACTTCTCTTTTATTTGAGCAAGAAAATTTAAGGCTTTAATTGGTGTTAGTTGATTGATATTAATGTTTCTAATTAAATTGATAATTTCTTTATTTGTTGATTTTTCACTTTTAAGATTGATTTGATCTTTTTCTTTTTTATCTTCTTGTTTATTTTTTTCGAGAGATTCCAAATTTTTTTGAGCATTTATTATGACACTTTCCGGGACTCCTGCAAGCTTGGCTACCGCTATTCCAAAACTGTGAGAGGCGCCACCCGGTTTTAGTTTATATAAAAAAATCGGCAGATTTTCGTTTTCAATAACCTCCATGTGGTAATTGCTTACTTTGTTAGGATAAATTTCTTCCAATTTTTGAAGTTCATGATAATGAGTTGCAAATAAAGTTTTTGGAGTTGGGGTAAAATTTTTGATTAAATATTCGGCAATTGATTGGGCTATGCTTATTCCGTCATATGTGCTTGTGCCTCTTCCTATCTCATCCATTACAATTAAGCTTTGACTGGTAGCGTTGTTTAGAATAAAGGCTGTTTCTACCATCTCAACCATGAAAGTTGATAGCCCATCAGCAATCATATCTGACGCTCCGGATCTAACAAATATTTTGTCGACAATACTTACTCTTGCTTTTGATGCAGGTACAAAACATCCTATATGGGCAAGAAGTACAATAATAGCAATTTGGCGAATAAAAACTGATTTTCCTGCCATGTTTGGTCCAGTGATTATTATTAATGGTTGTTTGATGTTATCCATAGTTATGGAATTTGGTATAAATGCTTTTTGAGGGAGCGAGTTTTCAACTACTGGATGTCTGCCTTCTTTTATAACTATTTCTCCTGAGTATAGAAGTTGAGGTTTCACGTAGTTTTGCCTTTCAGACAAATCCGCAAATCCAACCAAACAGTCAAGTGTTGCTATTGCATTTGCCGCTTTTTGTATAAGCAAAGATTGTTTTATTACATTTTGCAAAACTTCATTATATATTTCATATTCTTTTTGTTTCAGTTCCTCTTCGGCTACTAAAATTTTTGATTCCCACTCTTTTAGTTCAGGTGTGATAAATCTTTCGCCATTTACTAAAGTTTGTTTTCTTATGTAATTTTGAGGCACGTTTTTTATGTTTGATTTGCTGACTTCTATATAATAACCAAATACTTTGTTGTATCTGACTTTTAGCGAAGAAATTTTTGTTCTCTCTTTCTCTTTTTTTTCTAGCGAAGCCAGCCATTCTTGTCCCCCATTAATAAGCCTGCGCAACATGTCAATTTTTTCATCGACATTTTCTCGTATTATTCCCCCTTCTTTCACAGAGAAAGGAGGATCAGGGAGTATGTAATCATCTATATATTTGACAAGAAAAGTGATTTTGGTTGAAATTTCTTTTTGAATGTCTTGAATTATTTTGGTGTCAATTTTAACTAATAAATGTTTAATTTTTATAATTTTTGCAAGCGCGTTTTTTAATGTTATTAAATCTCTGGCGTTTCCAATTCCTACTGACAAACGAGACAAGATTCTTTCAATATCTGGTATTTCTGTTAACAAATTTCTTATAGACTCTCTTTCTTTATGGTTTTTAATTAGCTCTTCCACTCCATCAAGTCTTTCTAAAATTTGTTGTCTTTTTCTTAGTGGATTTGCCAACCAATTTTTCAGCATTCGTCCGCCCATTGCTGTGTTGGTTTTATCAATGGTTGATAAAAGTGTTCCGGATGTTTCTCGTTCTCGTATTGTTGAAAAAAGCTCTAAGTTAATTATTGTCGATTTATCAAGTGAAACGTATTCTTCGGATTCGAGCACTTTTATTTTTTTTATGTGTTTTAATTTTCCTTTTTGAGTATTTTGCAAATAACCAATTAAAGCGCCGCAGGTTTTTTGAGAAAGAATAAGATTTTCTATGCCAAATCCGTCTAATGTTTTTACCGCGAATTGCGCAAGCAAGGTTTCTTTATTAGCGTATCTTTCCCAATCATTATAGGGGTATATTGCTAAATTTCTGATTGCTTTAAGAGTTTTTAGTAGGTTTGGATTATTGTATAGTCTTTCTGGCAAGATACATTCTGAAGGCTGAATTTTGATTAGTTGGTCAATTAATTCTTGATTAATTTCTGTGTATGTATTTTGACAGGTTGCCAGATAGCCAGTAGAGATATCTGCTATTGATATAGAGTAATACAAGTTGTCGTAATCAATGCTTATTAAATAATTATTTTGTTTGCGATCTAAGGACTTTTCGTCAAAAAGGGTTCCTGGTGTTACGATTCTTACGACATCTCTTTCAACAATGCCGTATTTATTGGGTTCGCTTACTTGTTCGCAAATTGCGACTTTATATCCAGCCTTTATTAATTTTGCCAAATACGCATCAACTGCGTGATATGGCACTCCAGCCATAGGAATTCGACCGTCTTTGCCTTTTGGCCTTGAGGTAAGGGCTATGTCAAGAACTTGAGCGCCTATTTGGGCATCGTCTAAAAACAATTCGTAAAAATCGCCTAGTCTGAAGAAAAGTAAACAATCTTTGTATTTTTTTTTGATCGAAGCATATTGCTTCATCATTGGAGTTGTAAATTTATCTAATTGACCTTTTTTGTCCATCGAAAATCAATATATCACAATGTTTTGATCTGAAAACAATTTTAGTTTTTGTGACGTTTATGAAAAATTTAAGTTAATGTCTGAAAAGATTTAAATTTTAAATCTCAGTACTTTTTCTTTCTATCAAAATAAACCTTGGGATTCCTTGAGAGTTTGTTAATATTGTCGAATTACCAACTTTTCCTGTAATTTTTTTGATTAAGTATAAGTTATCGTTGTTACATTGGATTAAAACAAACTTTGGTTTAATTATTGGAATGTGTTTTATTATATCCTCTATTGGTTTAAGTCCATAATTGTCTGAGGTAACAATTGCTTGTTTAGGCTCTTTTAGTATGAGTGGATTTTCTTTTATGAAACTGTCTTTTTTATACAAAATTCGGCTTATGTAAGGAGGATTTATGACAAAAAAATCCACTTTGCTGGCGCTGAATTCATGTAGCCAACTTGAGTGATGGTTTCTAACAAATTTTATATTCAAACAATTATTTTCCACAGCGTTAAGCTGTGCAATTTTAAGTATTTTTGTCGAATAGTCACTGGCAAGAAATTTTATATCTGGGAATTTTTTAGCCAAAAAGATTGCGATAAATCCAGATCCAGTTCCCGGATCTGCGACGGTTTTTATGTTTGAGTTTCTTTTTATTATACCTGAGGCAATTTGTATTAATTCAACTGTTGTTGGATGAGGCACATAGGTATGTTCATTCAAATGAAGTTTTATGCCTTCTATCTCCCCTTCATATTCGTAATTTTTATCTATTTCACCAATTATTTTTTCTCTTAAATCATTTGTTAGTCTCATTATGATTGGTATTTTACAAATACTATGCCAAGTAGTACATTGTTAGAAGTCAAAAAAATATCTTTTTGTTATAAATTTATGAATATAAAAAATTTGCCTTACAGACAAGGGGTTATCGGTGTGATAACAAATAAAGAAAACGAGATTTTGATAGTTCAAATGGTTGCTTATGGTGTAAATGATTGGAGGTTTCCTGGTGGCGGTATTGAAGATGGAGAGTCTCCCGAAAACGCTTTATTGAGAGAGCTTGACGAAGAATTAGGAACAGACAAGTTTATCATAAAGAAAAGGTCAGCAATTCTAAATAGGTATGAATGGTCTAATGAAATGGTACAAAAACAATATAGAAAACGAAAAAGATATTACCGCGGGCAGGAACAAATCCAATTTTTGGTGGAATTTACAGGCGAAAAGTTTGATATCAGGATTAATTCTAAAGAATTGAGACAAATAAAGTGGGTAAAAAAAGATGAGATAAAAAGATATTTTAATTTTAAAGGCCAGTATGAAATGGCAATGAATGTGTTTGAAGAGTTTGGTTTATAATTTTTTATCTGCTTTTTGTTTATAATGTCCAAAATTGTATTTTATTTTATTTGCCTGATCGAAGGCTTCAAAAAGGAAAAAGAATGATAACAATAGATATAGAAAAGTTGTTTTTATTATTCCATCTTTTTTGAATCTTCTATCTGAAACAAAAACACAAAAAGGCATTATTATAAACTTTCCTGTTTTTGCGGCTTTTCTTATGAAGTGTATGTCATCGTAGGTGTGTTTGCTTTCGAATCCTCCCGTTTTATGGTAATGATCCCTTTTGACAACTATAAACGCTCCTGCTCCTGAAGGTTTTATTTTCTGAAAAATAAAAAAAATTAAATTAAAGAAAAGGTAAACTATCCATATTGGTATATTTTTTGAAGATGGCAGATAATACGCGCATGCTATGTCAGGATTGTGTTTTCCAAAATAAAAAAATATTTTCTCTATGAAATTAGGTTTTACTCTGGTATCAGCGTCTAAGAAGACTAATATGTCGCTTGTTAATCTTTGAGCACCGAAGTGTCTTTGATGTCCTACTCCTCTTTTTGACTTAATTAATTTGACATTTTTGTATTTTTTCACTATCTCTCTGGTTTTATCAGATGATTTTCCATCAACAATCAGAATTTCATTCGCCTTTATAGTTTGATTTTCTAAATCGCTAAGCAATAATCCTATGTGATCTTCTTCGTTTAGAGTTGGTATGACTATCCCTATTGTTTTACCGCTCATTTAATTAAAAAAACTTATGCCTTTTAGGTGTAGTGTCAGAAAAAACAAGTAACCGCCAACAAAAAAATTCAAGAACGGGAACATCCAGTATATCTTTGAAATGTTTGACTTTTTTAAAAGAATATAAATTGGGATTATTGGATAGATTATTGATGGTATAAATAAAATACTTTTGTAAATTAGTATTGTTGTGGTGACGAACCAAAAAAAACTACAGAGTAACAAACTTTTGTGTTCTCCCAATTTTACCGCGCTTGTTTGCAATCCTGCTTTTGTGTCTGGTCTGATATCTGGTATTGCTGAGAATAAGTGCATTGAAAAGCACCAAACAAATGAAGCGATAATGTAGCTTAAATCAGGTATCTTATTAGTTGTTAAAACATAACCATATAATCCTGGCATTGCATATAGACAATTAGACATAAAATCCAAAATTGGTTTTGATTTAAATCTAATTGGGTGCACACTGTAAAAAAAACCAAGAACAAAAAAAGCAAGCAAGATTAGACTTGAAAGTTTATTCCCAATTAAGAATAAGGGTATTGACATTAAAAGTGAAAGAAATATTGATATCAAATATAGATTTAATTGATTGAATTTATATTTATTTTCCTTGTTAGTTTTTTTAGGATTGTATTTATCTGTATCTTTGTCTGAGAGATCATTTATTCCGTAGAGGAATAAGTTTGCCGGCACTAAAAAATAAGCCAAGCCGTAAAAAAAATTCAATGAATAAAATTTTTCCAAATTTGTAATTCCGGCTGTATAGCCTACCAAAAAAGGTCCTGCTAGGTAAATCCAAAAAAGAGGTCTTGAGATTTTGAATACTGTTTTTATAGAAGTGATATCCATACAGATAATGCTTCTTTTATGACGCGGTAAGGCGATGGTTTTACCTTTTTCTCAAAGACGATCATTGGGTTTTTGTATATTTTATTTATTGTCCATTTGTAAAGATTTGATGCAGTTTGAATAGGAATTCTGTACTTTTTGGGTATGTATCTAAAACCATTTTCGGCTTCGTTTTGAATTTTGTAGTAAATTTGTATTTGGGATCTGATTAAGGCTGACATTTTCTCTGAATTTTGGTGCTCTAGATAATCCTTGTTTGTTAAATTGTGTTTGATAAGTTCTGATTTTGGTATATATATTCTTCCCAGTAAAATATCTTCGTTGATATCTCTTATGAAATTTGCGTATTGCATAGCTTTGCCTAGTAATTCTGCGTAAGGAAAAGATTCTTTGGGCAAGTCAAGAATATAAGCCATCATCACCCCAATGACATTTGCAGATCCATAGATATACTGATCAAGTTCTGAAAAATTTTCATACTCTTTTTTACTTAAATCTTTTTCCATTGCGGATAAAAAACTGAAAATTAATTCTTGAGGAATTTTTCTTTTATTAAAAAGCGCCGCGCAGTCATCTATTATTATGTTACCAGTATGTGTTTTTTCTCTAAATGCTTGTTTGGTTAATTTTTTAAAATTGTAAAAATCTTCTTTTTTTTGTGGTATGACATCCACAAAATTATCAGCGGTCCTGACATAAGCATACAAGGTAAACACTTCTTTTTTAACTTCTTTTGGAAAGAATAAACTTGAATAATAATAAATTATACTTCCATTTTTGAAAATTTTTTGTTGCAGGTTCATTTTTTTAAAGATTAGTGAATAAAAATTTGTGTTTATTTTTGTTTTTTTAAAGACAAGCTTGCTTGTCTTAAATTTGAAATTTGTTGGAGGTAAGCTTTGATATTAAATTTTTTCTCTAAACCTGTTTTAGTCATTGCTCTTATTTTACCAATTACTGGTCTTGTGAAAAAAGGTCTGTCATGAAGCCCGCCAATTGACCATAAAATTCCGACATACCCATTTGGATCTCTGCCATCAAGTTCATATTTATCATTCAAGTATATTGCGATTTTTACTGCTTCTTCGGGGCTTTTGGTCCATTCAAGTATCTTTTTTGCCCAGTACATTCTGAGATATCCGTGCATTTTGCCAAGTATTACCATTTCTGTGTTTGCCGCGTTCCAGAGATTATCATGGGTTTTTGATTTTTCCAATTCGGATAGAGAATAAATATGTTCTCTTTTGTCTTTCAAATGAGCTATAAGTTCTTTTTTTGCCCAGTTTGGAATTCCATTTATGTTGTCGTAGTTTTTATTATAGTAGCAGTAATTATCTGAGAGTTCCTTCCTTACGATGATTTCTTCGAGAAAAGTTTGAGTATTTTCATCTTCTTTTCTTTTTTTAATTTCCAAAACTACCTGTTGCGAGCAAATATGTCCAAAATGCAAATATGCGGATAGCCCAGACAAGGCGTTTTTAGTAGGGTCATTTCTGTTTCTTTTGTAATTGTCAAGTTTATGGTTAATAAATTCAAACATTTTTTTTACTGCTTCACTTTCTCCGGGTTTGATTGGTATTGCGCTTTTTAGTTTTTCTATTTTTAATTTTCCAAGGTAATAGTCCCAATTTATTCTTTTTATTAAATTTGGTTTGTTTTGCTTTTTAACTTCTGGAAAGGTTGTCAAAAATTTGCTTAGTAGTTTGGTAATTTTAGGTCTGAATGTCTTGGCGGAAAATTCTTGTTTGGCTGAAGCTATCCAGCATGGCACTATGTTGTGTGCGTCAACTTCGTAGAAAGCAATATTGATTTTAGAAAGAATTTTTTCAATTTTTCTTCTTTTATATTTAGATGGAGAGAAATCTATGACAATGCAAGTGGTATCTTTGTTGTTGGCAATTTTAGTCACTTCAGATATTGCATTTCCAAAGATGAAGTTAAAGGGAATGTGTAGTTTGGACAAATTACTCTCAACTTCCTTTAGTCCTTCAAGCATAAATTTTATGTTTCTTGGGTGAGTTTTGGGTTGTTTATCGTAAAATACAAAAAAAACTTCCAAGGTTGAATTTGTTTCTATCGCTTTTTGTTGTGCAAAAAGCAGTGCCCAGTTTTTATTTACTCTTTGATCACGGCTCATCCAGTAGTATACTTTTGAGCCATTTTTGTTTATATCTGATTTGTTTAGTTTTCTTGCTCTTTCTTGCAAAACTTGCATGGTTTTTATCAAATATTTTCTGATTAAATAAAATTGCTTGAGTTTATATTACCTTCTTGTGAAGATTATTGCATTTGGTATGTCTCTGCCGGGCCCAACTTTGTATCCTCCGCTCCAAAGGGCAGTTGATCCGCCTGAATCGAGGTTCATAGCGTTTTCCATTCCAAGAGCTTTAAGAACTCGCGCAGATTCTACCACAGTTGCATTGTGAACTACTCCAATAAAAACAATATTTCCTTTGTTTGCCACAAAACTTCTATTTCCTTTACTGCCTTTTTTAGGGTCGTCATCCCCACCAAAGCGGATATTGCCGTTTTCTAGAAGCAATGGATAATTTGATATAACGCCATCAACGCTTGTGTCTCTTCCCCATTGCGATGCAGAGGAAACAAATCTGATATATCCATTGCCAAATATGACAGCCGGATTATTGCTGTATACATTGTTTGAAGAATTGAAATAATGCTTATTTTTATTCATTACCAAAAGGTCAAAAGAATTTGTTTTATTTGCACATGAAGGATATGTTGCAGGGCAAAAATAGGTGCCGTTTATACCAGCGAATCCTCCGTTTCTTGATACATAAGTTGACAAAGGAAGAACAGGACAATTGTTGGCGCAGTCACTATCGCTTGCGGTATCGACAATAACTCTGGTGGTAGAAATATCAGCAGCTATTAGGCTTACCATAAAAGATCCTATGTCAGTGTTAACTTGTTGTCTTGAATATCCAGAAGCTGGTGGGGTGTTGTTTTGAGGCACATTTGTTGGAATGCTTAAGTTTGATGCCAGTTTTGTTTCTTCTTCTTTGATTTTTTTATTAAGCTCATTTATCTTTTGAGTTGCTGACTCGTAGTCTTTTTTTGAGAGATCGCTTATAGCTTTTGCGAAAGTTTCATCCAGCACTTTGGTTTTGTTGGTTTTTTCTTTCAAATCCAGCAAACTTTCATAAGTATCAACTAAGCTATTGTATGTTTTTTGGATATTTTTTATCTCTTCTGCAAGCTCTTGGTTTATTTTTACCTGATCTTGGGCGCTAAAATCTTCAAGTTCTTTTTGTGTTTTTTGCAACTCGCTTAGATATTGATTTTTTTCTGAAGCAAGCGATTCTAATCTTGAATTGAGCGACTTAATTTCTAGATTCGAGTTGTAAACTGCATATAATGCATATAAAAGAGGCAAAAAAATTGCAATTATTACAATTATTAAAAGATTGCTAAGATTTGCAGAGAGCAAAGCTCTTAAACTTGACAGCTTTTTAAACATATGCATGATTTATAATATTTCTTTTAGAAAAAAAATAAAATTGGAAAATTATATATAATCAAATCTGCAAATGCTCTATGCCTTTTTATTGTTTGTCCAGATTGTTTTTCTGTATTTGATTTCTAAGCAAATTCTGAAATTGCTTTTAAGTTCAAAACAAAATTCCAAATTTAGAAAAATTCGTTTTTTTGTATTTGCCGTTTTCTTTTTGCCTGGGACGTTTTTGCATGAATTGTCTCATTTTGTAATGGCAAAGCTTTTGGGAGTGAGAGTTGAAAAATTTAACTTATTTCCCGTTTTTGCCGAATCAAAAATAGTTTTGGGAAGTGTAAGTCTTCAAAAAACGGATTTTATAAGACGATTTATAGTTGGTGTAGCACCGCTTTTTTTTGGAATAGCGATACTAAGCATTTTGGGTTTTTTCTTGACTAATTATCGTGATTCGCTGTCGTTTTGGTCATATGCTGTATTTGTTTTTTTAATTTTTGTGATATCAAATACTATGTTTTTAAGCGATAAAGATTTGGCAGGAAGTTGGAAGTTTTATATATTTTTGCTTTTTGTTGTTGTAATTTTGTATTTTATTTTGAGATATTTTGATGTTGAAATTTATCAATTTTTGGATCAAATGTTCCAGAATATTTATTTTTTTGTGCATTTATTGGTTTATCCTTTGCTTATAAATCTTTTCTGCTTATTGATTGTGAGCTTTTTGTCAAAAAATTAGCTTGGTGATTTATCCTAAAATTTTTTGCTTTGAATATGGCGACGCAAGGATACTTGTTAATTGATAAACCAAAAAATTTAACTTCTCACGATGTTATTAATATTTTAAGAAAGATAACTGGTGTGAAAAAAATTGGTCATGCTGGCACTTTGGATCCAAACGCTACAGGACTTCTAATAGTTGGAATTGGCAGGGAGTTTACAAAAAAGCTTGGATATTTCGCAAGTCAAGTCTCCAAAGAATATGAAGCAGAGATAATTTTAGGTGAAACTAGAGACACTTTTGATGCAGAAGGCGCTGTGATTCGTGTTAATAGCTTGGTTCCTAGTTCAGATCAGGTTAAACTAGTACTTGAGAAGAAGATTGGCAGACAAAAACAAATACCGCCAAAATTTTCAGCAATAAAAATTCAGGGTAGAAAAGCTTATGAATTGGCTAGAAAAGGCGAAAGTTTTATGCTAGAACCAAGAGATGTTATGGTTCATTCAATTGATTTGCTTGATTATAATTATCCTAAACTAAAGTTGCTTTTGAAAGTTTCAAGTGGGACATACATAAGATCGCTTGCAAATGATATTGGTGATATGCTTGGATGTGGAGCGTATCTCAACGAACTTAGACGAACAAAAATTGGCAAATATTCTGTTTATGAAGCGGACAAGTTGGAAAATATCAAACCCGAGAATTGGCAAGGTTTTGTTAGGTTGGAAATTTAATTTTTATGGATAAAATTTAAGGCTAATTTTGTTTTTCACGAAAATAAGATCTAATTTTTAAACTTTTTCATAATGGACATAACACAAGCAATTATTTTGGGTATTATTCAGGGTGTTACTGAATTTTTGCCAATTTCTTCCTCTGGGCATTTGGTTATTGTTCAGAATTTAATGCCTAATTTTTCCCAACCCGGGATACTTTTTGATGTTACTGTTCATGTGGGGACATTGTTTGCTGTGATTTATTTTTTTAGACAAAGAATTTTATCAATCAGCAAAAGAGATATATTTTTATTAGGATTAGGCACTGCGCCGTCAATTCTTGCCGGATTTTTCTTGCAAGAGTTTTTGGAGAATAGTTTTAAAGCAAGCAATTTTTCGATTGGGATGCAATTTATTCTTACTGCTTTGATGTGTTTTTGGGTGGATCATGCAAAACATGATGATAAGAAAGTTACAGCAACGAATTCAGTATTAATTGGCATTGCTCAGGCTGTTTCAATCTTGCCTGCTATATCAAGGTCTGGTGCTACCATTTTTGCTTCAAGAATTTTGGGAATAGAAAAGTCCAAAGCCGCTGAGTTTTCTTTTTTGTTATCTATTCCGGCAATTTTGGGAGCGTCTGTTCTTCAACTAAAATCTCATGTGGGATCTGTACCCAAATCAGACATTTTTGCTTATTTTGTCGGGTTTTTTGTGGCTATGGTTGTTGGGTATTTTTCTATAAGTTTTACCATCAAAACTCTTCTAAGTTCAAAATTTAAGTGGTTTGGTTTTTATACTTTGATTTTGGGTATGATGTTAATTTTTATCTAACAAGATTTGCTATTTTAGGCGTGAACAAAATTAACCCCACTATTACGGAAAGAATCGAGGCTACCAAAACTCCAGCGGCTGCCACATCTTTGGCAATTTTTGCTTGAGGATTGTATTTTGGACTGATCAGATCTACAACTGCTTCGATGACAGTATTTAGCAGCTCCATTGTGATAACGTAAAAGATTGTGAATGCAAGTATTATCCATTCGATAGCTGAAAGATTGAAAAAGAAACCAACCGATAAAATTATTAAGGCGATAGCTAAATGAATTCTAAAGTTTGGTTCATTTTTCATTGCTGTTTTGATGCCTTCAAACGCGTATCCAAAACTTTTTATGGTTGAATGTTTGATTCCCATGCTTCGAGTATAAACCCAAATAATTGATAAAACAAAATTAGGTATGTATATTTAAATTAATGTTTGACAAAAAGTTTTTTTTGTTAATTTTAGTATGTAGTTTATTTATCATTTCTGTTGTCCCAACTTTAATAAACAGTTCTACAAAGTACAAAGAGCAAATTCTTGTGGGGCAGGATGATTTACTATCGTGCGATACAAATTCTTATACAGGCGAAATTAACACTTTTGATAAGTTTGCCTATTTTGAGGGTCGAAGATTTTCTTACCCGTCTTATTTGCTAGATTACTTAGCTGGTGAAAATTCTAACATCTCTAATGTGATGGGTGTAAATAGTGACGCAAAGTGGGTTCAGGTCGATTTGTCAGATCAAACTTTAATTGCTTGGGAGGGTGATAAAAAAGTTTTGGAAACCAAGATATCGTCAGGTTTGCCCCGCACTCCCACACCTAAAGGGGAGTTTAGGGTTTGGATTAAGTTAAGATCCGCTAAAATGGAAGGAGGTTCAGGAAGAAATTACTATTATTTGCCCAATGTTCCCTATGTTATGTATTTTGCCAATGAGAATGTCCCCGCTCGCAAAGGTTACGGTTTGCATGGAGCTTATTGGCATAATGATTTTGGTAGGCCCAGGAGTCATGGTTGTGTAAATCTACCAATTCCTATAGCAAAGCAGTTGTATGAATGGGTTGATCCTGTTTTGCCACCTGGGAAGAATGTTGCACGAGCTACAAAAGAAAATCCGGGCACAAGAATTGTAATACACGACTAGCAAGATTTATAATTTGT
The DNA here is from genome assembly GCA_026416845.1 of Patescibacteria group bacterium. GTDB lineage: Bacteria > Patescibacteriota > Microgenomatia > UBA8517 > UBA8517 > JANWVB01. Next base: position 25,737 of record JAOAEL010000007.1, read on the forward strand.
TATAAATGGCTTAATTTTTTTGAGTATCTTTTATGCATGATATAACTTATAACTTGATACTTTTTATTGCCAGTTTTTTGATTTGGATTATGATTTTGTGTGCAATAATTTTGTGGTTTTTTTCCAAAAGAAGACAACATAAGGTATTAGTTGCAATTTTTTTTACTATTTTAATTGCTGTGTTTATATCTCAATTGATTAAAAGTTTTTTCCCTTATGCGCGACCTTTCGAATTATATAATTTATCTCCGATTACTTTGACTTTCCCTAAAGATTCTTCTTTCCCGTCAACTCATGCTGCAGTTGCTTTTGCTTTAGCATTTTCTTTAAATTCTTATTATAAAAAATATGCTTTTTGGTTTTTTATTTGCGCAATGTTTGTAGGTATTGGAAGAATTGTTAGTAATGTTCATTTTTTAGGGGATGTTGCTGGTGGTGTATTGGTTGGGTATCTTGCAAATAAGATTAGAATATTACTAAGAATTAGTTGACAAACTTGACAATTAGCAAAAGATGTTCTAGACTGCTAAAGCTATTTTATGAATGAATTACAAAAAGATAACATAAAAGAAGAAAAAACAATAAGAAAACTGCCGATAGTTGCAATTCGTGGTTCTGTGCTTTTTCCAAGTACTGATTTGGCTCTTAATTTTGGTCGTAAAAAGAGTATAGAAGCAATGAGCTTTGCTTTTAATCAAGACAAGGTAGTTGGTATTTTTACTCAAATTGATTCTCGTACTGTAGATCCTAACTATAATGATCTTAATAAAGTTGGAACTTTGGCAATAATTTCTCAAATGATGTCAACAGAAAATGAAGTTGTAGCTCTTGTTAAAGGTCAGAAAAGGATATTTTTAAAAGAAATTGTTTCTACAGAACCTTATTTGCTTGGAATTGTTGAAGAAATTCAGGAAGAAGAATTAAGCAATCAGTATAAGTTAGATGTTGAAGCGTTAACTAACAAAATTTCTGAACTTTTCAAAAAGGCTATCAATCTTGGCAAACAAGCAGAGCTTGTTTCGGTCATGCGTTTAATTTCTGATCAAATAAATCCTAGTGATCTTGCAGATCAAGTTGCATCTTTACTTGATATATCTGCTAAAAAGAAGCAGGAAATTTTAGAAATTATACCTTTGAAAAAGAGACTTGAAGTGGTTTATGAAGCTCTTTCTCATGAAGTAAACGTTTTAGAACTGGAAAAAAACATATCTGATAAGACGCAAAAGAGATTTGAAGAACAAATGAGAAAAGCAATGCTTCGAGAAAAGAAAAAAACTATAGAGCAAGAATTGGGCGAAGTTGATGATGAAAATATAATTTCTGAAGAGTTGAAAGAGTATAGAAGAAAAATTAAGGAATCAAGAATGCCTAAAAATGTTCGTGATAAAGCTGAAAAGGAACTTAAAAAGCTTTCTCAATTGTCTCCACATAATCCTGAAGGAGGTTACATAAGAAATTATTTAGATTGGTTAACTGATATGCCATGGAATAAGTTTTCTGAGAGCCGTGTCTCAATTGCCAATGCCGCCAAAGTTTTAGATAAAGAGCATTATGGTATAGAGAAAGTTAAAGAGCGAATTTTGGAATATTTATCTGTTATGAAAGTAAAATCTACTGAAGTGTCTGAAAAAGGCAAATCTTCTACAAGCTCAAATTCAAAAAAAGATTCTGATAAAGATTACCATCCTACTATTTTGTGTTTTATTGGACCTCCCGGTGTAGGTAAGACATCTATTGGCAAGTCTATAGCCAAGGCATTAAATCGCGAATTTGTAAGGATTTCTTTGGGAGGTGTTAGAGATGAAGCAGAGATTAGAGGACATAGGAGAACCTATGTTGGAGCTTTACCAGGTAGAATTATACAGGGAATAAAAAATGCTGGCACAAAAAATCCTGTGTTTATGCTTGATGAAATAGATAAACTAGGCAATGATTTTCGAGGTGATCCTTCTTCGGCTCTTTTAGAAGCTCTTGATCCAGAGCAGAACAAAGAATTTTCTGATCATTATTTGGAAGTTCCTTTTGATCTCTCACAAGTGATGTTTATAGCAACTGGAAATGTTTTGGAAGATATACCACCAGCCCTTCGTGACAGAATGGAAGTGATAAGGTTTGCTGGTTACACACAAGATGAAAAATTTCATATTGCTAAAAATTTCTTGTGGAGTAAGCAAGTTAAGGCTCATGGTTTAGCAAACAAAAATTTAAGATTGTCAAAGCAAGCTTTAAATGAAATTATTAACAGGTATACTAAAGAAGCAGGAGTTAGAAATTTAGAACGTAGTTTGGCAACTATTTGTAGAAAAATAGCGAGATGTGTTGCTGAGAATAAAGAATATCCAACATTGATTAAGGTTGCTGATGTTAGAAAATACTTAGGGCCTCAAAAGTATTCGAATCAACTGGCTGAAAAGAAAGAAGAAGTAGGAATGGCCACAGGTCTTGCTGTAACTGCGGCTGGTGGAGAGATTCTTTTTGTTGAGGTTGCTTTGATGCCCGGTCGTGGACAGTTAGTGCTTACCGGGCAACTTGGCGATGTTATGAAAGAATCTGCAAAAGCTGCATTTACTTGGTCTAGATCTCACTGGCAAGAATTAGGTCTTGATAGGCATTTTGCCAAAGGTATTGATGTGCATATTCATGTTCCTGAAGGAGCAGTGCCTAAAGATGGTCCGTCCGCAGGCATTGCAATAACTACGGCTTTGGTATCTGCGCTTACAAAAATTCCTGTCAGAAGTAGTGTGGGTATGACTGGTGAAGTGACTTTGCGTGGCAGAGTTTTGGAAATTGGTGGTGTAAAAGAAAAGGTTATTGCGGGACATAGGGCAGGACTTAAAACTATAATTTTGCCGAAAGAAAATGAGAAGGATATGGAAGAAATTCCTGAAAATGTTAGAAATGACTTAAATTTTGTTTTTGCATCACAAATTCAAGAAGTCCTTAAAATTGCTCTTTGCAAAATGCCAAAGCCAAAAATTGAAAAATCCGAAGAATTGCCTAATAAATTCTCTGCGATTGCTAGTGCTTAACAAGAAGTAAAAACAAAAAAATTTTCAAAAATTTACCTTTGATAAATGTTTAGTTATTTAAAGATTATTTCCAAAATTTTAATAGTAATTTTAATAGTAAATTGGAGAAAAGTAGTGACGCAAAGCAGGGGTTAGGGAGATTCATGCAAATTGGTGTTCCTAGAAAACAAGATTTTGATATTGCCCGAAAGCATTTTATGTCTTTTGTTGTAATTGAATGAACAAATTTGCCGTAGAGTATATGCTACCCCAAAAAATAAACATAGGCAAAATAATCGCAATTAAAATGAAATACTTTAAAAAGGATTTATTTTTTTTGTTCTTGATTGGCTTCAACTTTCATATTAATTGAATTATTTTTGTTTTGTACATTAAAAATGTTTTTTGTAAAGTGAAGTGTTAAAATACAATAGTTTTTTTATAAAGGCGCTATCGTCTATCGGCTAGGACGGCAGGTTCTCATCCTGCAAAGCAGGGTTCGATTCCCTGTAGCGTCACAAATGTCATAAGGTTTAGATTGTGCTTTTGATCCTGTAATTCGTATTAACATAGTGGTACATTGACCATTTTGGTCACGAGAAGAATAATTACCTCTGTAGATGTTGTTATTCCTGAATAATTATCATTTTATTAGTCAAAATAAACTTTGTTTTGATGCGAGAGAGAAGTTCTTGTCATTCTTCTACTGTTCCTATTTGGAGAATGTGTAAAAGATAGTTTTTGATTGTTTTTATTGGCTGAGATTTTGGTGATTCTGTAACATCGGTTTTTGCTACTTCTTAAAAGTTTTCTAAAGTTTTCAAGTGACAATAATTTTAATTCAATAAATTCATGCTCTTCAGCCTTTGACTCGCTGACTTTTTCACAGTCAGTTGCAACAAAACAATATCTTCTCATGGTTGAATAAGCATCATCAAAACAAGTAGTCACGAGTTGTACTGTTACCTTGTAACCTGTTTCTTCAAGTAGTTCTCGTTCCATTGTTTTTTCTGGTTTTTCGTTTGGATCAACAAATCACGTGGTAATTCTAGTAGGATTTCTTTTGGACCTTGACGATATTGCTTGGCAACAATAACTTTATTGTCTCTGGTCATGGCCAAAACTACGGCAGCAGGGTCTTCCTTTTTAATATAAAAATCAGTTTCTTTTCCATCTGGGAGCCTAAACATCACTCTCTCGATATTTCGACTATATTTTTCAAAAGCAATTTTTCTTGAGAGTTCGTACCATTTCTGTACCTTCTTATTCATAGACTTATTCTAGGTTATCTACACTACCCACGCAGGTCAATAACTGGTCATGGTCTATCTTTATTGAGGTAGCCACCCTCTTTTGTGAGTAATATCTTTTCCATTAAAAGGTAGATTATTTCCACATAAGGAAGTCATTTTTCCTCCGGATTTTTGAACAAGCAGAATTCCCACCGCGTAATCCCAAAGCGCTACTGACTGCCCCTGCTGTGCAAATCACACTGCAGAATGTACATCTCCTCGCAGTAGAGCGCAGATCTTTGGAGTTAAAACAGAAACTTCAAGTGGAACAAATCCAGTTCTAATATATTCAAAAACTCGTGTGTTTTTAATTTAACGAAGGCTCACAGCTATTCTTTTTTTTGCAGGATTATTTGGCTATAGGGCAGCCCTATTTAATCTTACTCCTTTACCTTTAATGGCAGTAAAGTGCTGGTGTTTATCGGGCATTAAGATTGAAGCGATTGTGGGTTTTCCATTTTGAACAGCACAGATGAATGTACTCCATTCGTTTTTACCTTTAATAAATTCTTTAGTTCCGTCAATTGGATCGATGACAATACATAATGACCTTTCCATTAAAAAAGTCGTCTTTGAAGCTTTCTTTGCCAAAAACAGGGTCTATATCAGAAAATATTTCGTTTGTAATATTCTCGATTGCAATATCAAATTTGGTGACAATATCAAGCGTTCCGTTCACATTCACCTTATCAAGGATTCTTTTTGTCCTAATCGCCATTGATTAATTACTAAAATGGCGGCTTGGTTAATTTCATTAAACTTTGCGAGTATTAATTCATTTATGGAATCTACTGGCTTTTCCTCTTTGCTTTTTATATATTTTTCAATATTTAACCGAGTCTTCAATCACTTTTGTTAAGTCTCTTACTTACACGGTTTTTGGATTTGAAGGAATGTTGCTACTTTCTATGACATATTTTTTTATAGCAAAAGTTTAGATTTGATGTATATAAAAATACATACAAATTATCTCAAGAATGTAATGAGTTTGGAAAGTTTTGTAGCTATTGACTAAGTTGGATGATTTGGGTTGGTGGTAGTAAAAACGAGGGGTCTGGGAATGTGAATATGCTGTTTTGAAATTTTAAAATTATTAACGATTTTAATAATTGTCTCAGTGAATTTGATAGTATCTTCAGCTTTCATATACTAGAGGCTATAGGAGGATATTTTTCCATAAATTTGGATTTGCTCTTTTTTTTGTCATCTTGACACGTTAAATGTTTACCAAGAAGTTTTTGTGATAATAACACAATTTGTTTATTTCTCTTTTGGATCTAACAAAAGTCCTGAATTGTTAATTGGCATTTTGATCGAATAAGATGTGTGAATGTTCACAGTTGATTTTCTCATTTTTACTATCAAAGAAAATTGCCTAAGAAGGTTACTTATTATGATTGTATTGAAATGAAACTTGGAGTCTCAGAAGATTTCAAATTCTGACTTTTGGTAATAAGAACTTTCGCTTGGGAACCAGAGTGGAGGAGGGAAACATGGATTGGGAAAGTTCATACAAATTTGAGTACCTAGAAAGCATGATCTTGACAATGACTGAAAACATCTTATATTTTTTGCCGTAATAGGAAGAACTAACACACCATAAAACAAAGTTGCTAAAAAAAGGACTACAGGCAAAAAAATACAATTAAAAGAGAGTACTTTACATAATCCATTTTTTGTGTGTTAAGGTTGTCATAAATTAAATGTTAACAATTCTATTTTACATATCTAATGTTTCTTGTAAAGTATAATTTGAGATGCAATCCCCTTTCATCAAGGTGTTCTTGTTTGTCAACTAATACGACAGTTTCTTATCCTGCAAAGCAGGGTTTGATTCCATTTAGAGTCACAATTAATTTTTTTAAGATTAATTAAACGGTTCCAAATTAGATACAGTTTTTTTTGAAGGAAAAATTATTTGAAATTTAAAAGCTTCTGTACATGATTTAGCGTTTATAATACCTCAAATGATGTTTGGTTAAAAAGAATTATCTGTCTTGAAATAGAAGATCGTAATTCTACTAGATTTTGCATCAATTGATTGGTTCACTTAGAAAGTTTTTCACTTCTGGCCGATTTTTGGGTTAAGTAGATTGGTATTGCGAATCAGCAATTATGTTAAAAAAAATGAAACATTTCATTTCTTTTGGTATGCGAGCGGTGATGCAGATATCAAGATTTGATTGATGTTAAATTTCAAAAATGGTTTAACATCGCTGGTCATTTTTTTAGTATTTTGGTATATCCTTCCCCTAGTATGTTCATATGTACTCAAGATTAAGACCTTTCACGTTAGATAGATAGCAGCGTTATATTAATGTATTTGGACTTTTTTGACCTGACATAAATATGTTTATTCTGATTTGTCAGTTGATTTTTTGATTCGGACCAGATGAACTTTATGATTATAATAATTTAGTTTGGGCAGTGATGTTGAGTTGTTCACCGTGATCCAGGAAGCTAAAAATCATGTTGGTTGTTTAATATAGTTTGCCTATTTCTTCGTTTATTTTGTTGACATGACTTACTAAATTTTCCCCTGATATAGTATGAATTTCTATATGATTTGGCAAGTTGGTTGTATTCTTTGGTTTTCCATTTTGTCTATTTGCCACCATATCTTGGCAGTTAACAATTATTAGTTGCCCGCGAACGTTATGGCTTCTGCTAATCCAAGATCTCAAATCGAAGTCAGAAGGAACAGATGGGGTGAAAGACTCAAGAAAAGCCGGAACCACATGAGTAGTTTGCTCAATATAATGTTTTGGTGTTGTATTTCTTGCCTCATTTTCAAATTTGAGTTCAATAAAATCTATGTTAAGACTTGCTTCAAAAAAGATGAGTTTCACTGAATCTTCTAGTTTTTTGATTTTTTTTGACCTATACCAACCTGCAACGTTTTTCAAAGACATTCTTGCGATTTTAAAATTATGTAGCAGTTCTTTTATCATACTTGCTTGAGATGACCGAGAATCGTATGTAATAAATACACCATCCATCTGCTATGCTAGTTATTTGACGCATTTTATCTCCGCTTTTTTTATCTAGTAGAAACATGCGTATGCCTAAAGTTTGTTCAAACTTTCGTATGAGCGCTTCTCGTTCTGAAGGTTTTTGCATTGTTGCATCTAATTTTTTATCTCATTTATACTTGGAACTTGTCCAAGATTATATTGGTATAGATACATGACTAGCCTACAGTACCCAGCTTCTCTATTGTCCTTGCAGGCAATTTTGTAACTTTCGTTTATTCCGGTTGCGGTAGATCTTTGAGTTGGAGTGTCAACCATATTCAAACCGGCAATGAAAGTCGCACTAATTTTTGGAATTGTAAACTATCTTTGAAAGTATATGATTGGCAATTTCATCAGCTAATTGATTAATTTCAATGATTAACTTAAACCATAGATTGGGATCATTTTCAATTACAGGTTGCCAATCTGCTTTTAATAGTATTGTCAAATAATCACTAGCAACCAAATTGGGTGATTCCAAGAATCTTTCTTGTGTTATTTTTTCTGCATATCTTTGGTACCTTTTTTTATTTTTTCTATTATTTGTTGTATGTTTTCTTTATTTTTAGTTCCTTCTAGACGTTGAATTACGGCAGTATGTCCGAGTTTACCTATCATTAGATGCAATGTGCTTGGTATGCCTTCACAACCGGAAGGCAATTCTGTTCTTGTTTGCAGGTGAGATGGAGAAATTCCGGTAGCTATGTACAAATTTTGAACACTGCCGTTTCTTTCAGCTATTGACATACTGGAGAGTTTTTATGCGCAATGATATCTTTTTGAGATGAGAAATGAAATTTTAACCGAAATTATCAGAAATTATTTTTATGGAGCGTTTTTTAAATTTTTCTGTTCTAGTGGATTTTAATGTAGTCCGGTCAAAAGTTTTGTTTTTGTTATGACTAAGTTTCTGGCTTCTTTTTGCATACGTTTTGCAAAGTAGGAAATAAATGGAGGGGCAACAAATGTGGTTAACACAATAACGATTACTATTACTGAAAATATCTCAGAGGATAAAACGCCCAAACTTTTGCCAACAGAGGCAAAGATAAGTCCTACTTCACCTCTTGGAACCATAGAAATTCCGACTAGAAATTTTTCATTCCATGTTCCTTGCGCTACAAAACCGGAGATAAATTTGGTTAAGATAGCCGCGATTCCAAGAATGAAAGCATAGAAATATAACTTAGGATTAAGCAGTGTCCCAAAGTCTATTTGTAGACCTGTGAACACGAAAAATATAGGCACTAAAACAAATCCTAGAGTATCTATCAAATCTTCAACATGGGTATGGCTATGTTTTTCGATAATTCTATTAACCCTTTCTTTTATTTTACTTTTTAATCCCTTAATTGCTGTTAAATCTTTTACAAATGATGGTTCACTGAAACTTTTGAAGTGGACAGCATCAAGCACTAAACCAGCGCAGAATGCGCCTATGATTGGAGCTAGCCCGGCAAGCGATGCCACATAAGCGTAAATTAAAGCAAATGAGAAAGCTATGCTTAGTTTCATTCCAACATTTGTGTTTATGTTGGCAAAAAAGTATGAAACAGATTTTGCAATCATATTGCCAAGCACTATGGCTCCTGCCAGAAACCCAAATGTTTTGAGAGCAAGAGATGTTATAAGATTTATGTCTACTGTGCCATGTTCCGCTATTGCTGTTACTATTGCCAGAACGAAAAGACCTAGTACGTCATCGATTACTGCGGCTCCCAAGACTGTTTGGCAGGACACACATTTTAGAATTTTCAAATCAGAAAAAATGCTGGCAGTAATTCCAACACTTGTGGCTACAAGAGATGCTCCAATAAACATGTAAGTAACGTATGATTCATCCGGGAAAAGAATTGGTCCTAAAAAGTACGTGCCAACTAAAAATGGGGCGACGACTCCGGTTGTGGCTACTAAAACTGCTTTTAATCCTACCTTGCTTAATTTGGCGATATTTGATTCAAGACCAATTTTAAAAAGTAGAATGATTGCGCCCAGTTCAGCAAGGAATTTAAAGACCTCCTGTTCAGGTATGAACTGCAATGGCTTGACTCCTAAGTAAGCAAATGCAGAAAGTGTGATACCAGCGGTTAGTTCCCCCAATACTGCAGGCAAGCCAATCTTTTCAAAAATACTCCCAATTTTGCCTGAGAGTAGCAAAACTGCAAATAGAAGAAGTAATATAGTACTTGAGTGGTTGTTGCCTACATCCTCGCTTGTAGCATAGGCTTGTTGCGGGAAGATAAATAAAATTATCAGAGAAATTAGGATCGAAAAATTTTTTATTTGTATCAACATATTTCTATATTTCTGAACACAAGTTAAATGTTATCACTTTTGTCAAATTTAGGAAATAATAAATTGATTAATTAAATTAAGTCTTTTTTACGAAAATTAGAAAAAAAATCATAGTTAACATCTTAATTTTTTATTTTAATTTTATTTAATTAGTACTTTGTTAGTACTTTATTAAAAAATTAAGAAAAATGAAAAAATGTATAAAGAATTTACCGAGTTGATTACCGAGTTTAAAGTAATAATTTCACCAAAGGCGGCAAGGATTATAACATGAAAAAACTTGACTAGTGTAATTTTAAATGTATTGTATGTAAAAGATTAAAATAAAAAAATTTGACAACTATCAGTCCTAAAAATAAAAGATAGAATTTGATTGCAGATTTAGTTTAGTTGTTGTTTAAGTTTAGGTCATTATTCTTGTTTTTAGTTTTGTGCAAATTAAGTAATGTTTGATTTGCTTTGATTTATCCTTAATTCAAATTCGTAATTTATTTTTATTTGGTATGGTATTTTCTTTGCGCAACTGAATTTTTGGTTGTAAATTCTTTCTTGGAAATTTTCGATTGTTCTTTTCAGTCCTTCTTTCAAGTCGATTTTTTGATTCCACCCTAAAGATTCTATTTTTGCAGTGTTAGGCAATCTTCTATCTAAATCGTGATTAGGTCTATCTATGTATTTAATTTTGCTTTTCGATTTAGTCATCTTTATTATAAGATTGGCCAGATTGTTAACTGTGATTTCAGTTTTACCACCTATGTTGTAAATCTCACGTTTCTTGCCTTTTTCCATTGCAAGAATTAATCCTTTTACCGAATCGTCAACATAGCATAAAGCTCTAGATTGCGTGCCGTCTCCTTGTATTGTTATTTCTTCGCCAAGCAAAGCTTGTTTTATGAATCTTGGTACCACGCGAGTATCAGAAAGACTCATACCCGGTCCATATGTGTTGAAAAAACGCACTGTAAGCGCATTAACATCATACTTGTCAACATACATAGCAAGAATAGTTTCTCCTATTCTTTTGCCTTCTTCGTAATTTGCTCTCCAGCCCTGAGGATCTACTAACCCAAGATCGTTTTCTGCTTGAGGAAAATAAAGTGGTTTGCCATAAATTTCCGCAGAGCTTGTGTACACGTACTTTGCTTTTTTCAGCTTTGCCAGTTTAAGAGTATTTTGCATGCCTGTTGTGCAGGCATTGATAATTTCTTCTCCGTATATTTTTATATTAGGAGGTCCAGTAGGGCATGCCAGATTATATATTCTGTCAATATTGATTTTAGAGAATGTTTTTAAAAACTCTGCCGACTCGATTGCGATTTGATAGAACTTGTAATTTGGGTCTTTTAAGTATTTTTTGTAATTTTCCGAGCTTCCAGTAATCATTGAATCCACTACAAAAACTCTGTTTTTTGTTTTTAGCATTTGCTCAACTAAATTGGATCCTATGAATCCTGCTCCACCGGCGATTAATATATTCATAGCTTTTTATTTTGATTTGCAGATTTTGCAATTATACTATACTTTTAACTTTTATTCGGTTTAATCAAATCTATAGTATAGATTTTGTTTTTAAAATTGGATTTCGCTTTTTTTTAATTAAATTTGTATATTTGTGTCAAGTTTAAATTGGATCAAAGAACTTGAATTTTCGGAATTGTATCTTGTAAGTTCTATTTTGTTTGAAGTTTAAGCAAGAAACTGTTTTTTAGTCTAGCTGCTATTTTATTATGTTGTTATGTTATTGTTATTTTAAATTATTTAGTTTAGTTGGTTAGTTAGTTGGATTATTTAAATTAATAAAATAAATAAAAAAGTAGTAACAATAACAATTAGTTTGAGACACAAAAACGAAAATGGATCTTGACATTTTTCATGTATTAAATTAAAATACCAAGCACTATATTTTTTAAGATTTTCAATTTTTTCTCCCTAATTAGACGTACATGCTACTGTAATAGTAGTAAAAAGAAGGTTTAAAAAAATTAAATTTAGGGTGTTAAAATCTAGTTCTCTTAACTAAAAAACTAAAAAAGCTTTTATTTTTTTATTAATTTTTAGCTATTTATTAGAATTAATTTAATTTATGAGTGTATTTAAACAGCCAATAAAATTAACACAGCAAGGTTTTGACGCTCTTAAAGCTGATTTTGAAGAGTTGGTTAAAGTGAAAAGACCTGCTTTAGTTGAAAGATTGGCAAATGCCAGATCTCAGGGAGATTTGTCTGAAAACAGTGATTACCAAAATGCAAAAGATGAACTTGAATTTTTGGATGGTAGAATATCCGAACTTGAAGAAGTTATTAAAAGCGCTGTTATTGTATCTGCAGATGATACTAAGACAGCTGGCATTAAAGTTGGCACGAAAGTCACAGTAAAAGTAAAAGACACAACTCATATATATTTTATTGTAGGTGATTGGGAAGCGGATCCAATCCAAAAAAAGATTTCTCATACTTCGCCTCTCGGGCAAGCTTTGATAGGCAAAAAGCAAGGTGAAAAAGTAGAAGTTGATGCGCCTGTTGGCAAATTGATTTATGAGATTATCAGTGTAGAATAGCTTTTTAATTTAAAAAGCCTTCAAGTTTCTAAAGTTGTAATTTATTGCTAAAATAGCTTCATGTACTGGGCAAATAAAATTGCGGATGAAATAATTTCTTCTGGTAAGTATTATCCGTATTGGGTTGATGATATGAAAACTCCTTCGGGTTTAGCTCATGTAGGGTCTTTGATGGGTCCTGTGGTGCATAGCATTATTTATAGATCTCTTAAAAAAAGAGGAGTTGATGTTGAATTTACCTTTGTTATAAATGATTTTGACGCTGTTGATGGTTTATCTGACGATTTAATTCCCGAGTATTCCAAGTATCTTGGTTTTCCATTAAAAGCTGTTCCTTCCCCGGATTCCAAGTTTCAGTCGATGGCTGATTATTATGCTGATGATTTTATCAATTCTTTTAGGGTTTTAGGTGTTGAGGCGAAAATTTTATCTTCATGGCAAATGTATCATGAAGGAAAATTTGATAATGTGATAAAAACAGCTTTAGATAATAGTGAAAAAATTCGCAAAATATACAAAGAAGTTTCGGGTAGCGATAAAGAAAAAAAGGGTTGGTTGCCGTTTCAGGTTATTTGTGAGAAGTGTTCCAAATTAGGAACTACAAGAGTTTATTCTTGGGATGGCAAAAAAGTTAGTTATGTTTGTGAACCAAATCTGGTTGAATGGGCTCAAGGTTGTGGATATCAGGGTGAAATTAGTCCATTTGGGGGGAATGGCAAATTGCCTTGGAAAGTTGACTGGCCAGCGCATTGGAAAGTGATGGGAGTTACTATAGAGGGTGCTGGCAAAGATCATGCTTCAAAAGGCGGATCTTATGATATTGCGATGGCTTTGTGTGAGGCAGTATTTGATTTCCCTAAACCTTACAAATTGCCTTATGAATTTTTGTTGATAGGTGGTAAAAAAATGAGTTCATCTAAAGGGTTAGGGCTTAAAGCGCGTGATCTGGTCAAAATGCTTCCGCCGGTTATAGGGAGGTTTTTGTTTGCAAAGCATAATATAAAAAGGCAGGCTAATTTTGATCCCTATGGAAATATGGCAATACCTGAGCTTTTTGATCTTTATGACCAAGCGCAAAAGGCTTATTGGGAACAATCAGATGAAAATTTATCTGCGATGTTTGAATATTCGCAAATTACCAATAAGATGCCAAAGCCACATTTTGTGCCTAGGTTTTTGGATGTTGTTAATTACTTGCAAGATTCAAAAGTTGACATATATCAAAAATTTTCAGAATTAAAGGGCGACAAGCTTTCACTTGTTGAGAAAAAGGTTTTGAAGGAAAGAATTAAATATGCAAGAATTTGGATTTCCGGCTACGCTCCCAAAAAGCAGGTGTTTTTGCCTTCAGATACAATTCCGCCGGAAGTTAAAAATTTGTCCAATGCACAATTGGAGTATCTTAAGTTGGTACTTGATTCGCTTGAATCGAATCAAAACCCTGAGGAATTTCAAACTGTTTTGTACAATCTGTCCAAACAAATTAATCTTCCCGCTAAAGAAGCGTTTGGCGCTATATATATTGCCTTAATTGGCAAACCTCATGGGCCAAAGGCGGCTTGGTTTTTGCTGGAACATATTGAAGTGGCAAAAATGAGATTTAGGGAAATATTAAATCTATGACACGAGAACAAGCGCTTAATTTTTTACATAAGCATGTCAAAAATCAGAACCTTCGCAGGCATTGCTATGCGGTTGAAGCTGTTATGCGAGCTCTGGCGAGAAGGTTTAATGAAAATGAAGAGGTTTGGGGAATAGCAGGCCTTTTGCATGATGCTGATTATGAAGAGACAAAAGAAGATATGCGCGCAAAACATACCAAGTTGTTAATGCAGTGGCTTTTGGATTTTGCTGTTGATAGCGACATAAAGGATGCAATTCTTGCGCATGGTTGGGGATATGTTAATGACGCTCCTATGCCAAGAACTAAAATGCAATGGGCGCTTTATTGTTGTGACGAACTTACTGGTTTAATTGTCGCGGTCGCTCTTGTTATGAAAGATAAGAGGTTGTCTTCTGTTTCTGTTGATTCGGTGGTCAAAAAATTCTCTGAAAAATCGTTTGCAAAAGGAGCAAATAGAGAACAAATAAAAAAGTGCGAAAGCGCTTTGGGGATACAGCTTAATGATTTTGTTAGTATAGCTCTTGCTGCAATGAAATCTGTTTCTCCGGAATTGGGATTGTGAGGAAAAATAAACTGAATATATTTATTCAGATTTTTTAACGATGAATTTATTATAACAATTAAATGTATTTGAATATACATATAAATTAATGACAATTTATTAAAATTTACAAAATTTACATTTGGAATAATATTTGATATGTTTTTTGCCGAATTACCAAATATTGCCAAATATTGATTAATTTTGGTTTAGTTTATTTTGTTTAAATGTTTTATAATTTCGGAGTATGTTAAATGTTCAATTTATTCGCGAAAATCCTGAAAAAGTCAAGAAAGGAGTTTCAGATAAACAGTATGATGCTTCTTTGGTAGATAAAGTTTTGGTTATTGATAAGAAAAGACGTCAGTTAATACAAGAACTGCAGGATCTTCGTACAAAAAGAAATTCAATTGCGAATGCTGTGAAAAATTCAATTGATAAAAGCGAACTTGTCGAAGAAGGGAAAAAAGTTAAAGAAGCAATTCAATTAAAAGAATCAGAATTAGCAAAGCTGGAGGAAGAATTTTTTGAGATTATGAATCAGATTCCTAATCTTCCCGCTCCTGATGTTAAAGTTGGCAAAAATGATTCAGAGAACGAGGAAATCAAAAAGTGGGGGGATATACCGCAATTTGATTTTGAGCCACTTGATCATCTTAGATTGGGTGCAAATCTTGGTATAATCGATTTTGATTCTGGCGCAAAAGTTTCTGGATCTCAATTTTATTATCTTTTTGGAGATGGTGCTCTTTTGGAACTTGCTTTAGTGCATTATGCTTTTGAAAATCTTATAAAAGAGGGTTTTGTGCCGGCGATTACGCCGGATTTGGCAAAATCAAGGTATTATCTAGGCACAGGATATCTTCCCAAAGGAGATGAAGCTCAAACTTATACTATAGAAGGTCAAGATTTGGGACTTATTGCTACTGCGGAAGTAACTCTTGCTGGCAAGCACGCTGATGAGGTAATTCTGGAGCAAAATTTGCCAATCAAGTACGTAGGTTACTCGCATGCTTTCAGGCAAGAAGCTGGCGCATACGGAAAGTACTCAAAAGGTTTATATCGTGTCCACCAGTTCACAAAAGTTGAGATGTTTATTTATTGCACTCCTTCTGAGTCAAACAAAATGCATGATTATTTGTTGGAATTAGAAGAAAAGCTTTATCAAGGCTTGGGATTACCTTATAGAGTTATCAAACAATGCACTGGCGATTTGGGAGCAATGGCGGCAAGAAAATATGATATAGAAGTTTGGATGCCGGGTAGAAATGATTATGGAGAAGTTACATCTACATCAAATTGTACAGATTATCAAGCAAGGAACTTAAATATCAAGTACAGGACAAAAAATGGCAAAAATGAGTATATTCATATGCTCAATGGTACGGCTATTGCCGTATCCAGAACAATAATTGCAATCTTAGAAAATTATCAGCAAAAAGATGGCTCTGTTTTGATTCCCAAAGCGCTTCAAAAGTGGATGGGCAAAGATAGGATAGTTGCAATCTAAATTTTACTTTGAGAAATTGACTTTTTCGGTTTTTTGATTTGCTAAAATTGTTTTTCTCTGCTAGTTGTTGAGCTTTTTGTTGTTGCTCTTCCTCCTTGCCATTGTCCATGATAAGTTCGTACTGCTTTTCCTTTGATTTCCACAAAATAAATTTGCGCAAATCTGGCTCCAAGTTCTATTTCAGCAGGTTTGGCGTTATGGTTAATTAGTCCAAAATAAAGCTCTCCCTGATATCCCGGATCTATCATCCCAGTTCTTAGCATTATTCCTGAACGCAAGAGTGTTGATCTTGGCAATACCATTGCCGCTATGTTTTCGGGCATGTTAACTTTTTCAATTGTTTTTACCAAGTAATAGACGTTTGGTTTAAATAAAAAACTTGACCTTTTATTTTTGTCAAAAATAGCGACTTCTCGCAGATCTGGGGTTTCTCGTTCTTCAATGCCTAAAAACAAACTTCCATCAAGTTCATATACTCTGTCAAGTTGTAAATCAAAAACACATCCCACTGGCGACTCCATGTCCCGTTTTGATAGTCCGGATATTAAATTGCGCTTTTTAATTAATTTTTTCAGTTCCGAATGACCAAGTATCATAATTTATTTATAATACTTTTTACCTTTTAATTTTTCAGGTAGCAAGTTTTCTTGATTGTACATTTTATAATCTTTTCCATAGCCTAAGTTTTTCATTAGTTTTGTTGGAGCGTTTCTGAGTTTAAGTGGTATAGGAAGGTTGCCGTGTTTTCTAACATCGCTTAGCGCTGATTGCAAACCTTCGTATGCGCTTCTATCTTTTTTGGCTGTCGCAAGATAAATAGCTCCATGAGCAAGATTGATGGCGCATTCAGGGTATCCTATTGTCTCGCATGCGCGAAAAACTTCATTTGCAACAACAAGCGCGGTTGGTTGCGCCATGCCTATATCTTCTGAAGCAAAAATAATCATTCGCCTTGCAATATAAAGCGGATCTTGTTCTGCTGATACCATTCTAGCCAAATAATAAAGCGCCGCAGATGGATTTGATGCTCTCATACTCTTTATGAATGCGGAAATTGTGTTATAGTAATCCTCCCCCTTTTTGTCAAAAGTATACTGAGGTTTTTGCAGTGCTTGTTCAATGTGATTTATGGATATTTGAGAGTCATTAGTAAGATTTGATGCGATTTCCAAAACGTTAAGTAGCGTTCTGGCGTCTCCATTTGAACTTTCAATTAGAAATTCTTTGGCGTTTTTCTCTATTTGGCATTTTAGTTTATCAAGGGCTTTATTTAGGATTTTTGACAAATCGTTTTTACCAAGTTGAGTAAGAGTTATAACGCGGCACCTTGATAATAATGGTCCAATCACTTCAAAACTTGGGTTTTCAGTTGTTGCCCCGATCAGAATAATCTTGCCTTTTTCAATATATGGCAGAAGTTTGTCTTGTTGTGCTTTGTTGAATCTATGAATTTCATCAATGAAAACAATTGGAGCTTGGCTTGTTTTATCTAAAGAGTTTACAAGCTGTTGTATGTCACGACTTGAAGTGTTTACTGCCGAGAATTCATGAAATTCCCGATTTAGCTCGCTTGCTATAATTCTTGCAAGAGTTGTTTTTCCACTACCAACTGGCCCCCATAATATGATAGATGGAAAAAATTTTGTAGATTTTGAGTTTTTAATAAGCGTGTCGATCAATCCTCCCTTGCCAATTAAATGTTCTTGCCCTACATAATCTTTTAGGCGTTTAGGGCGCATTATTTCATACAAAGGAAATTTTCTCATAAATTGATATTTAAGTATAAATTTGTATTTGAAGCAATCAAGATATTCTCTAATTTTTATTTTTCGTGATAATTAAGAATCAGATTTTTGTAAAATAGCAAAAAACTTTTGTAATTATTTGATTTTTGGTTTGAATTAATTATTTTAGTCCGAACTCTTGTTTGCGGGAGTCTCTTAAACGATAAAGTTCTATTATTCCTATGTTATTTTGATAGTCTGGAGTTCCAGGATAATTTCTGTCTTTTAGTAGTCCACGAAAAAAATAATCTGCAACAGTATTATGTCTAAAAGTGGTCATTAGCCAGCCTATATCTTCTGCTGTTGCATTATAATAAGATGCTAATTCTTTCAGTTCTTCTTTTTCAAATATTTCGTTTAATGCTAAAATTCTATAACACAGATGTACTCCACGGACTCTAGGTGTACGAAAATAATTTTCTATAGCTTGTTTAGAGGCAGCGACCAAAGCATATTCTATAGGCCAATTGTAGTTGAGATGATCTGAAGTAGTGCTAAGTGACATTTTCGAACCACTATATCCAGCATCATCAATTCCGACAAAAGTTCCTGTTGGGTTTAATTCGAAGAAATTGATAATTTCATCTATGCTTAATTTTCTGCTCATTTTCCACCAAAGTTTTATATTTTGATATTCCTTTAACAAATCCAAATTGTCTATTGTGTGTTTAATTTCTAAAGGGCTTATACCTGTAGGAGGTGTAGATAGTATGATGGGTTTTTGACAATGTTGATCAATGCTTGCTATTAATTTAATTAATGATTGTATATACCTTAGTTTTGAGATGAAATGGACATTTTGTAGCAATTTTTCCAATATTTCTCTTGATCTTCCTTGTTTTTGCCAAAACATTCTGAAATTTTCTATGTTTTCTTCATTGTTGCCCATCCAATTAGGATCTTCAAAAATATTTGGCGGGGTTGGTAGTTTTGATAATTCTTCAACTGTTTCTATTCTGTAAGCTTCTATTTGTAATTTTTTTTCTTCTGGTCTAGATTGTAAATCGTCTTGATTGGCTTCTGAGTTTTTCCCCCTTTTTTTTATTATTTCTTGTATTCTAGTTATCCATTCCATCTCGTATCTTGTTTTTCTTAACTGTACAAAAAAATTGTAACATATTTATTGTGTGATGAAAGGTTGGTTTTGTATTTTTTCACCTTGCAGAGGGTTAGATTTATTAAAATTAAAATAAAAATTTAAGGTTTAGTTGTTAAATAAACATTTATGAAACGGATAAAAGAATTTTCTTTCACTTTTTGGGCAGTTTTAAAAATAGCCGGCAGAGTTAACAGGCCGTTTTTGATAGGAGTGATTTTAACTAATGCTTTTTGGGGATTATTGTCATTGCCCGCCTTTTATTTGAACAAGCTTTTAATTGATGAAGTTTTGGAAAATATAGGAAATCCCACTTGGCAATTAGGTATTAATTTTATAATTTTTTTGATAATTGCAAGATTATTCATAGAATTTTTACAAAATGTTTTATCGGGAGCAAGTCAGTTTTTGAAAGAAATTTTTTCAAATTTGCTTTACGACTATTTTGAACGTTCTTTCTCTGCAAAATTATCAGAACTTGACATAGCTACTGTCGATGATCCGGAATTTAAAAACAAGTTTGAAAAAATACAACGCGAAGGTAACCGTCGTTTGTGGGGGTTATTATCGCCATTGTCAGATATTCCAAACTATTTAGTTGGCTTTTTGTCCTCGATTTTTGTTTTGTTCTTTCTATCTCCTATTGCGGTGTTTGCTGTTGTATTGGTTTCTATTCCTGAGTTCTTTACTAATTCGCGGATTGTCAAAAAACGTTACGATTTGGCAAACCGAATGGCTCCAATTTATAAACTTATGGGATGGCTTAATTATTACCTCATAAGAAACAGGAATTTCATGGAATTGAAAATCTTAAATCTTACCCCCTTTCTAACTGAAAAATTAAAGAATGCTCAAGAAATTTGTCAAAAAGAAGAAATTGCTTTGAATGTGGAGCAACAAAAATTGCAAGTTTTAACTATGATTCCTTTTACCATTTTGCAAATTTTTATGTCTGTTTGGTTAGTTGTTCTTACCTTAACCCAAAAGATAACTGTTGGTTCATTGCAATTTTATTTATCAACTTTGGTCAATGCTCAAAGGAATCTTGCTTCTTTGGCAAATTCATTTGTTGCAGTTTATGAAAATTACATTTATGTCCTTATGTTAAGGATTTTATGTGGTTTATGTCTCTTAAGCCTTTAATTGATGATTCCAGAAAAGGTGTCATTCCTCAAGATGGGGAGTTGGTTATTAAGTTTACCGATGTATGGTTTAGGTATAGAAAAAATCAGAAATCGATATTAAAAAATGTTAATTTTGAACTCAAGCAAGGAGAAAAAATTGCGATTGTGGGAGAAAATGGCGCAGGAAAATCAACTCTGATAAAACTTATTTCAAGATTTTATGACCCGCAAAAAGGCAAGATTACAGTAAATGGTGTCGATCTAAAGGAAATTGATTTAGCTTGGTGGAGAGGCAAGCTTGCGGTGATTTATCAGGATTTTGAGCAATATCCTTTTACCGCAAAGGAGTTCATTGGTTATGGATATGTTTCGGAATTGTCAAATTTGGAAAAAATTGTTTCGGTTGCTAAGAAAACAGGAATTCACAAGTACATTAATACTCTTGCAAAAAATACGACACTCCTTTAGCGCCTGATTTTGAAGGTGGAATAAATCTTTCTGCTGGTCAGTGGCAAAGTATTGGGATAGCAAGAATGTTGTTTAGGGAGAAATCCCAGTTTGTCATCATGGATGAACCTACAAGCAATGTGGATCCAGAAGCTGAAGAGAATATATTTAATGAGCTTGCTAAACTTTCAAGCGATAAAATACTTATATTTGTTACCCAAAGATTTTCTACAGTGAGAATTGCGGATAGAATCTTTGTTTTGGAAGGAGGAAAGATAATAGAGCAGGGAACACATCAAGAACTAATGGAACTTGATGGAAAATACAAAAAACTGTACTTACTGCAAACCAAAGCTTATAATCATTGAGAATTAAAATGGCAACCTTGTCGGATATTTTAACAGGCAAAAAAGTTCTGGAGAAAACCAATTCTAAGTACAATGGCGAGATTACCGTGATTTACGATTTTGTCTTTGGCACTCATATAAAAGTTGGTGGACTTACACAGTCAGGAAAATTAATTAAAGAAATTTGGACAACTGCAATAAAAAAATCAAAAGTAAACAGGTTAAGTTTCAAAAGTGGATTGTTGCTTGGTCTTGGTGGTGGGTCTGTAGTTCATGTATGGAAGCGATTTTGGCCTGAGATGAAAATTGTTGGAGTTGATATAGACGCAAAGATGGTAGAGATGGGAGAAAAGTATATGAAACTTAACACGAAAGAGATGGAAGTAATGATTTCGGACGCTTTTGATGCTATAGTCAATTTAAAATTGCAATGCAAAGTCTTTGGTTTGATTGGTGTGGATTTGTATTTTGGGGACTGTTATCCAGATAAATTTGATAATGAAGAATTTCCGAAACTTTTAAAATCGCTTTTAGTAGAGAATGGTGTGGTGGTGTTTAACAGATTGTATTACGGAGATAAACGCCCAAGTTCTGCAAAATTTGGTAGAATACTTGAAAGTGTGTTTAATAAGGTTGATGTTGTTTATCCTGAGGCTAATGTGATGTTTGTTTGCAGTAATTAATAATCAAATATTTATGAAAGAGAGTTATCAGAGGCTAGTTGATTTAGGTATTCTTGAACCAAATCAATTGTTATTGTTGGCATGGAAAGATGCTTATCCTGATTTTTACAGAATTTATTTGATTGAGAGACAAAATCAACATTGTGAGTATGAATCATTCCCTATAGGAATTGATAGATTGCAAATTTTTGTTTCATATAACACCAATCCATTGCCTAGAGTTGGAGCAAGAGTTGAAAATGAAATTGGATCGCCAACAACGATTGCTGATTTTGGTGCAATTACAGGTGCTAAAAATTGGCTTGAAGATTTGGAAAGGAACAATGTTGCTCATCCTTTTGTTAGATTTGTTAATGGCTTTCGAGTTTTGCAAAGTTCTGCTTTGTATTTGCCTCAAAACTTAATTTACATTGCAAAACACTTTAATAGAGGTGGAGAAGTTTTGTTGCTTGGTGCCAATTCAAATGATAATTGCCCAAAATTAAATACTAGTTTAATTGTTTAATTAAAGCTTTTTCCCCTTAATTTTTAAACAAAATTGCAACTCCTATTGCAATCAAAATTGCAGGCCAAATTCTTTCGAAGTCAATTTTGCCTAGAATGCCAAAGTTAGAAAGCAAAAAGACTACGCCGACAAATATTAGTATAAATCCAAATACTTGTTTTGAATTTCTTTTTTGAACAGCCTGGTTAAATTTATTAGTTAATTCTTGAGCTTTTGAGTGCATTTCTAATGCATTATCTTGAATATCCTTATTGGTGAGAATTAAGTTATTAGAATTATAGCTTGGCAGTATTATCCATAAAATGATGTATATGAGAAATCCTGATCCTCCAAAAAAACAAAGAAAGATAAATATAATTCTCACAATTGTTGGATCAACATCAAAAAACTCTGCCAATCCTCCGCAAACACCCCCCAAGATCTTGTTGGTTTCAGATCTATAAAGTCTTTTGATGTGTTGGTCATCTTTATTAATTTTATTGATTTTTTCTTTTGTGTTGTTTTCTGTTGAATTGATTTTCTTTGATTTTTTGACTGCCATATCGTGTTTACATATTTTACTTTTTGAAATTAAATTTTCCAATTGATATGTTAGCGTACTATTGTGCTATTAATCAAATGTAGTTTCTGTTAGAATCTATTCTTGACTTATGCTTAAATTTTTCACAAAACTTCTTGATCTTAACGAAAAAGAAATCTCAAAATTAAGAAAAGTTGTTGATAAAATAAACTCGCTTGAAGATAAAGTAAGAAAACTTAAGGACAAGGAGTTTCCCAAAGAAACTCAAAATTTGAGAAAAAACGTAAAAGATGGTGAAATTTTAGAAAATATTTTGCCGTACGCTTTTGCTCTTGTTAGAGAAGCTTCAAGACGCGCTTTAGGCAAAAGACACTATGATGTTCAGTTAATGGCAGCGGTAGCTCTTTTTCAAGGAAAGGTTGTTGAGCAAAAAACAGGTGAAGGAAAAACTTTGTCGGCTGTTCCTGCTTTGTATTTGAGATCGCTTACAGGCAAAAGTGTACATTTAGTTACTGTAAATGATTATCTTGCCAGACTTGGGGCAGGTTGGAATGGACCCATATTTGAATTCTTGGGATTAAGTGTTGGTGTTGTTATTCAGGAAAATAAATCTTTTATCTATGACAAGTCTTACTCAGATTATTCTCATGGAGATGAAAGATTATCGCATTTAAGGCCTGTTAGCAGGAAAGAAGCGTATCAGGCGGATGTGACTTATGGGACTAACAATGAATTTGGTTTTGATTATCTTAGGGACAATATGGTTAATTCTCTTGATCAAGTAGTCCAAAGAGATCACTATTTTGCGATTGTTGACGAAGTTGACTCTGTTCTTATAGACGAGGCACGCACTCCTCTTATTATTTCAGCTCCAGATACTGATCCAACTGACAAATATTACAAGTTTGCCGAGCTTGTTGAGAAACTTAATCCAGATACAGATTTCAAGGTTGACGAAAAATATAAGACAGCAACTCTTACAGAGCATGGAATTACAAGAGTTGAAAAAATACTCGGTGTGGATAATTTATACGAAAGCGATTATGAGGCGATTCATCATATAGAGAATGCTTTGCGAGCGAAAACTTTGTTTCTAAGAAATAGAGATTATGTGGTTAAGGATAATTCAATAATTATAGTTGATGAATTTACTGGCAGGCTAATGGTTGGTAGGCGTTGGAGCGATGGCTTGCACCAGGCTATTGAGGCAAAAGAAAAAGTTCCAATTCAACAGGAAAGCAAAACTTTGGCAACGATATCGTTTCAGAATTATTTTAGGCTATATGAAGTGCTTTCGGGTATGACAGGCACTGCCGCCACAGAAGCGGAGGAATTCAAAAAGATATACAAGTTGGATGTGGTGGTTATCCCCACTCACAAACAAATGATTCGAAAGGATATGCCTGATGTGATTTATAAAACGGTTAGAGCCAAATATAGCGCTATTGTTGACGAGGTGGAAAAAAGACGCAGTAAAGGTCAACCGGTTCTTATAGGTACCACTTCAATAGAAAAAAATGAGATATTGGGTAGTCTTCTTAGACGAAAGAAAATTCCGCATAACATTTTGAACGCAAAAAATCACGAAAAGGAAGCTTTGGTTATAGCTGACGCGGGCAAACCGGGAGCTGTAACTGTTGCTACCAATATGGCCGGGCGCGGAGTGGATATAATTTTAGGCGGGGTAATTCCTGACAAGCCTGAAGGGATGTCCCAAGAGCAATTTGAGAAATCTCAAGTGTACAAAAATTGGAAAGCAGAGCATGACAAAGTAGTAAAAGCTGGTGGGCTTCATGTCATTGGTACTGAGAGACACGAATCAAGAAGGATAGACAATCAGTTGCGGGGACGCGCAGGGAGGCAAGGAGATCCAGGATCTTCCCAATTTTTTCTTTCTTTGGAAGATGATCTTCTACGTATATTTGGTGGGGATCAGATTAAGTCTATTATGGATAAACTAAAAATTGGTGAGAATGAATCTATAGAAAATAGCTTGATCTCCCGTGTTATAGAACAAGCGCAGATTAAAGTTGAGGGATTTCATTTTGATTCAAGAAAACATGTAGTTGAGTATGACGATGTTATAAATCGTCAACGCGATTTTGTTTATAAACTTAGAAGGAAAGTTTTAGAGTCAGAGGATCTCTCAAATGAAATACAAGAAAAGCTTGATTCTCAAATAGACAAAATAGCTCTTATATCAACTCTGGAAAATGGATTCATAGATGTTGAGACTTTAGTGAATCGCTTTGTTGAAATAGTTCCGTTTGATGACCCATCCAGAAAAAGAATGAAGAAAGAAGTGGAAAAGAGATTACAAGATATTGATCTTGTTAAGGATTTACTTAAGAAAGCGGTGAGAGATGTAATTGATGCACGCAAAAAAGAAGTTGGCGAAAGTGTATTTAAACAAATTTGCAAAGTTTCGTATTTGTCATCAATTGACAAGCTATGGATAGAGCATATTGACACTTTGGATGATTTGAGAAACAGTGTAAGACTTCGCGCTTATGGGCAAAAAGATCCTTTAGTTGAATTCAAAAACGAAGCTTACATGCTTTTTGAGAATCTTTTGGAAAATATAGATTACGAATTATCGCTTCGATTATTTAGAATACAGGCTTTGCAAATACCATTTGAACCTCCGCTTGGCGATGCAAAGACAAATTTTGATAATAATGATAATACCGGATTGATTGACGCGACTGCCGATTATGTCGCAAAACAAGGAATGCCTGTGTTTGAAACCAAGGAACAAAAAATTTTAGACAAGGCTTTGTCCGATAGCAGATTAGGCGATGCCGGCAAAAAACAATCTATTTCAAAAGCAAAAATTGGGCGCAACGATCCTTGCTGGTGTGGCAGTGGTAAGAAGTGGAAGTTTTGCCATTATCCTCAGAAAAGTTAATCTAATTTTTTTATGTTTTTAAATATGTTTCGTGAAACTTAATTTTGATTCAGAAATGGTGATTATTTTTTTCAGGAGAATAATTTTATAAAATTTTTAAGTTTTTAGGTTGTAAATATTTGGTTTTAATTAATAACAAAAACACAAAAACCTTGATATTTTTTGATTTATTCAAACACTCACTAAATTATTGCTTTAGTTTTTTAAACAGATTTGACGAGGATGCGTATCATTCTTTCAAATTCGATTGCAGATGTTTGGTATTCTTGGATTAGTTTTCTAGCTCTTTCTTCATCTTTGTTGATATACGTATTAGATTGATATATTTCTAATGAAGCGCCTAAATTGTGTAGGGAAGTGCCTAAAACTACAATCAAAGGCCATGGTGCTGAATTAAGAAAATTTATTAATTCTATACCTGTGTCATGTTCGTTAGATTCATTAGACTTGATTTTATTTGTTGTTGATTGTATCCCTTGTTGAAGAGCTCTTGTAGTTAAAGCTAATAAAGATTGAATTGCAGAATAAATTAATCCAATGTCTACTAATTTTTCAGTTCTTTCTTCTTGAGGATCGATTATAGCTGTTAACATGCGAGAGATTCCTAAATCCCAGTGTTCTATTAATGACTGACCAGCATTTATTATTTGACTGGTATCAAAGTAAATTACCCATTTATTTCCTCCTGCATTAAAAGATACCTGAGGAGGTCGATAATCAAGCGCTCGTGCAATTGAGGGAGTTAGATTGGGATAAAGACGTTCTAGAACTTCATGAAATGGTTTTTTACCGAAACTGATTTCTATTTCCATTTTTCTTATTTCTTCTAAAGCTTCGTCTAAACTTTCAGGTGGGACCATTGTTTTTAGCCTTTCTAAGATATTTATCTCAATAAGATTTATATCTGCAAAAACTTGTATATTTCCTCTTTCTGTTGGGATATTGGTATTATCTGTTATTGTGATATTTAATTGTGACAATAATTCTTCTTTATTGTCTTTTATTGAAACACTTGTGCTTGAAGTTTGTTGCAATTCCCCTGGTAATTGTTTTTTTGGTTCTTGAATTTGATTTATTGTGATCCCTTCTCTTCTAATGATCACTTTTTCACTGATTAAACCCAAAAATGCCGCTGATAAACCTTGAATAAATTCTCTTCGAGTGCATTTTTGTTGTTTAGAGGGTTTTATTTTTTCTCGTTCTTGCATTTGATGGTGATTTTATATAATTTTATGTTAAATTGCAAATTATATTTTAAATTTTTAAAGGCTTGTTTTACTTACTAAATCAATTACATTTTGTTTTTTGATTTTGATATGCTTTTGAAATAAGACCTACACACTTAAAAACTAAAAAAGTAATAGTTTTTATTTCTGATTGAAAGATTTTCCTTCAAGGCGGACTTCTTACTTCTGCTCTTAAGTATTTTTGTAGATTTGTCATTTTTCTTCCTCCTCTACTACTAATACTAGTGATACTTTTAAAAGTTTCGTTTCAATTTGAAAGATATTTTCGAGTTTCGCGAAGGCGAGCGGGTATTTGTGTAAGCCTTGTTTTGTGCGTTAAAAATAAAGCTAATGCAATACTACCTAGTCCCAGTCCAAGAGTGCCTTTGTATGTTTCTTCAAACACATTAATTGCAAGTTGTTTAGCTGTTGCTAAATTTTGATTTTCTTCACTTGTTATGTTTTGACTTGCTTGTAGGAAATTTTTGTGTTTGAATCTAGCAATTGTGCTATGTGTTGAATAAGCGGTAACACAAAGCAAAACTATGAGAGTTGGCATTGTGGCGGCGCACAAAAGATATAGCTTTTGTCTTTCACACTTGGCCACATTATGCATTATTTCTTTTGACAAATTTTCGCTGATGGCGTCTTTTATCTTCATAAAAGTTTCATTCTAAGATAGTATTTGCCTCTGTGAATTCTGGTTCTAATTGTGTTTATTGGCAAATTCATGGCAGTTGCAATTTTGGCATAAGACATATTTTCTATATAAAATTCTCTAAGAGGTTTTTTGTACATTTCTGGCAGTTTTGACAAAGCTTTGATTAATCTTTTGATTTCTTCCATGTGAATAAGTTTATCAAGCATTGATTCTTCAGATGTGGGGACATGGTTGGACAGTGCTACCAATTTCTTTTCTTTTTTGATGATATCATAGGCTGTATTTGTCATGATTTTGTATATCCAAGGACGAAATGACCTTGTTTCATCGAACTTAGCTAAATTTTTATATGCCTTGACAAATGCGTCTTGAACGGCATCTTTGGCAAGTTCATCATCTTGTAGGATTATTTTTGCTTTTCTAAAAAGAGGCTGTTGATATTTTTTTACTAAAGCTTCAAAAGATTTAAGATCTCCGTTTTTGCTTCTTGTTACAAGTAAAATATCGTCAACCAAAGAAAATTCATCCTTCATACTCTTAAATACGATTATCTTGTTAAAAAGTTTCAGCATATCCTGTTTTTACTTTATAACATAAATAACATAATTGGCCACGTTTAAACTTGCCGTTGACAAACTCAAATGAAGCGGATTAGGATTAGTCAAGAATTTGGTTCTAGTTCAGAATAGTTCAAATTTAGACGGGGAGGTGAATTTGATGAAATTTTATAGTGTTCAAATCAGAGAGTCGGTAGAAGTTCCAGACGATCAAGTGGAAGTGGTTACTATGAAAAATGGTAAGCTGGCGGCTAAAGCAAAAACCACTCATAATGGTCGTGAACTTAAGCTTTTTAAAATCTTAAGCAAAGAGGATGCCGCTCGCCTAAAGAAATAATAGTTAGATTTTTTGATCTAAAAATTGCAAAAATTTTCTAGTTTTTAGACTTTTAACTTTAAAACAAAGATTACCTTTAAGTGGTAGTCTTTGTTTGGTTTAACCATATCTAAGTTTATGATTCCCGCTATTTTGATTACTGGTTTCTTGGGTAGTGGCAAAACTACTTTTGTGAATTATTTGCTTGCTAAGTACCCCAATATCAAGTTTTCTGTAATCTTAAACGAGTTTGGAGACATTAAATTAGAAAGCCAGTTTATCAAGTCTCATAAAAAAGATGTTATAGAACTTGCCAACGGGTGTATGTGTTGTATAGCCAAAAGCGATGTCCCTAGAGTGATTGGTTTGATTCTGGAGAATTCTCCCCAGACAGAGTATTTGCTTATTGAAGCTTCAGGACTTTCAGATCCTGATCCAATACATGAATCCTTTAATGATCCGCGTGTTTTTGGCAAAGTTTTTCTTGCTAAAGTTGTTTGCATTGTTGACGCTTTGAATTTTTTGGAGATGAAAAATACTCACCCTACGATTATGGCTCAACTTTCTGATGCCGACTTGGCAGTTATATCAAAAGTCAAAGAAGCAGGAATTGAGAGATCTAATCAGATACAAAATTTAATTAAAAATCTCATGCCGCTTACTCGTGTAGTGTTGTTTGATGATTCATTTGATTCATCGGAGTTATTCGCCGTCAAAGCAAATTCTTTGTCAGATGATTATGAAAAAGACAAGAATGATCATCACCATGTGCATGAAAAGTTTAAGGAGTATTGGTTTGTTAGCAGTAATTCTTATTCTCGCAAGGATATTGAGGATGCATATAAAAATTTGCCTGAATCAGTCTTGCGTTCAAAAGGTATTGTAGTCTCAAGAGATGGTAAGAAAATTTTGATTCAATATGTAAAAGGCAAGCTTGAGTTATTGGAAGCAAGCTGGAGTGAAGATGAAGAAAAGAAGACTCAAATACTTTTTATTGGCAAGGATTTTGATGAAAAAGAGATGGAAAAACTTTTTTGATTTCTTTGGAAGCTTCAAAGTTTAAGCAAATCAACATTTTTTTGTTGTTATGTTTTGGTCTTGAATTTTGCAACTGAGTTGCATAAAATGTTGTTTAGTTTATTGTATGAAAAGAAGTACTCCAGTTCGAAATAAGATTTTAAAACTGCTACGAGTGTGTAAATATCCACTTTCTGTTCCGGAAATTAATAAAAAAGTAAAAGCAAACAAAACTACTATTTATAGGCAAATAGAATCCATGATCAAGGAAGGTATTTTGTTTAAATTTGATTTTGGGGATGGTGTGGTTCGTTATGAATCTGCTTCTAATGGCCATCATCATCATTTGATTTGTAATAATTGTGGAGAGATAGAAGGTGTAGTTCTTGATGACGATTTGACGAGAGAAGAAAAACTGATCTTTGAGAAAAGAAACTTTTTGGTCACAAGTCATATGCTTGAATTTTTTGGTTTCTGTAAAAATTGTCAGAGTGACACTAAAAGTTAATTTGTAAAATGAGAATTGCTTTTGTAGGCAAAGGAGGAAGTGGCAAAAGTGCTTTATCTGCGCTTTTTGTAACTTATTTGTCAAACAAGTATCCAGAAAAAAATGTTTATGCGGTTGATGCAGATTTAAATATACATTTGCCAAGATATCTTGGTTTTAAGTTAAAGTCAAAAAATTTTACCTACTTATCTGATTCCAGAAGCATGCAGGATATAAGAAATTATTTAATAAATAAGAACACACGCATAAAACACGTTGATCATTTTAGAAAAACTACACCTCCTGCGATTGGTTCTAATATTGTTGATTTAGCTGACAAGAATAACTACATATTTAAAAATTATGCCTTGAATCGAAAGAATATTTTCTTAAGTGTAGTGGGGACATATTCTAAAGGAAAAATTGGGCAGAGTTGTTATCATGATCATTTGTCTATATTTGAAAACATACTATCGCATTCTTTGGATAGAAATTCATACTTGGTTGCTGATATGGTAGCTGGGATTGATGCTTTTTCTGGTAGTTTGTATGCGCAATTTGATATTTTGATTGTGGTGGTTGAACCAAGTAGAGCTTCTTTTGAAGTTTTTGATCAGTATTTAGATTTGGCTAAAGAAGCTGATATTCAAGATTTAATCAGAGTTGTTGGCAATAAAGCAAGAAGCGATGATGATGTGAAATATATTTTAAAATTAATTCCTAAAAAGTATTTGCTTGGAGTGTTTAGTTATTCAAAGCATGTAGAAAATGTAGATCGAGGAATTGAGAATTTAGATCTAAATAAATTAGAAAAAAACGATTTTGATGTTTTAGCTAATATAGATGCCTATATAAATAAGATTGTAGTTGATGAAAATTCAAGACTTCAAAGATTGTATGATGTGCATAGGAAATATGTTTCTCAAGATTACGTGTTGAAAAGATATGGAGACTTGACTTCACAAATAGATAATAATTTTAAGTTTTAATATTTATGAAATCTCCCGAGTTTGGTATTCACCATAAAATGGTTTTTAGTGGTCAAGATGCTTTAATTAATTACTTTAATCCTGAGAGTCATCCACCGATTCCTTTAGTTGAGATTCCTAATGATTTGAATCCTTATTGCGAAGATAGAGTTCGTGTTTTTGGCAAGATAATGTCAGCCACTCCTCTTGCGAATGTTAAATGCTTGCCAGCTTACCATATGCTCGAACAAGCGTTAAAAGCAGGTAAACTTGCGAATATTGAGAGAATATATGAAAGTTCATCTGGGAATACTGCCTTTTCACTTACTGTAATTGCTCGCGCCTTGGGAATTGATGATGTGAATATTTTTGTTTCTAGTTCAATTTCGCCTGAAAAATTAGCTTTTCTAAAACTTCTAGGCATAACTGTGATTGTAAACCAAGAGCCAATGTGTCCAGACCCAGAAGATCCAGAAAGCGGAATTAACAAGGCTAAAAATTACGCAATGCAGTTTCAAGGTTATTGCCCTTCTCAATATGATAATCCTATGAATCCAGATGCGCATTATAGATGGACTGGCCCCCAAATATTTTGGCAGTTGGATGGCAATCTTCAAATATACGCTGCCACACTAGGCACTACTGGAACTATTTTAGGGAGTGGAAGGTTTCTCAAGGAACACTTGCCTAATTTAAAAGTAGTAGGTGTTGCAAGCGCTGAGGATAAAGTTCGACTGGGTCCTAGATCTAAAAATTCTCTTAAAGAAATTGGTTTCCCTTGGCAAGAATTTGTTGATGTTGTTGTGGAAGTTGAAGACAAAGAAGCTTATGAATTAAGTTTAAAGTTGTTCCAAAGAGGGTTTATGGCTGGGCCTAGTTCAGGATTTAATTTAGCTGGTTTATATCGATACATAGAGGGGATAAAGCGTGATGGCAGTCTTGATTCTTTTAGGAATTCTAGTGGCGAGATAGTTTGCGTGTGTATATTTCCGGATGGACCTTTACCTTACTTAAATTCTTATCAGACCAACGTTTCTAGTGAATTAATGTCTAAAGTGCTAAATGAGCATTTATTAAAGTCGGAATTATTGAAAGCTGAAATTCTCACTGATAGAGGTTTATATCCAGCTAATGTATTTGAGCTTTTGCAATCTGACAGAAATGTTGAAATATGGGATATTCGCAAAGAAATAGATTATGAAAGATTTAGAATACAAGGAGCAAAAAGAATAGATGTTGAATTAATTGAAAGTATGACAGACGAAAAAATTGGCTATTTAACAAGAGAAAATATTTATGTTATTGTGGTCGATTGTGGGTTGGCAGATTTTAGTTATTCTGGAGTTTTAGCTTCAATGATTTTCAGAAAAGGAATAAACGCCTTTTATATGATAGGGGGGATGGATGATTGGTCAAAAGCTGGTTTTCCTGTAGATAGAGGGTATTTTAAGTAAATAGCTGATTATCTTTTTTTTTATTTGCATAATTTATTTTTTACCACTAGTAATTAAAAAAGAATACTTTAATAATAACTCTTTTGACATGTTGGATTATGAAGAAAGTAAAATTACACGAGTATATCAGTTACAGCAGGTAAAGATATTTTAGGGGTATTAAGTTAAACAGGCTCAAAAGTTAAAATTTGTTTGTTTGGTTAGAAGATCTCTGAAAATTTTCAAGATTTTTGTTGAATGTTTGTGGGTTTTTTTAATTTTTGGAATTTCCTTCTACGAAGAAGGTTAGTTGAGAAAACAATTGACAAAGTTGGCAAAAAAGTGTTGCTCGAAAGATAGATTGCTTAAATTAATTATAGATAATGGGAAAAAGGTTGAACTATTTTTTTTGAGAATTTTTTGATATTATCTCTTGTGTTACCTTAAAATTTGAGGCATTATTTTAATTGCATTTATTTTTTGTGTTTTAAAATTTCAAAATATATGAAAAAACTATTTTTAATTGCAGTTTTGTTTATCACTTTTTCTACCTTATCTTTTGGAACAATCAAGGCTCAAGAAAATAATCAAGCTTCAGACGAAGAACAATTACAACAATTAATGGATGAGCAGATGCGACAGCAATTACCTCCACCTCCTAAAGAAGAAATTTTTAGAGCAAGAGTTGATGAAATTGTTGAGGAAGGCAATCGTGATATAGGTGGATATCAAAATATGTTTCAGAAAGTTAAGGTTCGCATTCTTGACGGAGCGGAAAAAGATTCTGTGCATGAGATTGAACATGGAGGGGCATTTAGAATTACTGACCAGCAGAAGGTAAAAGCTGGCGATAATGTGGTTTTGCTAAAGTATACTCCGCCAGGAAGTGAATCGCAGTATCACATCGTAGATAAGTATAGGCTTGATGTTTTGTATGTTTTGTTGTTTGCTTTTTTTGTACTCATATTTACATTTAGTCGTTGGAAAGGAATTGGTTCGTTTTTGGGACTAATTCTTAGCTTTGTCATAATAATAAAATATATGGTGCCTCAAATAGTTGCGGGGACAGATCCTTTGCAGGTCAGCATCATATCCTCACTTATCATAATGACTACAACTATTTATTTAGCTCATGGTTTTTCCAAACAAACAAGCGTTGCTCTTTTAGGTACTGCAATTAGTTTAGTTTTGACAGGTTTATTATCTATACTTATAGTTGATCTTGCCAACCTTTCGGGTCTTGGAAGCGATGATGCGTATTCTTTGAGGCTTGGACAAACTGCTGATATAAATTTTAAAGGCTTGCTACTTGCTGGAATGATAATTGGTGTTCTTGGCGTTTTAGATGATATTACCACTAGTTTATCCGCTTCTGTTTTTGAGGTGGCGAGAGCCAATCCAAAACAAAAATTTAAAGATCTTGTCGCAAGTGGCTTAAGAGTTGGGAGAGAACATGTGGCTTCTTTGGTGAATACTTTAATTTTGGCTTATGCAGGTTCCTCTTTGCCTATTCTTTTATTTATTGTAATAAATCCGAACAATATTCCCCTTTGGGCTATTGTGAATAGCGAGCTTATTACTGAAGAAATTGTCAGGATGCTTTCTGGTTCGATTGGTCTTTTGACGGCAGTGCCTATCACAGTTTTACTTGCAGCAAAATTTGCGTCCAGAGAAACTCAGATTTCTGCTTTGGGTGATTTCAGAGCAAACAGCGAAGCAAGAGTTCGCTCTCGTGCTTCAAGTAAAAAAACTTTGCCAAAACCAAGGGCAAAATGAATTTTCAGCTTTGTTTTTGCAAGTCAAATTGAAAAAAATTAAGCAGTAAAGTCTAAATGTCAGCCACTAAATTTTAAACAAGCTTTTGATAATTAGCTTTCAATAAATTTTTTTGGATCTAATGAGATATGTTCAAGCATGTGAGATATCATGGCAAATATCCCAAATCCACAAAACAAAATAGTGAAAAAACATTGGTAATTGGTGCATAAATTAATATTTTTCTTATTTCAAGCTTTTTTATAGTCAGTTTGATGAATATTGTTTCAAATAAAACTACTTTATTTTCTATAAAAAGTGGATTTTAGATGGCAAGAATCGTTTGTTATATGTATAAATTTGATATTGTTATGATATTAAAAATTATTACTTTTTTGTAATGACAGCCAGGACACATGATGCATTTGCTTTTACCTCTTTAGTCACTGTGGCGACTATATTTCCGCCTGATCAAATAAATCTTTATACCTTTTTTGCTTGTATTATTGGCAATATCACTGGGGCTTTGATACCTGATTTAGATGATCAAGGAAATCGGCTTTGGGATTTGATGCCTGCTGGGAATTTGTTTGGCAAAATTTTCAGAAGAATATTTTACAAACACAGAACCATATCTCACTCGCTTTTGGGTATGTGTTTGGTTTATAAATTCTTTGAATGGTTGCTTCCCAAAATTCTAAACCCTGAGTTTATAGATCCGACTCTTTTGCTTTACTCAATAATGATTGGCTTTGTGTCTCATCTTGTTGTAGATGCTCTCACCAAAGATGGCATTCCACTTTTTTTCCCATTCAAACCGAATATTGGTTTTCCTCCTTTTGAAGCTTTGAGAGTTCGAACTGGAAGTTGGGTTGAAAATTTTGTGGTTATGCCGTCTCTTGGAGTATATTTTATTTGGTTTATTAGTAACCATACTGAACAGATTAAGATTTTATTGGAGTCTATTAAGACTTAAGTTTTCTTGCGACGGCGATTATTCCGTTTCCGATAAACAAGTTAGTGTAATTCAAAAAAAATTGTTCAATTCTTGTAAGCGCAATCATGATTTTATTTATCAAAGTATTCACTTTTGTTACTGCCGTTTGAGAATTATTTCTACCTGATATTTGCCATAGGATGTGTTTAATCAAAGCAGGCAAGAAAAGAAAAAAATTGATGTAGCTTAATTTTTCGATTTTGAATTTTGTTTGCGCTAGCATTTCTTTTACCTCAGAAATGAAGTATCTTTTTTTGATATGTACCCACTTATCGTGTTCAGAGGCAAGCCATGGTATTGCTGATGCTCGCATTATTAAAATCCCATTTGGTTTTAATACTCTAAAAATTTCAGACAAAGCTTTTTGTTCGTTATCAACTTCGGCAAGATTTATGACATCTATGCATGTTACGATATCAAAATAATTATTTGGGTATGGTATCTTTGTAACGGAGCCGATTTTGACATTTATGTTTCTTTTTTTTGCATATTTTATTGCTTCTTTTGATAAATCTATTCCATACACTCTACCCAATGCAGACATTTTTTTTGCCAAAAGTCCGGCGCCGCAACCTGCATCAAGTATTTTGGGATTTTTTTTGCGTGAATATTTTTTAATCAAAGAGATAACAATTGAATGAATACCAACATAGTAAAAATGAGTGGCTTCGTTTTTGTATATATTTTCGTATTCGGCAGATTCCATTATTTGTTAGATGTTTTAATCTAAAAGTTTCAAATTTTATTTTGGAAGCATTAATTCAATCCATAATTTTGCTAATTCTGCCAAAGTTTTGGCTAATTTATGTGGCTTGAAAAATTGAGAACTGCCATGTTTTCTCTCGTAGTGGTGCACTGATACTTGTCTGAAAACAGCGCCTTGATTTTGAGCTTTTTTTACAAGTTCCACGCAAATTGCCCCGCTTTTTATTTTCAGATCCAGTTTTTTCACAAGATTTGCTCTTATGAGTCTGAAATCGCAATCAACATCATAAACCGGTAACCAAAAAGCCCATCTTACGACAAAGCTATAGAAATTGCCCAAAAAAATTCTGTATGTTGGATCTTTGCGAGCCATTTTCATGCCATTCACGAAATCTACGTCATCTGTCATGAGTTGATACAGAAGTGGCAGTTCTTTTACATCATATTGCCCATCGCCGTCGGTGTAAAAAATTAAATCTTTTGATGCCGTTTTAAAGCCGCTTATTAGCGCTCCGCCATATCCTTGATTTTTTTCATGAAATACTAGTTTTAGATTTTTATATTTTTTTTGCAATTTTTTAAGTGTATCCCTGCTTTTATCAGTAGAACCGTCATCTATGACTATAACTTCATAATTATCTGCCAATTTTTTTGCCACGCTAAATGCGTCTTCAACTAATTTGCCAATTGAGTGTTCATCGTTATAGCAAGGGAAAAAAATGCTAAGCGATGGTTTTTGGGAAGTGGACATAATTTTTTGAAAAATTGAAATCTAAAGTTGATTATAACTTATTACCATCCTTTTTAGGTGGAAATTTATGTATAAGGCTTGATTAGTAATTTTTAGTGGAATAAATAGAGAAACAGAGCCTTTTAGTTCCTAACTTTCGATGCACTCAGTTGGTCCGATTGCCTTTTAGTTCCTAACTTTCGATGTGCCACCTCTATCACTAAGCCTTTTAGTTCCTAACTTTCGATGTAGCAAGAAACACATTTGTGCCTTTTAGTTCCTAACTTTCGATGCCTTGCTCCACTACCGGGGCCTTTTAGTTCCTAACTTTCGATGATCCACAAACTCTTCACCGCCTTTTAGTTCCTAACTTTCGATGTTAGCCCCCCTGATTAGATGCCTTTTAGTTCCTAACTTTCGATGTTGAGGTGAAAGGATTGGCGCCTTTTAGTTCCTAACTTTCGATGCTAAACGAAGGCTTGGACGCCTTTTAGTTCCTAACTTTCGATGTTAATTTTTTCAATTCCTTGCCTTTTAGTTCCTAACTTTCGATGTCCAGCCACCTCCGGGCACGCCTTTTAGTTCCTAACTTTCGATGTTGGTGATACTGGAAACAAGCCTTTTAGTTCCTAACTTTCGATGACTGTTTCACCAAGCCAAAGCCTTTTAGTTCCTAACTTTCGATGCAATTCAAGCAGATGCCTGCCTTTTAGTTCCTAACTTTCGATGCACCTGCTATGATGACCTGCCTTTTAGTTCCTAACTTTCGATGACAATCAAAGGAGGGTGGGGCCTTTTAGTTCCTAACTTTCGATGTTTCCAACTTTTTCTGCTCGCCTTTTAGTTCCTAACTTTCGATGAGGAACGTACCCTATGGTAGCCTTTTAGTTCCTAACTTTCGATGTGTACGACTTTGAGGATAGCCTTTTAGTTCCTAACTTTCGATGTTTTTCATAGCGCCTCCTCGCCTTTTAGTTCCTAACTTTCGATGTATGTCTTATAATCACATGCCTTTTAGTTCCTAACTTTCGATGAGTGCAAACCCAGTAGGAAGCCTTTTAGTTCCTAACTTTCGATGCCTTTGGGACAGTGACAGGCCTTTTAGTTCCTAACTTTCGATGGACATTTTAGTTGCGGAGGCCTTTTAGTTCCTAACTTTCGATGAAAAGGAGGGGAACTTACCGCCTTTTAGTTCCTAACTTTCGATGTTAGCGATAATCTCCGCTGCCTTTTAGTTCCTAACTTTCGATGAAATGCTCAGTGACAGTTTAGCCTTTTAGTTCCTAACTTTCGATGACTGGGTTTGATGGATTTTGCCTTTTAGTTCCTAACTTTCGATGTTAGCGATACTTTATACTGCCTTTTAGTTCCTAACTTTCGATGCCAACCAAATGAGTGTTTATGCCTTTTAGTTCCTAACTTTCGATGTTCAACCAACCCTGCTTGAGCCTTTTAGTTCCTAACTTTCGATGGTCTCCCTCTTTTCCTCTAGCCTTTTAGTTCCTAACTTTCGATGTGCCGATTACTTTTACAATGCCTTTTAGTTCCTAACTTTCGATGCAAGGCGGTTACCAATTAGCCTTTTAGTTCCTAACTTTCGATGCCCCGCAAACGCCACGATCGCCTTTTAGTTCCTAACTTTCGATGCAACGCCGCCGTGAAGGCGCCTTTTAGTTCCTAACTTTCGATGATATGAATTAGGGGCAATGCCTTTTAGTTCCTAACTTTCGATGTTGCCGTTCAGTTTCCAAGCCTTTTAGTTCCTAACTTTCGATGTGCCAACATTTTGAGTTTTGCCTTTTAGTTCCTAACTTTCGATGTTCTCTTATGTGGACGAAAGCCTTTTAGTTCCTAACTTTCGATGGAATTGGAAAAAAATGTAAGCCTTTTAGTTCCTAACTTTCGATGCACTGGAGCAAGTGGTTCGCCTTTTAGTTCCTAACTTTCGATGAAAAGGCTTTTGAGGTAATGCCTTTTAGTTCCTAACTTTCGATGCTGAAAGAGCGGCAACAAGCCTTTTAGTTCCTAACTTTCGATGTGTGGGGAATTGACCCTAAGCCTTTTAGTTCCTAACTTTCGATGTGGCATACCATAATTAGTGCCTTTTAGTTCCTAACTTTCGATGTGATCCGATTCTGACTAAGCCTTTTAGTTCCTAACTTTCGATGTATGTTTTCAAAAGGACAAGCCTTTTAGTTCCTAACTTTCGATGCTAATTTTGGTATGTCAAGAGCCTTTTAGTTCCTAACTTTCGATGCGTTGGGGCGGGCTTTCCGCCTTTTAGTTCCTAACTTTCGATGTACAATGACTATTAGGGTGCCTTTTAGTTCCTAACTTTCGATGTGTTGGGGTCAACCCCCCAGCCTTATAGTTCCTAACTTTCGATGACAACAACAACCTATACGAGCCTTTTAGTTCCTAACTTTCGATGAGTATATAAAAATTAAGCCTTGATTT
>JAOAEL010000080.1 GCA_026416845.1 Patescibacteria group bacterium
CGTAAAACGCCAAGACCAAGGCGACCATTGGACAAACCTTCGCAATTGTGCGTATATCCAAGAGTTTGAGAAGGAGAAGATTGTGTATATTGAAATACAAACCGATAATAAAGCAGCAGGCTACGACTTTCCCTGCTTTCAATATGATAATAAAGACACAGTAGTGCTTAATACAGCATATATCATGACAGGGAAGGATATTAAGTACATTTTAGGAGTTTTAAATTCGTCATTTGGGCGAGTTCTTGTAAAGAACTATGTAACACGATTATCTGAACGACAATTCAGAATGTTATCAATGTACGTTAATTTATTTCCAATTCCTGATTCAAATGCAGCAAAAGTAGTCATTAGCGATATAGTCGCCCAAATTCTCACTTTGAAATCCGAGGGCAAAGACACCAGCGAGCTCGAAAAACAAATAGACCAGTTGGTTTACCAGCTGTACGATTTAACGGAAGAAGAAATTGCCATCATCGAAAATTCGTTTAAAAAAGATGAATAGCGGTGG
>JAOAEL010000081.1 GCA_026416845.1 Patescibacteria group bacterium
GAGACATCTCGATCAATTCGCAGAAATTATTACTTCTGATTTTGGTCCTTATGGTTTACATAGAGCAA
Organism: Patescibacteria group bacterium; assembly: GCA_026416845.1. Lineage (GTDB taxonomy): Bacteria > Patescibacteriota > Microgenomatia > UBA8517 > UBA8517 > JANWVB01. The sequence goes on from JAOAEL010000081.1 coordinate 69, forward strand.
GAGAAGAATGGTTTTTTAAAGACGAAAAGATTATAGTTTTAAGAAAATGTTCGGATCGTCCAGTTTTTTCGTACATAGACTTTGATAGTTATGTCTCAGCAACCTTTTATATAATAAAATCTGAAAGAATAGATTTAAAGTATTTAACAGCAGTGTTAAATTCGAAATTGATTGAGTTTTGGTTACGTAATAAGGGGAAGATGCAGGGCAATAATTACCAGTTAGACAAAGAGCCTTTATTACAAATTCCAATCTTTAAAGCTAAAAATACTGAACCTATTAGAAGCTTAGTTAACCAAATCCTTTCCGCCAAAAAAGCTAATCCCGAAGCTGATATTTTCAATCTCGAAAAACAAATAGACCAGTTGGTTTACCAGTTGTATGATTTAACGGAAGAAGAAATTGCCATCATCGAAAATTCGTTTAAAAAGGATGAAT
>JAOAEL010000008.1 GCA_026416845.1 Patescibacteria group bacterium
AAATGGTAATCACTCCTCCACATTCTCAGGTAATACAACATGGGGGCAGGGAGAATACGGATCAGGACTTGTATTTGATGGAGATGATGATGTAGTACAAATAACAGAAAGTGCAAGTACCGATCTTGGAGCAGTTATAGACTCATACACCATAAGCGCTTGGATAAAAACAAATCAAACAGTAACAACAACAGCAAGCATAATTGCCAAAAACGACGGAGCCGGAGCATATCCATACTCACTGCACATCAACAGTTCCCAACAAGCATGCTTTCAAATATCAGACGGAACAAATAGCCCTCAGACCTGTTCTACTGTAACAGTCAACAACAACCAATGGCGCTATATCACAGGAGTAAGAGATGTATTGCAAGACAGGATATACATTTATATAGATGGAATACTACAAAATAGCACTACTGACACAACAACAGCAACAGCAGTAAACAACGACAATCTCTCAATAGGCAACAGCGGTACTTCATATACAGCAAATGATTTTGCAGGAAGCATAGACGACATCAAAATCTACAACTACGCCCGCACACAAAAACAAATAATTGAAGATATGAATGCTGGGCATCCACTAGTTGGCACTCCTGTAACTGGAGCTGTTGCTTACTACAAATTTGACGAAGCAGCACTTAATACATGTCCTGGTGGGACAAATGATTTTTGTGATTCATCTAGTAATGGAAACGATTTTGCATTTTCAGGAGCAATAGGAGGATACACAACAGAAGGAAGGATAAGCTCTGCATTTTCAGGCACAGGCTCTGTTTGGGCAAGTAGAAGCGATGACAATGACTTTGACTTTGAAGCAAATGAAGATTTTTCAATTAGCGCTTGGGTTCGTTCAAACTCAGCTACCAACCCATCTGCAAACCAATTTATTTTTACCAAACAACAAGCAACCAATAATCCCGGCTATAGACTCTTTTTCAATACAATCGGGCAGATTGTTTGTGATTTGGACGATGACACAACAAGCTATCCTGAAGACAGCGCCACAACAACCACAGACTTTTACGATGCCCAATGGCATCATGTGGTTTGTATACGAGACATTGCATCAGGAAGGCTTTACCTTTATGTAGATGGTAGACTGGAAGCTGAAGATACAAGCCTCTCAGCAACAGGCTCTATTGCAAATAGCACTACCATCTACATAGCAGATGATAATGGCACAGCTGCAAATTCATTCACAGGCAGAATTGACGAGTTAAAAATCTACAGAGCCGCTCTTACCTACTCTGACATTCTCATTGATATAAATCAGGGGAAAAGTGTAGTAATGGGTTCTACCTCCACAGAAAGCGACGGGCAAACTGCAAGCAATGCAAAATTAAGGGAATACTGTGTGCCAGGAGACACATCAACCTGCACTCCTCCCGTAATCCATGTCAAGTTTGATGAAAATAGAGGTACTAATGTATTTGACACTTCAGGGAACGGACAAACAGGCAATCTAAACCATGCGAATCTCTTCTGGGATATTGGGAAAACAGGAAGCGCTGTAAATCTTTCAAGAAGCGGAAATGCGCAAACAAGATACGTCACATTCCCCGACAATGACATCCTTGATTTTGGCACATCCACAAATTTCACAATCTCGGTATGGGTAAAAAGAGTAAGTAATTTGCCCGAAACAGACCTTGCGGATTTCTACCAAATAGTAAGCAAAGGATTAGATAACGATAACAATCCCGGATATAGATTGCTTCAATACGGCACTCAAGAACTGGCAATGTACATATCACAGGACCAAGCTACTAACTATTATGAAGAATTTACTTCTACCGATCCTTTTACAAACAATTTGTGGTACCATATTTTAGCAACCGTAGATCGCTCAAGCGAACAAAACTATAAAATATTCATAAATGGCATAGAACAACAAACAAATTTTTTAGGATCGCTTTCAAGCGTTGGAAATATTGATAATGCATTAGACCTTAGAATAGGTTATATGCGAGATAATGATGTGTTAACGCCAGTTTCCTCTCCTTTTGTTGTCGATGATGTAAAAATCTACAACTATATAAGAAACAATGCCCAAATTGCATGGGACTTTAATCGTGGCGCTCCCATTGCTCGCTACAAAATGGATGAGTGTCAGGGAACTTTAGTTTATGATGCGTCAGTCAATGCAAATGCAGAAGCAGGTGGCAAAAATGGCACATGGAGCGGCTCTTCGGGAACAAACACTTCCGCAGGCACATGCGGCACTGTAAATACCGCTACTGTGCGCTATAACGGCAGAAACGGAAAATTTGGTTCGTCACTTGACTTTGATGGAACAGATGACACTGTAACTGTAACAAACACAAGCGCGATTGATTTAAATGAAGGTTTAGTTAACGGACTAACAATATCAGCCTGGGTCTATCCAAGATCAGATGGAGAAGGAGACGCGGGAAGGATATTCGATAAAGGATCAAACAATTATTGTCGTTTGGCAAACGAGACAAGCGGGCAAGCAGAAGTTCGTTGTAGACTTAATCTTGCCACAAACGCTGAGTTTACCGCTCCCGAAACCATACCCTTAAATCAATGGTCCCATATTGCGTTTTCTTGGACAAACGACAGTGATGATGAAATAACCATATGGATAAACGGCACTCCTTACACTTCAAATGCATTGTATTCAGGAGATCCAAGCACAGATACATCCAACTTTTTCATCGGTAACAACAGTTCTGGAGCCAACACATTCGATGGACAAATTGACGATGTCAGAATTTATCCATACGAACTAACACAAATACTAATAAGAAACCTGATAAATGAAAGCTCATCTGTACGCTTTGGCCCTGTAATAGGAACGCCTTAAAACATTTATCAAATTCTCAAAAATCTAATTTTTAGTTTAGACGATCTTCTTCTTGTCCATTGACAACAAAACATCAAAAGTTTTTAATCTAAGATTATGAACAATCTAGAAAAAACAATCTACAACATTGAAAAATGCATCTTATATTTAACCCTTGCAATTTTCCCAATTGTTATTCTGCCTATCTCCCCTAACATATTCATAGTCCCAAAAATAGTTTTTCTTTCAACTTGTGTGCTTCTTCTGATCACTTTGTGGGCAATTCGCATGATAGTTGCAGGGAAAATAGAATATCACCACGGATCCTATGATATTCCAGTAATTTTAATTGCATGTGCTTACATTGCCAGCACTATATTCTCTGGAGCAAACAAAATGGACGGTTTGCTTTTACCTGGTACAACATCGCTTGTTGTCGCTAGTTCTATTTTGTACTTTTTGATCAATCAGCACCAGGAAAAACTAAAAGAAAGCATAGGGATTGCTTTTTTAGCATCTGGAGCATTGTTTGGTTTAATTAGTCTCGCAAGCGTTTTGGGCTTGTTTGCAAACATAGGAGGACTTTCCGGTTATGTACCAACAGACAAAGCATCTCCTGATGTTGGGTACACATCCGGCGCAATTTATCTGCTTTGTTTGATAATATACGGAGTTTATGCCTTTAAGTCCTTCAAATCAAATCTATTAAAAACTGCGTCCGCGGCATTAACAATATCCGCAGTAGCAGGATTTGTTTTGTGTCTCTCGCAAGCTTTACCAGGCAAGCCTTTTGCCCATAAAATGCCTTCTTATGAAGTTTCTTGGGCAATCGCTATTGATTCGTTAAAAGTTTCGCCAATTTGGGGCGTTGGACCTGGGAATTATTTAAGTGCATTTTCCAGATTTAAACCAATAGAGTACAACCAAACAGACATTTGGAATCTAAGGTACCAAAGCGCTTCAAGTCAGTATTTAGGAATTCTCACTGAAGTTGGTATAGTCGGGTTGTCAACCTTTTTGGTACTAATGCTTTTTGTGTATAAAAACATTAAATCAAAAGATAGCAAGCAAAAAGAAATCTTGCAAAAAGCTTCAATTGTAGTTTTGCTTTTTATTTTTGTGTTTTTCCCTGCAAGCACAATTACATTCTACAGCCTTTTTGTTCTTTTGGCTCTTGCTTCCAATACAAAAAAGATGGGAATCGCGCTAGTTGCCAAAAACGAAAATGAAGAATTAACAATAGGATCAGCATTTTCCAGAATACCTGCAGTTGTGCTTACTCTCCCCTTTTTTGCGTTTGTGTTTTGGGTGGCATACAACGGACTGCCAATAGTGCAAGCAGAAAGATATTTTGCTCAATCGCTAGAAGCTCGCAAGGAAAATAAAGTTCAGGAAACATTGGAGTTGTTAAACAAAACAGTTCAAAAAAATAGATATGTTGATAGATATCACATAATAAGCGCGCAAATAAATTTATTGCTTGCAAATGCCATTGTCAATCACGCACGAAACCAAGCTGGAGGTCAAATCACAGAAGAACAAAGGTCTGCAATTGGCAATCTGATTCAATTATCCATACAAGCCGCCAAAAACGCTGTGATACTAAATCCTCAAAGAGCCGGAAATTGGGAATTATTGGCAGGTGTTTATCGGTCAATAATCGGAGTTGCCGAAGGAGCAGAAAATTTTGCGGCTCAATCTTACAGACAAGCTATAAATTTGGATAGATTCAATCCTGTTACTTGGGTTTTGTATGGAGGAGTCTTTTACGCAAAGGCAGATTACGATAACGCAATTAAAGCCTTTGAAACAGCGGTTTCTCTAAAACAAGACTACGCCAACGCAAGATTTAATTTAGCTTATGCTTACTTCCAAAAGAAAAACTACGACGCTGCAATTGATCAAATGACCAGAGTGGTTAGTTTAGTTAAAAAAGATACGCCCGATTATGAATTGGCAGTAAAAACCCTCAATGATTTCAAAGCTCAAAAATCAGCAAGCACACAGCCAGCAGAAGAGTTAACTCCACCAACAGAAGCCCAACCTATAACCCCTCCTCTTAACTTGCCAGAAAATTCCGCCCCACCTCAAACCCAAACATCAACACCATCAGAAAGTTTAAACGATAACAATAGAAGGTCGCCTGCAAACACAACTTTAACACCCACTCCCACTACTCCAATCCCTGCACCATAATCATCTAAATAAAACTCATTTTCATCTACTACTTATCTGCATAAATAGGTATAAGTTATCCTGTGTTTGCACTTCAAAACTTATGAATTAGTCAAAAATTTTTATAGTTAATTAAAAATGACATTAACACTAAAACAAAGTTTCACGAGCCCTTCTTCGCCAGAGATAAAAACTTTTGTAATCAAAATAAGTTGACATTGAACTTTATCTGGGCAAGAATACGCTTAAGATAATGAATAACAACCAACAATCAAATCAACCAATAAAACAATTTTTGTCAATTGGAGAAGCGGCTAGCTACTTAGGCGTTTCCATTGACACACTGCGTCGCTGGACAAAAGCGGGAAAAATCTCAGATGCCAGATCTCCTGGCGGACATAGGTACTTTAGAAAGACAGATCTAGATAACCTCTTTAACACCAAATACGAGAGGTACAATGAGCCAAAACCTAAAAACACAATCAGTTTAGATGCGAAAGAATCAGACAATTCGCATTCAAAAAACAATTTTAAGATTGTAATAAACGAAATACAAAAAGATCCAATTCTATCCGAAAATTTAATTTCAAACCAAGAAACTAACATAGAAATGCAATATCAAAACAACAATGCAAACATACAAGATTATAGACATACAAGACCAACAAGGAAAATTTTAGTACCGCAAACTCCAGTTATATCCATAAGAAAAAGCGCGAGTATTAGTTTTCTTAACGCAAATCAAAATAATTTGAGCGCCACAATGAACTATGGAAGTGGTCTTGTTGCTAACATTATTGCGAAATCTGAAAACAAAACACAAGAAATTAAAAACAAAGAAAATATAAAAAACTTAAAAAGAATATTTCTTATCATTCTTGCAATTTTTATTCTGGCGGATATAATTTTTATAATTTTTTGGTACTTTAACCCCTAACAAACATCCTTATCATTTAGATACAAAATCTTAAATCAAGGATACAAAATATTAGCAATTAGCTGAATAAAGTGATATTAGTAATTGTAAATATCCAGTAATTAAAAGAATAAATCATTTCATTAGAATTTTAAAATATAAAGATCTTGAATTTTTTAAAATCTAACAATGTCTTCATAAATCAATAATCAAATATTTATTGACATATTGACATATAAACAATCAAGCCTTTTTTTTAAAATACTATTAATTAAATTTAAAATTAACGCAAAATAATCGCAAAAGACTACTCTGCCACAATTGAAAATTTCTTAATATCTGATTATTTAAAATTTTACCAATAAGAACTAACAAAAAGGTGTCACCTTAAATTTAAAGGCTTATTTTGCATATTTTTATAGAAACTTTAAGCTAAAACTTAAACCGCACAACTACCGCAATCTGGCTCAAAATATATACTTGAAAAGTATCTCCTAATAAGTTAGCTTTAGTTATGCCTGCCAAGAATATATTGCGTGTTAAAAATGAAGGAGTGATCCTTCATGTATATAATGAGGGTATAGAAAAAAAAGAAATCTTCCCTGATGAAGAAGACAGAAATACTTTTGTTAAATATCTAAGCGAATATCTCTCGCCCGCAAGTGAAGAAACAACTAAAAAAGCATTTTTCGTAAATGGCAGAACATACTTGGGAAAAATACGAATGCCCAAAAATTATTATAAAAAAGTAGCATTGCTATGCTATTGCATAAAGCCAAAAAGTTTCAACTTGATCGTAGAACAACTATCCGCAAATTCAGTAGAAAGATTTGTGCGATCATTGTGCACAAGATATTCAATGTACTTTAATAAAAAATATGCAAGAACAGGAACATTATTTAGAGGTCCTTATAAATCTATACAAATCAATAATTCTTCAGATCTTTACTTGTTAAGCAGATACTTAAACTCAATCGATATTAATCATCCTAAAAATTCGTTGGCAGAATATATCGGAGAAAAAACAACTCCTTGGATTAGCACTCAAAAGATATTAAATAGCATCAGCGAAGATATCCAAAAAGCTTACGCACAATACGCATTCGACATAAAACAAGGATTCAGCAACTTGGAAAAAGAAAGATTGAAAATTATTGCGCCTGCGGAAAATGAAATAGATTCCCGCAATCATTCTGAAGAAACTAAAAACACAAATTCGGAAGTGTGCCCTGCTGACAATTCCGCAGACATTGAGGTTAATTCAAGATCAATTAATACTTGGTCACAGAATCTTAGAAATAATAACCGCATTAATATCCCAATCGTCAGACGAACTCCGGAATTATTTTTTGCGACAATTGCTTTTATGGTTCTTTTTGGAATAGGAATGCAAAATATCCGCGCTCAAGAATATCAACAGTCAACCAAAAATAAAATAATTGACAAAGAAATTATACAAATAAATCAAAATGATGCAAAACATCTCTCTCCTACTCCTTCCGAAAGAGATAAAATAGAAAAACTTGCAGAAACTGCAAACATAGCACAAAATCCAACTGAAGAAGTTCTTGCAGCTAACCTAACAGAAAAAGATAAAAACTCAGATAGCGAAATTACATCAAATCACCACTTTCACTTAAACCAAAACATTTATAACCAACAAAACAGCGCAAAGAAAACGGTAGTTCTTAAATCAGATGAAGAAAATCCAATCATTTACATTTACAAATACCCAAGCACAGATTCGGAAGTGATAGGAATAGCAGTCGCAGGAGACAGATACGGATATATTTCTACAATAGGACAGTGGCAGGAAATAAAATTTAATATTACAACAATAGGTTTTGTGCCTGTTCACAATACAGAAATAGAAGAATCGGATCCAAACTTAAATTAATTAGATTATGATTATATCGTTAATAAAATATTCAACATTTGCTTTGCTTACAATTTTGGTAATCACTCTTTTTGTATTTACAAAGAATTATTATCAATTAATTCTTGCTTCTGTTCTTTACATACCCACTATATATCTTGGCCTGAAGTTGTTTCCAAGAACTGAAATAGAAAAATCGATAGAGAACGAAGATGTAGTCAACAACAAAAAAATGGCAAGTCAAACAATCCTTGAACCAGATCATGACAAAATAGAGGTGAACGATATAAATAAACGCGCTTTTTTGAAATTAATTGGCGCCGCCGGAATATCTTATCTGCTATTTTCAATTTTAGGAAGAAAATCAGGTATGTTTCTCCCACAAACCCAAAAAGAGACAAAACCCACAAGCACGGCAATTGGAGATACAACTGGCAGAACAATAGACCCCGCAGAAAAACAGCCAATGGATGGATTTAGAATCAGTGAAATTGACGATGGTACAATTACCTATTATGGCTATACAAATAAAGACGGTGCTTGGATTATCATACGAGAAGACACTGAAAATAATTCCTTTAGATACATAAAAGGAGATAGCAACTTCAATGAAAATTGGAACAAAAGAGCTTGGCTAGATTATGACTATTATCACAATGTGTTTTGATAAATTATTCTAATTAATTGAATCACCTGTTTATTAATAATTAAAATTAATACTTTTACAAGTTAATATATATGCAATTCTATTACAAAGCGGTACATTTAAAATTTGCAATTAACACAATTAAAAATATAAAAAGTCATAACCTGAAAGTTGATAAAATAAAGTCATTAATATCTATTTCATTTGAGAAAATATTTTTACCTGCAATTAATTCCAAATTTAATATTTGATGTATAAAATATGCAAAATTTAACAATTCTTGCAATTGCGCTCAATTAGCACAAATAAAAAAGGACTTTTTTAACTACTTGCAAAATAATTTATTGATGATATGAACCAAAAATTAAAAAACGATCTGGAAAATTTGCTCTCTCAAAAAATCCTGCCAATAGAAATAAATCACGAGAAAATAGAAAAGATAATGAATAAAGCTTCTGAAAAGAAGTGTTGGGTAATTGCATTTGTCGTCGGCACAAAACCTTGTTTTAACAAAATCTACGGATCACTGACACAATATTCAAAAAGAGATATGCCATTTTTTGTTATAAATGCCAACCAACACTACGACACTGAACTAACACACATGGCAAATGAATTTGGTATAAACCAATATGTTGCAGTAAATTTAAACATTAGGGGCAATCTTGTACAAAAAATCAATGAATTAAACATAAAAACGATAAAGCTTGCCACATATCTAAAATCCAAATGGCCCAAAGTGTACACGGTACCGGTGGTTTTAGGAGATACAATTATTTGTCCAACAGTGTCATTAGCTTGGATGTTTACAACCCAACAAAAAGCTATACACTTAGAAGCAGGACTTAGATCAATGTCCCCAATTCACTTCAATCACATGAAACCAAATATAAACTTTAATGATTTCATTCAACAACAAATCAATGGAGAATGGCAAATTGTAAGAAACGAACCATACCCAGAACAATGGAACACATTTGTAACTAGCGCTTCTTGCGACTATCTGCTCGCGCCACTAACCATAAACAAAAAACATCTTATAAACGAAGGCTACAATAAAAAATACATATTCACAACAGGCGGTCTTGTGGTCGATGCAATTAATATGGCAAAAAAGATGATAACGAAGAAAAGACAAATATTTGATCTATATCCTCAATTAAAATATAACAAATGGGTACGTATAGATATCCATAGAAAAGAAAACGTTACCACATCGCGATTCCTAACTATTTTTTCTGCAATAGAAAATCTGGTAAAAAGTGGAATATGTGTCAATTTAGTTCTAATGAACACATTCAAAGAATCGATAAAAGAATTCAAACTTGAAAAAAAATTGGCAAAATTAAAAAAATATAAAAATTTTCTTGCAACAACCGTCTGGCCATCCTATTCTGACGTATACGATTTCTACACATCAAAAAACTTCATAGCCGCAATTACAGATAGCGGTGGCGTGCAGGAAGATATGAACATAATCGGCAAACCTTGCATCACAATAAGATTTTGTACCGACAGGCCCGAAACAGTAAAGAACAATACAGGGAATATCTTGGTTCCACCCATTGATTCTTCATTTTTAACTAAAATGATTAGCAAAATATTGTCAGATACATCTTTGCTTTATACAATGCAAAGGAATAAAAAAATATATGGACATAACACAGGAACAAAAGTTGCAACAATTCTTGAAAAAATTGCAACAACTAACAAGCCACCTTTTAAATGGAGTAACGACGTACTCAATGAAAGTTAAAACAAAATCAAATTGAAGCAATGGCTCTAACAAATTACTCCATAGAAAAATTCAAATTGCCATTTTTAAAATTTATATTAAAAAATGCCCACTTTAAATTAAAATAACATTTTGTTATACACTAATTATAATCTAATTAATGCTATCTATAATCATACCATCATACAAAGATCCTTATCTCTGGAAAACAATTGATTCTATTTTGCAAAATGCCAGAGGAGAAATAGAAATAATAGCTGTGTTTGATGGCTATTGGCCACCTGCTCCAATTTTTGAAGAGCCAAGAGTTCGCTATATACATCTTGGTAGAAACCGAGGCATGAGAAGAGCCATAAACGCAGGAGTTGATATAGCCAGAGGAGAATTTATTATGCGAACGGATGAGCATTGCGCCTTTGGTCCGGGATTTGATGTCATCCTAACTAGCGAATGCGAACCAAATTGGATTGTGACACCACGCAGGTACTTTTTGGATCCAGTAAAATGGGAGATTATGGACATACCACCTATTGATCACATGAAACTAAAAATACAACGCGTAAATGAAACGGTACGCAAATTTACAGGAGTTGAAGCTCCCGGAGACAACAGCCAACCAATTCAAGAGTCAATGGCCATGCAAGGTTCGTGTTGGATGATGCCAAGGTCTTGGTGGGACAAAGTGATTGCGGAACTTCAAAACGAAGGGTATGGGCCACATTACCAAGACAGCCATGAAATGGTTTTCAAAACTTGGCAAGCAGGAGGCAAGCTAATGGTAAATAAAAAAACTTGGTACGCTCACAAACATCGAAGTTTCCCACGCACTCACAATAATGGTACAACAGAAAACCCTTCAAACAACGAGGCTTGCTGGGCATACGCTTTGTCAGTGTGGGAAGAATACTATAACAAAGAAATCAAACCGAAATGGGGAATGTAAAAAAGGAAAAAAGTTTATCGGTACAATGTCTGACTGTGATAAAAATAGAAACGATATACCAGAGCATTACAAACGTAGAATAAAACAACTTTTATATGAGTACAATCGTCCTTTCCCGGGACCTTACTATTTTGCGAGGTTATTGCGAGGCAAAAACAAAGTAAAAATTGCAGATCTTGGTTCTGGACCTGTTTGCACGCTTGGAAATATTTGGGGCAATGTGGAAATCTCTATCATTGCTTCAGATCTGCGCGCGGAAGCCTATCTTAAGTTAATTCAACCTTTCGGAGTTAAACTCATCACACCACTTGAATACCAAGACATGGAAAACCTTACCTACGAAGATGAATCTTTTGATGTAGTTCATTGTGTCAATGCTTTAGATCATACACCAAACGCCAAAGCCGCGCTTTGTGAAATGCAAAGAATCTGCAAAGTCGGAGGTTACATTTACCTAAGACATGCTCACAACCAAAAAACCGCGCATAAAGGACGTGGACATTTTTGGGACATTAAAGCTGAAGGAATAACAAATGGAATAGAAACTATAAAATTAGAAAAAGGTTGGAAAACGATAGACGACGGAGATTTTGTCATATCAATTTATCATAAAGAAAAATCTGTCAATTTTTAGGCACAATTATTAACGATAAATTTTTTTGCGCATTTTTTGTCAACCCTTTTATTAAAGTAAAAATTGCAAATACTTTATGTTGTCAATAATAATTCCATCGTATAACGAACCATATCTTGTTAATACAATTAACTCAATCCTAGAAAACGCACATGGCGACATAGAGATTTTTGTAAATGTTGACGATGGAAAAAAAGTCAATTTTGGGAAAAAAGATAAAAGAGTAAAATTTCACTACCCTAGCTCCCCACTTGGAATGCGAGGAGGAATAAATCGCGGACTATCAGAAGCAAAAGGCAAATATATTATGAAGGTGGACGCTCACTGCGTATTCGCTCCGGGATTTGATGTGGAAATTTGCAATCACATGCAAGAAAACTGGCTTATAATTCCAAGAAGATATGGTTTATACGCGGATGGCTGGAGAAGAGAAACTCGTTTTCCGCCAAAAGATTATCACTATCTTTGCTATCCGATAAATACAAGTTTTGGTCTTGCCATGTTCCCTATAGAATGGAAAGAAAAAAGAATTGAAAGAAAAGATTTTTTAATTGATGATACTATGACTTTCCAGGGAAGTTGTTATGTGGCAAACAGAAAATATTTTATGAAAACAGTTGGCTTTTTAGACGATAATCCCCAAACTTGCGGTACATTTGGCGGAGAACAAATGGAAGTGGGACTTAAATACTGGTTAAATGGCGGAGAAGTAAAAGTAAATAAAAAAACATGGTACGGGCATTTATTCAAAAATTCTAGGTACTACAAAGAGACAGGCGGAACATCGGCTTGGAAACACAAGTCGCATCTTAAGTACCGCGGTGGTTGGACATGGCTGTCAAAATATTTTCTCAACAACGAAAACCCAAAACTAAAATACAAATTCTCATGGCTTTTGGAAAAGTTCTGGCCAGTTCCAACATGGCCTGAAGACAGAAACCTCTGGGTATACCCGGAGCAACAAAGTTAACTAACCAAAAAAAGAAACTAATATTAATTATCAAATATGGCAACAAACATGAATGTGTCAATAAGATATAGCACTTTTTTGCCAGTGCTGATGAAAGCTATGGAAATGACAAGCGAAGATGTGCTGGAACTGGGAGTTGGAGTATTCTCTACCCCCTACCTTCATTGGACATGCAAACTTCAAAAGCGAAATTTGTTAAGCATAGAAAACAACGAAATGTGGTTTAATTTTGCAAGAAAATATTATCAATCTAAAAGAGGTACTCCATATCGACATAGATTCATATTCGCAAGCAATTGGGATGAGATAGAAAATTATATTTTGAAGCCTTGGGATGTGGTTCTGGTTGATCACTCGCCTTCTGGAAGACGAGTTGAAGAAATCAGAAAGTTAAAGGATTTTGGTAAGTATATAATTATCCATGATTCTGACGCTTACCAAGAACGCAATTATCACTATTCAACAATTTACCCACTTTTTAAATACAGGTATGATTTCACAAATGTAGAACCGGCAACTACTGTGCTTAGCAATTTAGTTGATTTATCAGATTTTAATGTAATATAAAAACTGTGAAAAAAGATAATCTGATACTAATAACTGGAGGTACCGGATGCATTAGCAGTCACACAGTATATAAATTCATCAATAACGGTTACAAAGTCCGAATAATGGACAATTTATTGGCACACGAAGGAAGATGGCCAAGTTACATAAACAAAAAAGCGCAGAAGGTCATCGGCGATGTGACAAACATAAAAGATTGGGAAAGGTCGCTGGAAAATGTTTCAGTTGTAATACATCTCGCGGGAACAATGGATTTCCATCTTGAATTTTCAAGATTTTTTCAAATAAATACTGTCGGTACAGTAAACCTATACGAAGCCGTAGTAAAAAACAAACTAAATATAGAAAAAGTTGTGATAGCGTCCTCTCAATTTGTTTATGGCTTTGGAAGATGGAGATGTCAAAAGCATGGAATTTTATATCCAAAAGAAGCTCCCGAAAAACTTAAAAAGGAAAATATTGGATCCAGTATGCTCAATATGTGACCAAAGTTTAACTTATCAAAAAATAGCTAAGAACAACAAGCTGATCCGCCAAATCAATATGCAATATCAAAATACACCCAAGATCTAATAGAATTAAAATTAGGAAGACTATATAATATTCCAAACACAGTGCTTCGTTATTCTATAGCTCATGGCTCAAGACAAAATGTAAAGAACTTATATTCTGGCGCATTAAGAATATTTGCGATTCAGATCATGAACAATCAACCTATTTCTTTATATGAAGACGGAAGCAATTTAAGAGATTTTGTTTCAGTGAAAGATGTCGCCAGCGCAAATCTGGTAATCGTAACAAACCCAAAATCAAACTATCAAATATACAATGTCAGCGGCGAAAAATTATACACCATAATACAATTAGCAAAAATGATTGCAAAGCATTCAACAAAGATCTTAAAATATCAACCGGCTGGTACAGATTAGGAGACATCAAACACGCAGTATCAGACATATCTAAAATACAAAAACTAGGCTGGAAGCCTACCTACACAGAATCTCAAAATATTAAGGAATTTTTGCAATGGTTAAAAAAGCAAGATATATCATCAACACATTTAGATAAGATAATGAATGAAATGAGAGAAAAAAATACCATAAGATCTTTGGCAAAATGAAACAGTTGCTTATCTACATAAATCCAGTCGATAAAAAATTTTCCCAAGAGCACGATACTTTAACTAAAATCCAAATTGATAATTGTTTAAGTCTGGGAATTCCTCATCACGATATAATTTTAGTCACAAACTTTGAATACAAATACAAAGGAATTAGTCCAGTTATGGTTGCCGACTATTCAGTGTTTGATCAAAACCGTTCCACCAAAATACCGGCAATAAATGAACTTTTTGACAGAAATTTAATAGACGATAATGAGGTTTACTGGTTTCATGACCACGATGCGTTTCAATTGGTATCATTTGAAGTTAAACTAAGCAAAGACGCGGGATTTACCACACATGGAGCATACAACCCCAAACTTTGGAACGCCGGTAGCTTCTTTTTTAAAAAATCAGCAAGAGATATATTTGAGAAAATCTATTATTACATGAACCTTCACAATTCCAACGAACAAAACGCTCTAACTTATATGTGGGAGAACAACATAGATAATATAAATGAAAGATACGAAATGATGAATCAAACATACAATATTGGTATCTACAAAATCGCAGAGAACCTGGCAATAAGCGAAAAACCAATCAAAGTAGCGCATTTCCATCCGCACAAAAAACACCATCTGGATAAGTACCGTCAAATTCTGCCGGAAAGGTTGATGAAAATTTTTGCAAAATATGGTATTTACTAAAAAAATAGTGTAAAAATATTTAAAAAGGTTATGTTATTTACAGATTTAAACGCCATAGAGGCAGACTTTAAAGCGATCAAAACAAGAAATTACTACAAAATCTGGGAACCTTTTATGCGCAAGTATAATTGCCAGAGAGTATGCGAGCTTGGGGTATTTAAAGGAGATAATTTTATGAACATGATTGCTCACGGTCCCAAACTTGCTGTTGCTGTTGATTCTTGGCGTAACGAAGGAGTTCATAGTGAGAAAGACGCAAAGTATTCTAAAAAAGAATTAGAGGCACAATTTGAATACTTCAGAAGCAGGGTTAATTATCTGCCTTTTGTTCAAATCATAGTTGAAAACACAGCCAAGGCTGCAGAAAGATTCCCAAATAACTATTTTGATTTCGTATATATAGACGCCGATCATTCTGTAGAAGGATGTACCAAAGACATTGTCAGCTGGTATCCAAAAGTCAAATATGGAAAATTCCTAGTGGGACACGATTACAGACGAGGCTTTGGGGTAGTGGAAGCTGTAAACAAATTCGTTGCGGAAAAAAAGCTAAAGCTTATGTTCCTTGCTCCTAGCACATGGGCGGTAGTTAAAGTCTAACAATTTTAGTCTTTTTGTTTAACCTAAATGTGCGGCTTTTTGGTTTACAAAAAATCAGGCAACAATTTTTACATCCAAAAACGAGGCACAGAATTCACAAACCAAATAAAGATAAATGGTTTCACATTCGTGCACAATTTGCTTTCTGTCACTGGTAAATTCACTCCCCAACCTTTTATAAACGGCGATATTGTTTGTGTTTATAATGGCGAAATTTATAATCATAAATTTACCAATTCTGACGGCGAAAACATTATCCCGCTTTACAAGAAATACGGTACTGAGTTCCCAAAATATCTGGACGGAGAATGGGCTATCGCCTTGTATGATTTTGATAAAAAATTGGTAATATTTACAACCGATTTGTTCGCTACAAAACCACTTTGGGTAAACGGTTTGGAATGCGCAAGTTACCAATCAGGGATCGGTGGAGAAAAAATGCCCGCAAACACTATTTTGGTTTTGGACCTAGAGAGCAAAATAAAGGAAAGAAAAAATATATATAATTGGGACTTGCGTCAACATAAAAAAAGTTATGACGATTGGATCCGCGCGTTTGAAAACGCGGTGAAAAAACGCGCTGTTGAAAATTGCTTTATTGGCCTGTCCTGCGGTTACGATAGCGGAGCAATTGCCTGTGCTTTACTCAAATTAAAAATTCCATTCAAGGCTTACATTGTAAAAGGAAAGGAAGATGAAAAAATTTTAAAAAAAAGAATTAAATTGCTTTCGGAATATGAATACTTAGATGAATCGACAGATTTTTCTGAAGAAAAAGATTGGCTCAATAAAAATGTAGAACCTTTTAGATACAAAATAAACCAAACAGTACATACTGATAGCGCGTCTTTGGCATTGTCGCGAATTTGTAAAATGGCAAGATCAGAATCAAGAAAAGTGTATTTAAGCGGGCAAGGAGGAGATGAAATCATTGGAGATTACGCTTTGAAACCTCACCAGAGCCAATTCAGAGGTAAGTTCCCCAAAAAAATTCCGCTAAAACTGTGGAAGAATTTCTACGATGGATACCAGTACTCATATCTGGGCAAAGAAGAATATGTTGCAGGTAGTCACTGCGTAGAGACACGTTACCCTTTTTTGGACAAACAGGTAGTACAGGAATTTTTATGGCTTGCCGTAGAATTAAAAAACAAACATTATAAAGCGCCAATCAGAGAATACTTGCTAAAAAATAATTTCCCTAACCTATTTGACAAAAAAATAGGCTTGAGTGTAAAAGTTTGATTATGAACAAAATCAAAAAAGCAAGAAAAAAAACAACAAAGATAGTTGGCTTTCACTCGGGACACGATGTTGCATACGCTATTTTGGAAAACGGAATACCAATAATACACGAAGAGTTAGAAAGAATTTCAAGGGTAAAAATGGAATATGGAGACGGGTTGAAGTTTTTTTTTGAAAGACAAGATAAATACGATGACATCAAATATTTCACTTTTGCAAATGTTGTTGGCACTGCGCGCAAAAAATACCATGAAATCTGTCATGAAACCAAATATATTGAAAAAATGAATCAGATTTTAAACAAAAACAAAGGTGAATATTACGAATTTGGGCACCATCTGGCGCATGGAGCAAACGCTTTTTACACCAGCAATTTTGACCGCGCGTTAATTGTGGCAATTGACGGATTTGGCAATGAAGAAGGAAAAGTTCCAACAACCTTCACCATAGATGAAGGACTTGGAAACAAAATAAAAAGAATTCAGATATTCAATCCCAACCAAATGCCAATAGGAAGAATTTGGAATCTATCAACCAAATGGATATTTGGTCTTTCCGTTGGGCCACCACATGGAGGACAAGAAGGAACAGTAATGGCAATGGCGGCACTTGGAGAACCCAAATACACTGAATTGTTTAAAGAATTTGACAAAAACCGCCCTGAACTTATAAGAATTGCAAAAATTTCAGAGAAAGAGAAATTTAATGTTGCCGCTTCACTTCAGGAATATTCTGAAAATTTATTTTTTGCTCATCTTAAAAATTTTGTTAATGGTTTAAAACACGAAAATATTTGTCTATCAGGAGGCGTTACTCTTAACTGTGTGATGATAGGCAAACTAAAACAAAGAATCACAAGAATTAAAAACATATTTTGCGATCCTGTCCCCTACGACGCAGGGCTTGCTTTGGGGTCCGCGCGATATTTGTGGCACCATATCTTAGGTAATAAAAGAATATCAAACACATATTTAAATATGTCACCTTATTTGGGACGGAAATATGCAAAATCTGAAGTTTTAAAATCATTATCGGCATTCAAAGATAAAGTTTTTGTAAAAAACTCAAAAGATGATGAAGTCTTGGAAAAAATCGCGGATCAAAAAATAGTAGCTGTTTTTGGAGGAGGAAGTGAGTCAGGAAGACGCGCTCTTGGCAACAGAAGCATTTTGGCCGATCCAAGAAACCCAACAATGAAAGACACCATCAATCAAAAGGTGAAACATCGCGCTTGGTATAGGCCGCTAGCGCCTTCTATTTTGGAAGAAGAAGTGCCAGAATGGTTTGAAGACACACAACTTTCTCCTTACATGTCAATTGCGACAAAAGTGAAAAAAGAAAAGCAAAAATTAATTCCAGCGGTCGTACATTTTGACGGCACAGCAAGATTGCAAAGCGTAAACAAAAATTTAAGCCCATGGTTTTATGGTTTTATATCCAAATGGAAAGACATCTCCGGAATCCCCATTTTGATAAACACCAGCTTTAACGATAACGAACCAATTGTTGAAACCCCGCTTGATGCAATAAAATGCTTTTTGAAAACTCAAATTGATTATTTATACTTTTTTGACTTTGGTATATTAGTTGCAAAAAGAAGTTGATGTTTTATTCTTTCAACTGTAAGAATCAACAGCTTAAAGTTTGGCTATCAAAATATGTCAAAACCAGACGCTACTATTATTTACTATACTAGCAACAGAGAAGACCCTGCATTCGAACAAAGAATTATTGCAAATCTGCTCAAAGTTTGTGGAGACTTGCCTATAATAAGTGTGTCTCAATATCCCATTAAATTGGGTAAAAACATATGTGTTGGCGATGTTGGAGCAAGCGGCTTTAATATGTTTCGCCAAGTGGAAATAGCTTGTAAGGAAGCAAAAACTCCATTTGTCATATCGGCAGAAGCCGATTGTTTATACCCACCAGATTATTTTGAATTCCGCCCAAAAGAATATGACAAATGCTATCGAAATAGTAATTTATATGTCATGCCCGACCAGCGAGATTATTTTTTCTTCAAAGAAGAAGGAGCAACGCACGCTCAAATTGTGGGGCGCGAGTTTTACCTTGAAACCCTTGCAAAATTATTCAAAGGCGCTCCACAATGGTGCGTTGAGGAAAAAAACTTTCCCAAAGAAAGACACAAAAAATCTGATGTATTTGACAAGATTTATCACTGGAAAACTAAAAATCCAGTTTTTCAAATCAAAACTCATCGCGGAATGAGATATTACACACGATCAGACAGAACTCCAATACCTGAACTGCCCTACTGGGGACACGGCAGTAAAATCAGAGCATACTACATAAAAGGCAAAATAATAATTTAAAATTCCAAAGTTAAAAAAATGAAACTGATTGACGCTGTAAAACACAAAAGAGGAAGGCCTTTTGAAATCCCTGATTGTAGCAGAGACGATTTGCCAGGTTTTTTCAAGGAAATGGGATTTAAAACCGGAGCTGAAATCGGAGTTTACAAAGGAGAATTCTCCAAAAAATTCTGCGAGGCTGGATTTACTTTCTTTGCCATAGATCCATGGAAATACGACAAAGACTATAAAGACCGCCACAGTCAAGAAAAACTAGATAGCTTCTACGAACATACAAAGAAAATACTCTCCCCTTTCAAAAATTGTACTATCATACGAAAAACATCAATGGAAGCGGTTTGTGATTTTGAAGACGAATCTTTAGATTTTGTATACATTGACGCAAATCACCAACTCAAATATGTGATCGAGGACATAGTTGAATGGTCAAAAAAAGTCAAAAAAGGCGGCGTTATCTCAGGGCATGACTATATTTACACAAATCCAAAAACCCCAGCTGGAATCTGTCATGTCATTTATGCTGTAAATGCTTATGTCAACGCTTACAAAATAAAAAACTGGTACATCTTAGGCAGATACAAACCAGAAAAAGGAGAAAGAAGAGATAGTTGGAGAAGTTGGATGTGGATCAAAGAAAAGTAATTTAGAAAAATGAGAAACACTCCACTTTGTCAATTAGCTTACAAATATGGCTCTGATAAATGTCCCGCTTATAAAAAACACAGTTATACAGAATATTACTTTGACATTTTTGACAAACGAAAAAATGAAATAAAAAAAATATTGGAAATAGGCATAGGAAGTGGCGCTAGTCTTTTAATGTGGCGAGATTACTTCCCTAACGCGGAAATTTTTGGCGCGGACAAATTGCCTGAACGACTAATAAATTGGGGAAGAATAAAATCTTTCTTGTGCGATCAATCAAACCCTTTAGATCTCAAAAAGTTAATTGAATTTACAGGATCGGATATCGATATAGTAATAGACGACGCGTCGCATATCCCACAAGATCAAATAAACACATGTCTTACATTAATGCCTTTGTTGTCAAAAGATTGCATTTACATTATTGAAGATGTGGCTGATCCATCAATAGTATCAAAACTTGGCAATTACGATGTTGACATGCCAAAAATTCCTCAATATAGAAAACGTTATGACAACAGATTAGTAATAGTAAAACACAAACAAATATCTCAAGTTGTAAATCTTAAAGACACAATTCCCATGTCCATCTTTGCAAAAGAACCATATAGAGTGGGACCGGATAGACATTTGGGGAGAGTTTCCTCCATAATACGCGGCAAACAAATAGCGGAAAAAATTAACGCTAAATTAAACCCAACAAGCGGATACGAAAATGATGTTGTCATATATGTCAAACCACCTTACAAAAAAGGAGAGAAATTTAACTTTGTAGGACAAAAAAACTACATAGATTTTGTAGATGAACTTCCTTATTGCGAAATTTTGAGAAAAAATCCTCAGATTGGAGCAATCGCCTTATCTGAATGGAATTATAAAACTCTAAAAAAACTTCTACCTAAAAATGAGGTGGTAAACATACCACAACATCACTGCAATTATGAAAATCAAATACGTACCAGAAAAGAAGTGAGTACCGTTGGAATTATAGGTACACTAGCCGCTTTTAGATATCTGCCAATGGGACTGGAACATGAGATTGAGCAACTTGGAATGAAGCTTGTCAAATATTCGAAATTCGAGCAAAGGTTAGATATTGTAAATTTTTACATGAGTATAGATGTCCAAATAGTTTGGAGGCCATACTATAATTACAAAAAAACCATGCTTGCAAATCCTCTAAAAATTGTTAACGCTTCAAGCTTTGGTATACCAACAATTGCATACGATGAACCGGCATTTCACGAAATGAAAGGTTGTTACGTGCCTGTTTCCACCTGCGAGGAGTTAATAAACGAATTAAAAGAATTAGCAAATGACACAAAACTTTATCAGAAATATGCAAACGATTGTATCAAAACCGCCAAAAAATATCACATAGACAAAATCGCAAATAAATACCTAAATTTACTCAAATGACAAAATACCAAGGGAAAGGCATTATTTATTACTCTGACAACCGTCTGGACGAGCCTATTTTTAGTATTGTCCAAAAACTGATTCTGCAATCGAAATTGCCTATCGTAAGTGTCACACATAAAAGAATTGAACTTGGAGAAAATTACGTGCTTAACGGACCTTCCACCATTGTTACCATGATTAAACAAATTGTCATGGCTTTAGACAAAAGCAAAGTTAAATATGTATTTTTCTGTGAACATGATGTGCTTTATCCCCCATCACATTTTGAATTTACACCACCCAAAGACAATATTTTCTACTACAATTCAAATGTTTGGAGATGGGACTACCCGCAAGACAGAGCTATTGCGTATGATAGATTAATTTCTCTTTCTGGTCTTTGCGTAAATCGCCAGTTTGCGCTTAATCATTACAGACGTAGGCTTAAAAAAATTTTGGAAGAAGGCTTTGACAAAGATACAAAACGGCACGAACCAGATTGGGCAAGAAAATGGGGCTATGAACCGGGAACAAAAAAAGTGCGCAGAGGCGGATTTAGCGACGATGACTTTGAGACATGGGAATCAAAAGATCCTCTGATAGATATTCGCCATAACAAAAATTTTTCTCCAAGAAAAGTCACTCTTGATAGTTTCAAGCACCCGCCTACCGGATGGAAAGAGATAAGCATAAAAAATTTGCCATACTGGAACTTAGAAGAAATGTTTGACCTAAAAAAAGTTATTGGCAATTAAAAATCTAAAAAAACAACTTTAGCAATTGCGACTTTGACTTTAGAATTTGAACTCAAGTATTATACAGCCACTTATGGCAAGTGAGCTTTCTATACTTATACCAGCCAGAAATGAGATGTTTCTGGCTCGCACCATAGAGGATATTTTAAAAAACATAGAAGCGGATACCGAGATTATTGCAGTGCTTGATGGAGCGTGGGCAAATCCCCCTATCCCACAACACGAACGCGTAAATGTAGTATTTCTACCACAAAGCGTAGGACAAAGAGCCGCCACAAACATAGCCTGCAAACTATCTAGAGCAAAATATGTAATGAAAGTAGACGCTCACTGCGCTTTTGACAAAGGTTTTGACAGAAAAATGATAGAAGCATTTCAAAAAACGAAAGATAATGTAACCATGGTACCAATTATGCGAAATCTATGGGC
This sequence comes from Patescibacteria group bacterium, assembly GCA_026416845.1. GTDB lineage: Bacteria > Patescibacteriota > Microgenomatia > UBA8517 > UBA8517 > JANWVB01. The sequence continues at coordinate 22,495 of JAOAEL010000008.1, forward strand.
GTTTGACTGGAAATGCTTGAAATGCGGCAAAAAATGGTACCAAGGACCAACTCCAACAAAATGTCAGGAAACTAACTACAAAGGTACTGGCATACCATGTGACAGTACAAAATTCACAAGAAAAATAATGTGGATCGGTAAACCCAACCCGCAAAGCACATCTTACTGTTTTGATTCAACTCCGCATTTTCAATATTTTGAAGATTACAAACACAGAGAAATTTACATTAAAGACAAAAAAGAAAAAGGGCTAACAGAAACTATGAGCCTGCAAGGAAGCTGTTGGATGTTAACAAGGGAAAAATACTGGGAATTAAATGTTTGCGACGAAGCATTTGGAAGCTGGGGATCGCAAGGGATAGAAGTTGCTGTTAAAACATGGCTATCCGGAGGAAAAGTTTTGGTAAATCATAGCACATGGTACGCACACCTGTTTAGGACTCAAGGAGGAGATTTTGGTTTCCCTTACAAAATAAAATATTCCGATCAAAAAAAAGCGCAAGATTATGCAAGAGAACTTTTCTTTGGCAACAAATGGGAAAAGCAGATTTATCCCCTTTCTTGGCTGGTAGAAAGATTTTGGCCTGTTAAAGGTTGGAGCGAAGAAGATTTGGAAAAATTAAAAGCGAACAAATTTGAATTCAAAAATAACAGCGCTAATACAAAAACAGAAGAAATAGAACCAACAATTAGTGAAAAAAACGAAACAAACCAAACTTTCTCCATCACATTCCACACAAGCGCCAATGAAGCAATCTCTCAAGCATCTGAACTGCAAAAGGAACTGTCAATTAATCAACAACATCTTGAAAAAAATCAAGAAACAACAAACGATTTTCAATCCAGCATAAACACAATAAGCCAGTCAAAGGAACAACACTCAATAGAAAACGAAAAACAAACAATTGAAAACACAACATTGCAAATTGCAAATGAACAAAATCAGGATATTTTCCCCCTAAATGTTTCATCAGATCTAAGATTCTCAAAGTCAATAATTTACTTTGGCGCAAATGAATTAGAAGATAACATAATCTTAGAAGTTCAAACAAATCTTGCTAAAATTTCTTTCTCCAAAAAAATTCCGATAATAAATATTTGCTATCACCCAAATGGATTTGGAGAAAAATTAATATCAGATTTTGGACTAAATCCCAGCTACTATTTATTCTTAAGAAAAGTGCTTACTGCTTTATATGCCGCAAATTCAGAAATAATTTACTTTTGTCAAAATACTATAATGTATAGCGAAACGCATTTTGATTTTATACCAAAAAAAAGACTGGCTTTTTATTACAATGTAAACATTTTGAATTCTAACAAAAAACTTATCGGCACAAAAAGTCTGTCCGGACTTGTAGCGTACCGAAGTACTCTTATAAAACATTTTGAGAAAAGGCTTGCGAAAATAGAAAACACAAGAAGCAAAGCTTTGGAAAAAGGAATAAAGTTAGAAAACGAAGGAGTAAATCGCAAAATGGTTTACGATCCCGGTCTGACAACCAAAAAAAACTCCCTTGACACTTATAAAGTCAAAACATTTAAATCAGCTTTGCCAAATGTAATTTTGATTTAAAAAACAGTACTAAACTTCCTGAGAAAAATTTTAATTTTATCTTTTTTACAATTCATAAACGATTGTGATAACATAAACTTGAATTCAATTTAATTAGCTTGATAAAAAATATTTTTGTTTCTAAAATATCGCTTGTCTTATCTGCATAAAAACTATGGCTGACGCACATACCAATTTTGCTTATTCAACTGTTGCCACTGCTCCATCACCTCCCAATTCTGGCACTTCTTTGACAGTGAGTTCTGGTAGCGGATCAATATTCCCCACACCTCCATTTAATGCTACAGTCTGGCCATCAGGACAACAACCAACAACCACAAATGCTGAAATAGTAAGAGTTACAAATATATCAGGAGACACTTTTACAATCATTCGCCAACAAGAAGGCACAAGCGCAAGATCAATTACCAGCGGCGATCAAATAGCAGCAACAATAACCGCAAGAACATTAGTTGAAGCAGAAGGAGATTTGATTCAATGGGAACCTTATCCACATGGCAGCCTTGGAGCAGTTACATTTGGAGCAAACACACACTTTATTTTTCCAATTTATGTTCCTGCAAATATGAGGGCAACACAAGTAAACTTTTTTATTTCCGCATCAATAAGCACATCTTCCAATTCATCGCATGGTGGTACTTTGTCCATGAATTTTGGCCTTTATACCAGATCGGAAAGTTCTCTAAGTCAGTTGCTCAGCAATTCCCAATCTTTTGCGTGGACAAATACATCCAATAATAGCACCTCTTTGTTATCCGGTATTAAAGTTTTTTCAATTCCACTAAATGTGAACTTAACTCCGGGAAATTACTGGGGAGTATTACTAAGCAGAACATCAACCGTAAATGCCAATTGGATAACCATTTCAAATCTCATACAGTCTGCGTCAAATGTGGCTCTGAGCGGAATCTTTGGATCATCTGTGCACGCAACATATCAACGAATACCAGGCATGGGGGCTTTTTCTGCATCAAGTACCGAACTTAGAAACTCTTACGCGTTCAGTGATGTAAGAAGCGGAAGTGCCACCAACTATTGGAGAGTACCATATCTTCAGTTTGTAAACTTCACTTTCTAAAACAAGTAAAACCTTTTCTTACCTATGAAACAACAAATCATAATCGACAATTATCAATTTAAAACATCCAACAATCATTGCTCAGAAATGAAAGACAAACAGTACAGAGATCTCTCAACTATTTGCATTGTACCATCGCGCGGTCAAATAGCCGCTAAAGTTGTTCAAAACTGGTTAAGTTTAATGACTCCAATGAATCAAAAATTTATAAGAATTTTCGTTATCGGCCTTGAAGTTGGATTTGCATATTCTCTGGCTATAGAACAAATCTTGACAGATTGCAATCTTTCAAAGTGGCAATACATTTTAACTTTAGAAGAAGATAACATGCCACCACCAGACGGCCTTTTAAAATTATATGAAAACATGGACAAATACGATGTGTTAGGCGGCCTTTACTGGACGAAAGGCGAACAAGGACAACCTATGATCTACGGAGATGTTAAAAAAAAATTAAATTTTATACCACAAGTTCCATTACCAGAAACAATCCAAGCATGCTATGGACTAGGAATGGGATTTACCCTTTTTAAAACTGAAATTTTTAAAAATCCAAAACTCAAAAGGCCTTTTTTTAAAACAACTCAAGAATTAATCCCAGGACAAGGAGCAAAGTTAATTACTCAAGATTTGTATTTTTTTGAAAAAATTCACAAATTAGGATATAAAGTGGCATGCGATACAAGAGTAAAAGTGGGACACTATGATTTAGAAAACGACATAGTATGGTAAATTTAATCTTCGCGGATCAAAATTTATATCAGGGCAAACTAAACTCAGAAATAGAAAAACAAATACATCGTCTCAAAAAAGCAAAAAGTTCAAAGGATTTATCAACAATATGTATAATCCCTCACTCGGGAATACTACATACAAGGGCGATACAAAACTGGTTTTATCTTGCTGCAGGAATGAATCAAAAATTTATACCAATGCTAGTTTACGGCAAAGATAAAGCAGAAGTATTTAATCGCGTTATATCAGAAATCATTAAAAACCCAACATTAAGCAATTTTAGATTTATATTAACAATGCATGAAAATTCTGTCCCTCCCCCCGATGGACTTCAGAAGCTTTACGAAAATACAAACAAATATGATGTTATTGGAGGATTAATTTGGAATGCTGGAATAGAAAAAGTCTTTCCCTTAGCATTTGGATGCCCAAATAAAATTCCAGCAGATTTTATTCCAATTGCAGTAAAAAATAACAAAATTATTCCATGCCTTGGCTTAAGCTTTGGATTTACTCTTTTTAAAACAAAAATTTTTAAAGATAAAAGAATCGAATTTCCTTGGTTTAATTCTGAAAATTTAACTATAGAAAACACATACAATCCTTCTAAAAGTCTGATACCCAACATGCGTTTTTTTGAGAAAATTAAATTATTAGGTTACAAAGTATGTTGTGACACTAGAGTTAGAGTTGGCAATTACGATTATACCAGTGAAATCGTGTGGTAAAATCTAACAAATCAAAAATGAAAAATGTAATTAAATTCTCAGTGAATGGCAAAAATTATGAGTTTTTGCATCCCTTTCGCGTTGATTTAGCATGCGGACAAAACAAAACTCCAAACTTCTTTGGCGTAGATAAAACACCTACAAAAGATGTGGATATGGTATGGGATTTAGAAAAATATCCTTGGCCATTTCCGGATAATAGTATCGATGAAGCTATTTGTTCTCACTACATAGAACATACCAGTGATATTATTGCGTTTATGGAAGAAGTCTACAGAGTATTAGTTCCCGGTGGGCAAATAAAAATCATAGCTCCCTATTATAACTCAATAAGAGCATGGCAAGATCCAACTCATAAACGAGCAATCTCAGAAGCAACATTTTTGTACTTTAATAAACAATGGAGGAAGATAAACAAATTGAATCACTACCCAATTAAATGCGACTTTGATTTCACATATGCTTATGATTTTACTCCAGATTGGGCATTAAGAAGTGAAGAAGCCAAAGCTTTTGCGATAAGACACTATACAAACGTTATAAACGACATTCAAGTTATTCTTACTAAAAGGTAAATTGTTAGAAACATCAATCATTGCTTTTTTATATTAAATTTAAATATTAAATCGAATTTTTAATCTGCAAACCAAACTTGCAAGTAAATCTTCAATTTGATATCAGCTAGCTACAAATTACTGATATAGTACTTTAAGAATGTTTGGAGCTAATTATTTTGGACATCCATATTTTGCGCAGGCTTATCCTGTATACGAATTATCTTCAGCTTCACCTAGCGTATCCCCTTCTGTATCACCCAGTGCTTCTGTATCACCAAGTGTTTCTGTTTCCCCATCCGTTAGTCCATCTGCTAGTGTTTCACCATCTGTATCTGTCAGTCCATCTGTCAGTCCTTCAGCTTCGGTATCTCCTTCAGTATCCGTTTCTCCTTCCATTAGCCCATCAGCGTCTGTATCTCCTTCTGTCTCAGTTTCCCCTTCAATAAGCCCATCTGCCAGTGTCAGTCCTTCTGTTTCTGTTAGTCCTTC
>JAOAEL010000009.1 GCA_026416845.1 Patescibacteria group bacterium
GTTCTCTGGTAACTCGCATGCCGGAAGAAATTTCCAAAACAAAACTTGCGTACTCTTTTGGGGAACCAATGTTATAAATACATGATACAGAAGCAACCACTATAGTGTCGTGTCGCGTGGAAATATTCATTGTTGCCTCAAGTCTTAGTTTGTCTATAAGCTCATTAATATCCGCATCTTTTTCTATATAAGTGTCTGTTGATGGGATATAAGCTTCTGGTTGATAGTAGTCGTAATACGAAACAAAGTAGGAAACAGCGTTATCCGGAAAAAAATCACGAAATTCCTGATAAAGTTGTGCCGCTAAAGTTTTATTGTGGGAGATAATAAGCGCAGGCTTTTGCAATTTTTGAATGGTATTGGCAACAGTAAAAGTCTTCCCAGAACCAGTAACTCCAAGCAAAACTTGATATTTAACTTTGTTTTGTATTCCAAAACTCAAATAATCAATCGCATTTTGCTGATTAGCTGTAGGTTTATATTTGGATTTTAAAACAAATTGCTTCATGAACTACTTAGTATATCAAACAACTTAAATTCATACGAACAAAATCCAAAATTAACTATTGACATATTCGGGTTATGTTTGTTAGTTTCTAGCTATGGCTCCGGTAATATACAAAAAACAACATCAAATTTTAGATTTTATCAAACAATATATTCAAGCCAATGGATCGGCTCCTACTTTAAGACAAATTGCAGACGCGATTGGAGTTTCTTCGCTTGCCACTGTTCATGAACATTTAAGCTCCCTGGAAGAAAAAAGACTCATCAAAAGAAAAACAGGAAAAACAAGGGCAATTGATATTGCCAATAAAGAAATGCCTTCCCTTTCAAGTGCAAGTATAGAAGCACCAATTCTAGGATTTATTGCCGCTGGATCCCCCATTGAACCTCATACAGATCCAAATGCAAAAATGACAATTCCTGCCGCTTTTGTATCAGGAACAAAAAGGACCTATGTTTTGCAAGTAAGAGGTGATTCGATGATAGAAGAGCAAATTAGAGATGGAGATTATGTAATCATTGAACAAACAGAACATGCAAGAAATGGGGAAATAGTAGTTGCGCTTTTGGATAACGGCATGGCAACTTTGAAACGTTTTTATCAGGAAGCTACAAGAGTCCGACTGGAACCGGCTAATTCCAAAATGTCTCCAATTTTTGTCAAAAACGTGAGAATACAAGGAAAAGTCGTAGGGCTTATCAGAAAATACAAAAATTAAAAATGCTAAAACTTAAATCTTATATAAGTCCTTCTAACAAATTTCTCCCTTGCATAGAAACTGGTTTTGTCAGCTTCAAAAGCGCGATTATAGTTGGAGCTACATCACAAAGCCTTCCATCTGTAATTTTGTAATCCCTGTCTTTTAGAGAATCGGAAACAACAATAAAAGGAACAGGATAAGTGCTATGCTCAGTATCTATTGCTCCAGTTTCCAAATTGATCATCTCTTCCGCATTCCCATGATCAGCAGTTACAACCATTGTTCCTCCGTAAGCGGTAACAAAGTTAGCAAGTCTACCTAAGCATTGATCTAAAACCTCAACAGCTTTTACGCAAGCACCGATGTTGCCGGTATGCCCAACCATATCTGCATTTGGAAAATTTACAACAATAAGCTTGTAATTTTCCTTTGACATTTCTTGCAGCAAAGTATCTGTTATTTCATAAGCACTCATCTCTGGTTTTTGGTCATAAGTTGCCACTTTGGGAGATGGAACAATTATTCTTTTTTCACCTTCATAAGCATTTTCGCGAAGTCCATTAAAATAAAAGGTCACAAACCTTTCTTTTTCCGATTCCGTAATTTTCAGCTGTATAAAACCGCTTGCAGATATTACACCACTTAAAGGAAAATCAACTACCTGAGGCGGGAAAGCAGGATGCGCTCCATCCTCTTTCAAATGCTGGCCATAATCAGTCATAGTCACAAAATATAAATTATTGAGTTTCTTTCCTCTCTTGGGCAAAAATCCAATATGCATTTTTGTCTCTTGAACTTGAGAGTTAGGATAAATTCCACCAAAAATTTTTTCATCCGAACTTATAAACAATTTTGTAAGCTGTCTAGGTCTGTCAATTCTGAAATTGAAAAACACGATAGAATCATTGTCACATATCAAAGATAGTGGTTTTGAATTTGCATCAACAAAAATTGTAGGTTCAATAAACTCATCTGTAATGCCTTTTTCATAAAATTCGTTAATTGCTTGTGTTACATTAAAAGCCAAATTCCCTCTGCCAAGAGTCAATGCATCATATGCTCTGATAGTTCTATCCCACCTTTGATCTCTATCCATAGCCCAATACCGACCCATAACTGAAGCAATCACACCTACTCTACGTTCCTTTAGCTGTCTCTGAATATCGTTAATATATGAAATTGCAGACATGGGGGGCGAATCTCTCCCGTCAGTAAAAAGATGAAGAGACAATTTTTTTACCCCCTGCGAAGCCGCCAAATCAATCAAAGCGCTTAAATGTTTCATGTTTGAATGCACACCACCAGCACCAATCAGTCCCATGTAATGCAAAGTGGAATTATTTTTCTTTGTATGTTCAACTGCCGAAAGCAAAACTTGGTTTTTAAAAAATGATCCATCTTTTATTGCAATATTTATCCTTTGCAAATCTTGATAAACCACACTGCCAGCGCCTAAATTAAGATGCCCCGTTTCTGTATTTCCATCTTCACCTTCTGGCAAACCAACTGCTTCGCCAGAGGCCAAAAGGCAACAATGCGGATAATTGTTCCATAATTTATCCATAACTATAGTTGAAGCTTTTGATATAGCATTTCCAGGACTTGCTGGAGCAACCCCCCATCCGTCTAGTATTACAAGTAAGACAAACCTTGTTGAAGTATCACTATTACTTTGAAGTGTCATCTTGGTCCCATGGCAAGCTCTGCTTCAATAGAAAGAAGCCTGTTATATTTTACCACTCGTTCACCCCTTGCGGGAGCGCCAAATTTGACATAATCACTTCCTATGCCTACGGCAAAATCAGCAATAAACCAATCATTTGTTTCACCTGATCTATGAGAAGTTATAACCTTCCAATTTGCATCTCTTGCCATTTTTACTACACTTAAAGTTTCGCTAACTGTTCCTACTTGATTAGGTTTTACCAAAATTCCGCTACAAGCTTTTTCCCTTATAGCTTGAGCTACTCTTTCTGGATTTGTTGCTAATAGATCGTCACCTACAACTGTTAATTGTCCTTCAAAACTAGCAAACAAACTTTTCCAACTATCCCAGGCATCTTCATGAAAAGGATCTTCTAACAATGCAAGGTGGTACTGACTATTTATGTATTTATAGTACTCTAAAAGATCGTTGTCTCTAAGAGGAGCTGATTTGTCGCGAATAGTGTACTCACCGTCTTTGTAGAAAACTGAAGCTGCCACATCAAGACCTAAAAACACATCTCTACCAATCTGATAATTGGTTGCCCTAATTGCTTCATATAAAACTTCCAAAGCGTCAGCATTGGTAAACAAATTTGGAGCATATCCACCTTCGTCACCGACAGAATGAATAGCACCTCGTCTTTTTAGATCTTCACCTAACATCATATAAACTTCTACCCCACACCTTAGAGCTTCAGAAAAAGATTTGGAAGAAGCAGGCATTAGATGAAATTCCTGAAAATCCAAATTCCCAGCACCGTGCAAACCACCATTTATCATGTTAAGAATTGGCGAGGGAACTTTGATTTGAGCATTAAGACCTATTTTTGCTGCTAACCCATTGACCCATTTATAAAGAGGTTGTTCTGCGGCTAAACTTGCTGCTTTCAAACAAGCAACAGAAACTGCCAAAATAGCATTGGCTCCATATTTGGATTTATTTTTTGTGCCGTCGAGTTCGTTTAGCCTTCCATCAATTTTTGCTTGATCTGTCACATCATATCCCCAGAGACCAGGCCCTAAAACATCATTCACAGCAGTCACTGCTTTTAAAACCCCTTTACCATGGAAATGAGATGGGTCATTGTCCCTAATTTCTACAGCCTCATATGTACCAGTAGAAGTTCCACCGGGGGCAGAAGCTACAGCTACATGCCCTGTGTTTAATTGACAAACTGCCTCAACAGTTGGCCAACCACGAGAATCTAGTATTTGTCTTGCCCAAATTTTAGAGACCTTCGTCATATTAATAAAATTGAATATTAAACACTAACGATATACTTTTGCAAGTTCCTTTTCAGCTTCATATATAGCTCTTCTGACTCTACTTACGGCATCTGGATTAACAGAAATACTTGTAATCCCATACTTTACAAGTTTATGAACAAGATCGTCGTATACTGAGACAGCTTGTCCGCATATAGAAACTGTAACACCACGTCTTAAACAATGTTTAATAACTCTCCTTAATGCCCACAACATAGCAGGAGATCGTTCATTAAAAGCTTCAGCAACTTCAGAATTATCTCTATCTGTTCCTGTCATTAACATTGTTAAGTCATTCGATCCAACAGAAACGCCATCAATGCCAACATCAATAAATTTGTCAATCAATATTACATTCACAGGTATCTCAACCATCATCCAAAATTTAAATGTCGAATCTTCAAAAAGGCCTTCAGCAGCAACAATTCTGCGAACTCGTCTTAGTTCTTCTGGGGATCTGACAAAAGGTATCATCAACCATAAATTATTGTATTTCTTCCTCACCTTTTTGATCGCCTGAAGCTCTAAATTAAACACATCAGGACTTGCTATATAACGATATGCTCCTCTAAAACCAAGCATTGGATTTGGTTCAACTGGTTCCCAAGCTTCGCCACCCACAAGAGACCTGTATTCGTTGGTTTTAAAATCAGTAGCTCTATATACAACTGGCCTGCCATCAAAAGCTTTGCAGAAAACTGACAAATCACTTGCTAATTTTTTAATAAATTCATCTTGCTTTTTATTTTTAATTGCTTCCTTTGGATGCACTCCAATATTTGCTATCATGAATTCAGCTCTCAAAAGCCCAACTCCTTCAACGTGTAATTTAGATACTTCTTTAGCAAGTTCTTTTTCAGCTAAATTTACATAAAGTCTGGTTACAGTTTTGATATGTAAATCATTTTTCTCGATTTTTTCGTTTTTACTTTCTTCCACTTTCACTTTGCTTCCCAAGTACACCACCCCTTTTGAACCATCCACTGTTACAATAGTGTCATCTTTGATCAAGACTGTTGCCTCTTTAGTACCAACAACACAAGGTATGCCAAGTTCTCTGGAAACTATGGCAGCATGTGAAGTGACTCCTCCTTCGTTTGTAACAATTGCTACTGCTCGCCTCATAGCAGGGACATAATCAGGAGAAGTCATAGGTGCAATCAGAACATCACCTTCCTTTACCTTATTAATTTCTTTGGGTGATTTTAGAACTTTTGCATGTCCAGTACCTATTCCGGGACTGGCAGGAGCTCCTGTTAGAATCGGCGTATCAGAGATTTTTACACCTTCAGGTAAATCTTTTAGTTTATTTTTCTTTTCGCCAGTTGTTGTTACTGGTCTAGCCTGAACAATATATAAACTGTCACCTTCTTTTGCCCATTCTATGTCCTGAGGAAAGTAATAGTGTCTTTGCAATTCATAGCCAATTTTCGCAAGTTTAACAATTTGAGCATCGGTAAGCTTTGGTTTGTCGCGAAGTTTTTGAGGAACTTCGGCTTCGATATTTTCATTGCCTTTTTTAATAAGCTGAATTGATTGATCAGAAATTTCCTTGGACAAAATTGCAAAGGTGTCTTTTTGCACAACATAATGATCAGGTACTACAGAACCTTGCACCATCATTTCGCCAAGTCCCCAAACAGCTTCTATTACAATTCTGTCTTTGTCATTTGAAACAGGATCAATAGTAAACATAACTCCTGATACATCTGATTGAACCATTTTTTGAACAATCACTGAAATTTTTACCTTTTCATGTGGAATTTTGTTCTGCGTACGATAAAAAATCGCTCTTGCCGTAAAGAGAGAAGCCCAACAATCTCGAATAGCCAAAAGCAAATTATTTTCACCTTTCACATTTAGAAAAGTTGCCTGTTGACCCGCAAATGACATTCCAGGTAAATCTTCGGCTGTTGCCGATGATCTAACAGCAACAAGAGACTTTTTGAAAAATCCCGAAAGTTTTTTGTAGGCCTTTGCGACTTCTTTTATCACTTCTATAGGTACTTCGCCACGCGCAACTATTTTTTCTATTTTTTCCGACGCCGCTTGTAGTTCTTCGGAATTCTCAACATTTGTGTTTTTAAGTATCGAGTTGATTTCATTCGCAAATCCATTGTGCTCCAAAAAAAGCTCATAGGCAGAAACAGTCACTGCAAAGCCATTTGGCACAGGAAAGTTAGCATTAACCATTTCTCCTAAATTTGCTCCCTTGCCACCAGCTATCGCTATATCATCCTTTGTGATATCTGTGAAAAACAAAACTAAAGGCTTTTTGAAAGACATACTAAAGTTATATTAATTCATAGTGCCATTGTTTGGCAGATGACGCAAGTCTTATTTTGAAAGCTTTTCTTTAAAATAATCAACCCAAGGAATGATCATGGGATCGACATTATATTCGTAAGCTAAGAAATAAACCATCATTGATCCAAAAAATAATATTTCAAAACCTTGAGAGAACTTGCTTTTTGAACGGCATTTATATGTTAGATGCTCAATGTTATTTTTCTCAACAACTTCAGCAGTAATTGGAAATCTTTTTGAAACTCTGTATTGGTAATTTTTCGAATCAAAGAAAACAAATGTTAAAAGGTCTTTCATTTTGGCAGGATTTACAAGTCCTTCCATCAGATGATGATTAAGTTCAGGAATTTCAAATAAAAGCGCGAAAGTCTTTGCTGATTCATTAAGCTGGTTTTTAATTACATAGGCAGATCCGACCAAATGCTCAGCCGTGACAAGAACCGGAATTTTGCCTTTTAATTTTTTCGCATAATCATAAGCAAGATTATGACTAAAAGTGTTATTTTCATGAAATTCAGTCGCCATCTCAAACATTGTGGATAAAGCTTCCTGCCGATCTTCTGGACTGATTGTTGCAATGCCGAGTTTAGTCAAAAGAGCAAGAACTGAGCCAACAGAATACCCAATGCCAAAACGTGGTTGTTCTGACGGATTATGAATTGTGTCAAGCAAAACAACTGGTTTTTGATGTTCTTTAAGAACATCAAAAAGTTTTCCACCCGCGGATATTCCAACAATCTTAGCTTGAGTTTGCAACGCCTTATACGCACATTCTATAACTTCTTCCGTATTGCCCGAATAAGAAGACAAAACTACCAAAGTTTTTTCATCCGTATATGTTGGAATGGTATAACCGTTAAATATTTCCAAAGTAACACGCAAACTATCCATCAGAAGCGAATCCGCAACTCTAGCACCCAGCGCCGAACCTCCCATCCCACAGAAAACTACCTTGTCTATCTGTTTGTAATCATGAGGCAAGTACAAATCAAATACTTGATCCCAAACCTGCGTAAATTGATGCGGATAAGCGCGAATAGTATCGGCAACTTTTTTAAATTTTTCCAAAAGCGAGGAAGTCATGTTTCAAACTCATGATGATACTTTTTTTCTAAAAATACAATATACTTTATTTTAATTCCAACTTTCCTTTTGCTAATCAAAATTGCTAGGCAAAATTTTTACTATTTTAATAGCAACTGTACTTTGATCATTAATTCTTACTTCAACAACTTCGCCCGCTTTTCTTCCCAAGGCTGCTTGCCCTATCGGTGATTGATATGAAATAAAACCGGTGTTGTATATTCTGTCTGCAGGACCACCTATTGTATAAATTTCCGTATTAGGTTCATCCAAATATTGAATCTCAACTCGATTACCAATTCTCACAACCTCTGTATCTTGTACTGGTTTTATAATTTCAATTTTGTCCTGCTGTAGCATTTTTTGTACCATCTCAAGTATTTTACCTGCCAAATAACTATCTCTATGTGCTTGTTCCAAAGCAAAATTATCGTGCCAATCACCTGGACGAGCAGATTCACCTATAGATTTTAGAGCTTGCGCTTTTTCCTTTTCAGATTGTTCTAAAACCTTAAACAAATTTTGCAAGGTTCCTCTAGTCATCAATTCAACTCGTCTGTCTTTCATAACATGATAAATACTAAAGAAAAAAACACTATCTACAAAAGGGATCAAAAATTTTCTAAAACAACTTGTTCGATCCTTAGCTAATTTAATGTAAAGGCATGGTATGAAAAATTAATATTTCTCCAAAAATTGAAGTAGAATTAAGGGCAATTGTAAGAAATAAAAAAGAAATTATCAATAAGATTAATTCAATGGGTGTAAAATTTAAAAAAGAGACTAAAACTCATGATACATACCTTATTATTTAGGAAAGATCAAAATACTTTGCAAGAAATTGAAACGTTGGTTAATGTTGACCAAAAAACAAAGGCGAAATCAAAGTTAAGAAGATTCCTATCATAAATTAGTGTCACAAAAGAAGAAATTGCCCTAAAGAGTATTAGTAATATAATAATGAAACGGCGCGGGTTCAAAAATCAATCATGTTTAGCTATTTTGAATCAAAATTAGTTTGTTTTAGCAAGTTATTGGCCGTATCGTAAGGTTGGCAATTCCTGTTTGTGACTTCAATATATTGCAATATTGCATTCTCAACTTTGAACATATTTCCTTATTTCCCTTAATGATCCTTTTGTAAAATTTTAATAGCTTAATTTTGATACTTAATCCAAACTATTAATCGAAATTTTTACTATTTAAAAAAATACAGCCTCACTAGTAATTTGGATTTCAAAAATGTTTTTTGCCTGTTTCTTTAAAATTGTTTATTTTTTTATTGATGTTTATTGATGATTGATAAAAAACAAAACCAATTTTATATATTTTATTTGCAGATTCATCTACTGTGTGTTTTTCTATATCATTCTTATCTAATTTAAATACTTAATTTCATTCAAACACTTAAATTAAATTTAATTGCCAGTTGTGACAAAATTTATTCTTTAAAGAATATGCAAAAAGATTGAAACCAAAAATAGTTTCAAACTGATAGAAGTGTTTATTATTGTCAAAGGGAAAAAAATTAAAAGACTTTAGGTTGTAAACCAGCTTGAACATATTGGCATTCTAAAAACTCTACAATAACAATAATCACTAAATGCCGTCTAAGCTTATTGCTGATGGTTGCAGGCGGGTTTTTTGATAAAATAAGCCTAGATATGGGAGAAAAAGAAAAGGTATATTTAAAATTTCTCGAAGTTTCAAAAAAATAGGAGTGCCAATCAAGAAGGTGTGGATATATTTTGGTATTTGCTAAAAGAAAAAGCTGTAGAAAACAACAAATTTGTCCAAAAAGTGGGAGTATCTAAAAACGCCCTAAATCAAATAAAAAAGCTCTATCTATTTATTTAAATCCACCAACAGGAAAAACTTCTTTAAAGGAAGAATTATTTGAGATGTTGTGTGAATTGTATGGAAATACCTATTTGGCAGAAGAAAACCTTCTGAAAACTTTGGTTGAAAGCAATTTTTATTAGCAGTCAATCAAACTTTTTCACACTATAAAAACAAAAGTCCAACCTTAAAGAGAAACTATGACCAGTTTACAGCTACTATAAAAACTACAGCAAGAAGATTCACATTGCTTAACTTCCTGAAAGATGTAAAGAGCAAAAGAATATTATTTTTGGGTGATGACGACTTTACTTTTGTTGCGATTGCAAACTTTAAATTGGCTCAAGAGATAGCGGTAGCAGATATTGATGGGAGGATTTTAGACAATATTGGAACTATTTCAGGTAAACTTAACCTAGGAATCAAAAGAATAAAACAAGAATAAAACACGATTTAAGAAAATCAATTCTTGCTGATTTAAGAGGCAAATTCGATACAGTGTTTACTGATCCACCTTATACACCAGAGGGAATAAATCTATTTGTATCAAGGGCAATAGAAGCAATAGATAGAAAAAACCAAATAGCCAGAATTTATGTCTGTTATGGAAATATTTATAAAGCTAAAGAGCGATTTTTGCCGATTCGGAAGTTTCTCACGAATTCAGGTTTAATTTTAAGATGGGTGTTTTAGGTTTAATGGATACGATGATGCCGAATCTATAGATAGCGCAAGCTCGTTGTATATTGCGGAAATTACATCTAGGACAAAACCTTTGATACGAGGAACCTATGACAAATCAATCTATACCATTGATTAAACAGTTTGTTGTACTTGTACGAATAGAAGCCATTCGATAGCTCTTTGGAATGTGTTGAAATGTTAGCAAACATTATAATTTATGATTTGGATTTAAAAGTAGTTAAAAAGATGTGCCATATTTTTAACCCAGCAAGAATTACCCTCAATTCTCACTAAATTCAACCTTGTAATTCATACCTATCCGAAAAATAGCGTCGTGCATTCAAATCTGGTAATATGGTGCTAATCGCAATAAGAAGGAATTGGAAAAGTCATTAAAGCATGCCCTTTACGAGTGCGGAGTTTATTCTATTGAAGTTAAAATAGTTAATTTTTGAAAGGATCATAGACTTTGTTTGTAGGAATATTAGGAATATAAAGATACAGATAAATTTCATTGACTAAAATCTTTATTGACTTTTCTCAACATCAACAATTCTTCTAAAAACATAAAAAATTTATTGTTCTAGAAATTGCAATCATTTAAGAATCGTATAAAAATTTTAATGTGGTATTAACAAAATTATCCGTATTTATAATAGAAAACAAACTGCTTAGATATATTGAAAAAAGACGATAGTTAACAAACATCAAAGACTAAGTTGCGTTGCAATCAAATCACTGAAATATTTGTTAAACATAGAAAGTCTCAAGCTAAAAATCATCAAGTAAGAATCACTAAGACAAATTTTTTGGACTTGCGCAAATCACAAAAATTATTACCTTAAGATCTGATAAGACTTAGCACTTCATCCCTTTTCTCCTCCATCATTTTCTGAGATCTTGCTTCCAAATTTAGTCTTAGCAACGGCTCTGTGTTTGAGGCTCTGACATTAAAACGAAATTCTTCGTATTCTACCGACAGTCCATCAAGCTCAGAAATTTTGCCATCCGAATATTTGTTTTTTAATTTTGTTAAAACAGCCACAACATCAACAACAGTTGAATTTATCTCGCCTGAGACAACATATTTTTTCATAATAGGCTTAATTATTTCAGAGAGTTTTTTGCCACTTTGAGACAAATACTGTATCAGTTGGAGCGCCGGAATGAGACCGCAATCGGCATACCAAAAATCGCGATAATATGTATGTCCGCTTGATTCAGCCGCAAAAACAGCGTTATGCAACCTCATAGCTTCTTTTATATAAGAATGCCCAACTCTGACCAAAACAGGTTCGCCTCCGTTTGATTTAATGGCATCCAAAAGCGCCCAAGTATATCTGGGGTCATAAATAATTTTCGCCTTAGGGTACTTTTTAAGCGCTTGCTCAATTAAAATAGTGTTTGCATAATATGGCTCTAAAAAAATTCCACCATCAGCGCAAAAAAACACTCTATCAGCATCCGCATCCCAAGCAATCCCAAGATCGGCATTTTCTTCTTTTACTAAATTAGTAAATTCTGGTCTATTCTCCGGCACAAAAGGATCAGGCCTGCCTTTTGGAAAACTTCCATCTGGATTTGCGTTCAAAGGAATAATTGTCAAAGGCAATTTGCCTTTTAAAACAATTTTCTCAAACAACTTTCCTTCGTATCCAAAATTAGGATTGTATACAATTTTAAGAGGAGCGATTCGGGTTGTGTCAATCCAATTTGAAAGTAAATAATCACAATATTCATCGTCGGCATTATATTTTCTAATTTTTCCTGAAACCTTGCCTTTTGCCAAATTACCTGAAAAGACAAATTCTTTTATGGAATTGCCACCAGTTTCTGGAGTTACTGGCGCAACACCTTTTTTAACCATTTTCATTCCATGCCATTCAGGCGGATTATGGGAAGCTGTAACTTGTATACCACCCGCAAATCCAAAATTGCCTACACCAAAATAAAGCATTTCGGTAGAAATCAGACCAAAATCGCAAACATCAACACCAGCGTCAACAAGCCCTTTGATTAAGTTATTTTTTAGATTCTCTGATTGCAAACGAACATCGTGCCCCACCAGAACTTCTCCCTCCGGCTTAAAAACTTGCGCATACGCCTGACCAATTCTATAAGCCGTATCTTCATCTATTTGTTCAGGGTATACGCCTCGGATGTCGTAGGCTTTAAATATAGAAGGATCTGTAGGCATATTCCTAAGGTTCATTGTAATTTTTGCGCCAATAAAAACGCAAGCTCGTCTTCAAGATTCGCGTTTGAAGTTTTAACTTTGATATCAATTTTGGCCAATTCATCTAAAATCTGCAAAATAATTTCGCTATCTTCAAACTTCCGGGCTTGGCTAATTATTTTTGTCGCCTTCCAATTAGGCAAATTCCCCATGCCTATTTTATACAAATAAACATCGCGTATTTGTCTTGCCATCAAAGCAAGCAACATCTCAGCCGGAGCCTCGTTTTTGCAAACATGCTGAAAAAGCCGCAAGCAAGATTTAGCATTTTTAGGATATATGGATTCCAAAAACATCCATATTTTCTTTGGAATTGTAAAAGATTCAAACTTAGTGTTTTTAGGAAAAGACAAAATCTGGTTTTTAGTTAAAACTTTGTCAGAATAAATTACCAAGTTTGCGTCTATGTCGGTTCTTTTTAAATAATCATAATCTTTTTTTGACAAGAATCTTATATCTTCCACCACAAACAATTTGTTGTTATTAAAAAGACTTTGGGATCTAAGCGCCTGAGATAAACTTGTTCCTGCCTTATTAATACGCACTATATCCCAACCTCTTTGGACTGCAATATCAATAAATTTACTCAGCCTCTCAAAGCTTGCTAATGTATTTTCTCCATGCAAAACTACAATTTTCATGTTGGTCATGATTGCAAAGTTTAATCTAATTTTTAACCTTTCTTATCTTTTTTCATACTAATGTAATACTTAAAAAGCTGATCAACTTTTGAATGAAAACTGCACTTGCCACGTTTTTTGTAATGGGGCACTAAATTTCCAGAAAAATTTCTAGGTATATGTGAAAGCTCATGCAAAAGAACCTTGTCTTGCTCCAATTCCGATAACTTGTCAAAGTGCTGAGACAAAACTTCAAGAGAATAAGCTGGTTTCTCAGATAAGGCCACTTGCCATATTTTGCTAAAACCCCAAATCCTAGCATATGCCCTTGCTTTTGAAGAATAAGACCTAAAACAAAAAACCCTCTCCTTGTCAATCCAGTTTAAATTAAGTAAGTCCACCAAATCATCAACTCTCTTTTGTATATCCTCAGCTTTTTCCCAACATACTTTGCTACTTTTGCCTCGCTTTTTCCTTTTGATTGTTACTGCATTTTTTTTCTTGAATATTTTCAGCACCATTCTCTCGTAACCTTAACGCATGCGTTAGTGCAATTGCAAGAGCGTCAACGGCATTGTCAAAATGAGTTTTTTTGCGAGGTCTGCTTCTTATTTTAGGACCAAACAAATTCCTCAAAGCTTTTTGCATTTGTTTTTTGTCAGACTTGCCATTGCCTGAGATTAGTTTCTTAATTGTGCCTGGCGCATATTCAAAAACATCAATAGAATTTTGAGCCGCCGCAAAAAGCATAACACCTTGTGCTTGTCCTACTTGTATAACAGTTTTTGCATTGGTAGCAAAAAATATTTTTTCCATTGCCAAAACATCAGGATTATAAGAAGCAATAATTTTGCTTATTTTAAGATGTATTTGCAAAAGCCTCTCAGCCGTATTGGTGTTCTTTTCTGTTTCTATCAATCCAAAATCAACAACCTCAAAATCGCTATCAGATTTTACCCTTAAAATCCCAAAACCTGTTGTAGCTGTGCCAGGATCAATTCCTAAAATAAGCATATATTATGATTTCTTCAGATTCTTTTTTTCTTCCTTTATTGGTGAACCAAATTCAGTAGTTTTAGCCTTGCTAATAATTTTGTTTTTCCAAGGATCCTGAGCTTTAAAGAAGAACAAATATATTATCTCCAAAACCCCTAATGTGTTAGAAATCATAAAAACTAAAAACCACCATTTTTGGTTATGACGTGCGCTGTGCCAAAGAGCAAACCCTTTCCATATTACCACCCAAATGCTGGAAGATATGAAAATTATTGCTTTATGAAAATCAGGAGAAAAAAAATCAGAAAACAAGAAATTGCTTGAAAAATCGGGCATATGTATAATTTACATTATTGCTTTTGCCAAATTTTCTTCTACAAAATCCCAATTTATTATATTCCACCAAGCATTTATATAATCAGCTCTTTTGTTTTGATATTTGAGATAATAAGCATGTTCCCAAACATCTAGACCCAAAAGAGGCAACTTGCCTTCCATTAAAGGATTTTCTTGAAGGATATATTTTTTAACATTTATCTTGCCATTATCAAATTCTAACCAAACCCAACCGCTACCAAAAAGTGATAAGGCAATATCTGTAAAAACTTTTTTAAAATTCTCGAAACTATCATAACTTTCGTTAATTAACCTCTCCATCTGCTTATTTGGTGCAAAACCACCGGCTTTAAGAGAATTCCAAAAATGTGAGTGATTGTAATGTCCTCCTCCGTGATTTTTTACAACTTCGCGCAAAGGTTCAGGAAGTGTATCAATTGCTTTCAATAATTGTTCTATACCTTTATCTTGCAAATCAGGATACTCAGAAAGCGCAGAATTTAACTTATCAACATAAGCTTGATGATGCTTGGTATGATGAATAATCATCGTTTGCTCATCAATATATGGTTCTAAAGCATTGTATTTATAAGAAAGATTTGGAAGTTGAAACATGAGTAATTTATAAAAGTAAAATTAATTTATAAATATCACACATATAACATAAAAATCACTGTCACAAAAATTACTATAATACTATAAAAAAATAAATAACAAGACTACTTAGTAATCTTTAAATTCTTCTATCACAAATCAAAAGACATTGAAATTAAAAATAAAGTTGTCAAATTCAGGTATTTAAGTTTTTTACCTTAAGTATTTATACTACTAAAAGTTATAATTTAAAACAACATAAATTAAACAAAGATTAAAAATTCCAATACTTCCTAGTTTAAGTTCTGCGATTACAATAAAAAAACTTACAACTGACTTTTACAATTTACAAATTTATCTTGCAATTTCTTTATAATTTCGTGCATTATTAAATAACAAATAGAAAATAAAAATAATTCATGGAAAATTTAACTAATATTGGTAACTCAGCTTTGGATTCAGATAAAAAAAATATTTACAACTATGATAGTCAAAACATCGAAAATATTTTTATAACTTCGACAAATAAGTCTGGCCAAAATAAACTAGAATTTTTTATTATTGGTTTTACTGTATTGGTTGCAATTGTTTTTTGGATAATTGTTTGTTATTTATACCTAAATAATAGAAATTTAAAAGAAAATATAGTAAAATTACAAAACTTAAATAATTCTACAATTTCTCGTAAACAATCTGAAAAATTAGTTACACCTTTAAGTGAACAAATCTCGATTGCAGGTGGCAACATAGTAAGAAAGAACGATAAAGGAGAACTAACTATTCTTATTAATAAAAACGACTATCCGCTTACCGGAATTATAGGTTTTCTGCAAGTATCTGTTTCTTATGATAATAATTTAATGTGTTTTGAGTCTCGTTCGCCAGCAAAGAAACCAGCCTTATACATTGCAAATGTGGATGGGCAAAATGCTGTTGAAGTAAGCCATGAAAAAGTTAATTGTTTATGGGCCAAAAGCAGCAAGGCAATATTTTACACTGACACGCCTATTTTTATTAATCCAGTTGACATTTATATGTATGATATTGCCACTAAAACTGAAACTAATCTTACTAAGCTACTTAATTCTGGTTTCAACCAATCAATTAAACAATACCAACTTATATCAATTTCTGATGATGGGATAATATATTGTAGTTTTAAAGAATTTAATAAACAAGGCGAAGAAATAAATTCAAAAAATTGTAAAATAGATATGTCTGGAGAAACTCCTGCTTATTATGAAAATTAATAAAAATTAAAAAATTAATATTAAGTATAAACTTATTTTGATTGCAAATTTATAATAAAAATGTTATACATTTTTTAGTTTTAGTTTATATTTGGCTTAAATTTCAAGTCATAAAAAGCAAACAAAATTTAAAGTTATGGCAAAATTAGTTTTGCTTATAGAAGATGACCTTGACATACAAAAAGTTTTTAGCGAAAAGTTAAAATCAAAAGGGTTTGAAGTTTTGTTAGCCATAGATGCAAGCCATGCATTTCATATTTTACAAGAAAAAACTCCTTCTATTATCTTACTTGATATAATGCTTCCAGGTTCCATGAACGGATTTGATTTTTTGGAAAAAATAAAGTCAAATCCCAAGTGGCAAGGTATTCCAGTTTTAGTACTTACAAATCTGGACACAGAAAGAGATCTGGCTCTCAAAGCTGGAGCCACTGATTATCTGATAAAGGCAAATACAGATGTTGAGATCATAGCACAAAAAGTAATTCAACTTACTTCTTGAGTTTAATTTCCTCTGTTAATTTTTTTATTTCCTCTTTAATAGAAGCAACCATGTCACGAAGAACCATAACCTTATTGTGCTTAATTTCAGAGGAAGCGCTTTCGTGAACAACACCTCTATACCCTTTCATCTCTTTTGCAAGCCAATCTTCATATTTTTTTAATGTTTCTGTCAATTCTTTAAGTTTCTCTTTAGGTGAAAATTTTTTAGAAACTTTCTTTTTCAGCATAAGATTGATTGTATCCAAATAATAAAAATTTTAAAATATCTTTCTATGCCAGAAAGAATAATCGACAACAACAAATTCATATCAAGAATCGCACCATATTTGGGAGGAACCAAAAATGCCCAATCTTTTGTGGGATTACTGCTAGAAAATAGTCCTAGCCTAACAAAACACCAAATATTTGAAATAGTCATCAAAAATAAAGGAAAACCAAAATCGCCAAAATGAAAAGACGGCAGAAGATTATGAAAGTTTGTAATCCTGTCTGTTTAAATACGACAAAACACATTCCTTGTCGCTTCAGAAATTAAATGCTTGCGGATTTTTAGAAATTCTCTTACATACACGCATTGTAACTTTGTCTTTCTTTGACTTTTTATAACTTTGCACGTGATGACCTAAAAACTTTCCTTCTTTTAAAATATTGTGATGATAATCAGGGAGTGGGAAACAATTCGATTCACAAGTGCCAACATAATTTTTTTTGTCAACTATGGATGCGCAACAAAATATCTCATGCCTGCCAGATTTATCAAAATGATAACCTACCTTTATGCCAAGACCAAAGTCGATGTTTCTAATTATATCTAAAGCTCTGTTAGCCTGATTTATAGATCCTTTTTTGTCTCCATTTCAGTAATTGGCTGATCACTTACCCTACTTTGCACTTGACAAGGAATAATTTTTGCTTTAAGCCCCACATTCTCAATCACCTCTGACAAAAATCTGATCTTGTCTTTAGAATTAGTGCCAACTGCGATTTTAAGAGTTCTCACACTGCAACTATATCATATTTACTTTTACTTTTTACTGCCATCCAATGCGCCCTACTAAAAAATAAGCAGATATTGTTTTTATTTGCTTGTATGATTTACTTTTCCGCTGTCAAATTGTGATCACCGACAACAACTGGCATTTAACAACTGTAAATTATACTTTTTCTTCCCTTTCCATCTGCCAGAGAGCAATTATAAAAAGCGATTCACTCCAACCAAGCGGAGTGTTAGCGTTAAACTCTGAAGAATTTGAGAAATAAAGCTCAGGCATTCCAAGCGGTGTATCTATAGATATCAAAGTTTTCACCAATTCAAAAGCTTTCTCATAATAGCCCATGTTTTGGTAAATAATAGCAAGCCATGAAAGCCCGAATGTCCATTCTGCTTCTTCTGACACTCCATCTTCATTCTTGTTGTAATAACGATCCCCTTTGTATCTAATAACACCTTTATCGCGAAGCAAATGGTATTCAACATTTTCCAAAATTTCTCTGGCTTGATTTTGATTCACGACATTATATGGCCATATCAAAGACAAAAGAGACAAATCAACAAATTTGCGCTTAGATTCTCTAGGCAAAAGATTGTTCAAAGCAATTTGCCCTTTTCTAATAAGCGTAAGCGGCACTTCCACATGCGGCACCTTTGCAATAGATTTAAGCCCAGCCACACAGGCTCCAACACTAGAAGCATGAAGTTCCTCGTCTTCTTCCCACATTCCAGAATCGCAATCCTGCCAATATTGTAGTGATTCCAAATATCTCACTAACTTATTGACAATGCGATAATGATCATGTGTTTTAAGGATAGAACGATTAAGGTGCATTTCAAGTTCACCAATTCTATATAAAATACACCCCACAGCGTCATTCTGTTTATTCCCCCAACTCTCCCAAAATTCCTCAAAGGTCTCAGGGTGAAAACGTGCATGTATATATTCATGGGAATACTTTGGACGTTCCCGTATGGCTTGATCAATTTTCCACTCATACTTAAGAAAAATATTCAAAATCGCTCTATAAGTTCTCTCAACAGTGCCCCAATCGCCTATCACTTCAAACGCCAAAGTTTCATAAAAATTATCTCTCAACCAAGATTTGTCATAACCAGTTGGAGCGTCTTTTGAAGATGCCGCAAACAACCCAGAAGGGTATTGCAAGGATTTTAGTATTCTGACATGCTTATCTATCAACTGTGCATAAGTAAGCTTTGCCATAAATAAACTATAACAACTTTCAATCAATACCGTCACCAAGAGCAAAAGTTTTGATATCTGGCAAAGCGCTACCCATTACACCTTGCAGTTCGCCATACATGCGTGAAGCGTTAAGGGCTAGTTTCTTGATTTGCTGTTCACGCGCTTTCCAAATTTTCTCCATTGCCGTTTTTTCACGCTCTAAATTCTCATGCATCTCATGAATTCCTTCCGCAAATGCCTCAAAACGATGCCTAAAAGCCTCGCTTTGCAAATATTCATACAAAGATTCTAGTTTCTCGTCTTTATTAGCGGCAGTTTGTTTGGCTACTGCAATTTGCAGTATTGATCTTCGTATAACTGAAGCCAGTGACAACGCGTATTCGTAAGATGTTATTAAAACTCCATCTTTTATCTCAAAATGCTTAATTTGCTTTGGCAATTTATCGCAAACCAAAATAGCCGCGGAAGCTTCTGCTTTCCTGCCGTCCTCACGAAGTTTGGATAACCACTTCTTATCCCATTTAGCGCGTTTGACTTCCCACAAAATTACACCGGCAATTCTTCCAGACCTGCCTTTTACTACTTGTGATATATCAGCGCCTTGCTTACCTTTAGCAACTGGAGTGATATCATCTATCGGGAAAGTATCTCTTAGAGCCTTTTCTAGATCAAGCTCAAGCACTTCACCTCTTAGCTGTTGAGAAGTTTGGGAAGCTTTATATTGAGCCTCTCGGAGAGCCTTTTGTGTATCCTCAAGTTGTTTTTTAAGTTCCATTATTTCACCTTGAGATTTATCCGCCGCAATTTTGAGAGCTTCCTCTTGCGCTCGCTTAATTTCCTCATGCAACTTTCTCTCTTGCTCAAGAGCTCGTTTTTGATCAGCTTCTTGCATCTGACGCAACTGCTTCATCAAATCAAGTATCTGCGCGCTCATTTCTTGATTTTTGGCTTTCAGTTCCCTGTTTTCCTCTTCCCTATTTTTTCTTTCTATTTCAAGTTCATTTTCAATCTTTTTTCTTGCTATTTCTTCTGAAGATTTCTTTATAGACTCAATCTCTTCTTGATGCTTCTTTCTAATTTCAATTAACAGCCTCTCTTCTATCTGATGGGTAAGTGCTTCAGAAATTTCTATTTCTTGCCCACAGTTTTTACATTTGATAGTATTTGCCATAAAGCAAATTATATCAAATTACAAAGTGATTCTGAGCAAACAACTTTCGTATCATATGTGTTGTCAATGACAATGTAATAAATGAAATTGGTAAGAAAGTAAAATTACTTCTACTTTAATAGATACAAATCATACTTCAAACTTAGAATACAAATAAAATTTGGTATAATTGTCCAAATCTTTGTCGTACATTAGTATGCCTTCAAAAACAGCAATACCACAATCCCTAAGATCACATTTAAGCGATTCAGAAGTAGAGAAAGTAGGTAAATATCATTTAAGAATTCTAGCTAATGAAATTTCACTTCATAAAAACAAAAAAACAGTTCTAATAATAAGTGGTCCATCGGGAAGTGGCAAAGATTCTTTTATTAATCAACTTCCAGACAATTTTGTTCGTGTAAAAACAGTGACAACAAGGACACCTCGTCCCGAAGAAATTAAAAATGATCCTTATATCAGATTAACAAAAGAGGAATTTTTCGAAGCAGTTAAAGAAGGCGAGATATTAGAATATATTGAGCATGCTGGATATTATATGGGAACAAAAATATCCGCTTTTGATGAAATATTTTCTCATAACAAAATACCTGTCTTAAGAGTTGATACCACAGGAGCAAAATTGTATCTGGAACTTTCCAAAACACATCCAAAATTAAAAAGAATTAATTTTATTTATTTATGTTTAGTTGCCCCTTCAAAATCTGAACTTAAAAAAAGAATCATTAAAAGAGAGGGGCAAACAGGCAAATTAAATTTACCCGATCATGTAATTAAAAAGCTTGAGATTCTAGATCATGAAATATCATATGCCAAATACGCTCACTATATAGTTGTAAACAAAGCCGGGAAGCTCAAAGAGGTTGTAAACGAAACTTTGGAAATTATAAAAAAACACTTTGTTTGATGAAATTTATCAAGCTGGTCTTAATTTTATTGTTAATAATTTCGGGAGTAATATTGACAGAATCTTTTGCCAGTTTAAAACTAAAAAATATTAATCAAATTACACAAAGTCTAAAAGTTGAGCCAAATAATTCCGAAACTAAAACACAAAAACCGCAACTCATAAAAAACTACGCGTATTATGATTATGAATTAAATTTTGAGAAAGAAGAATTATTATTTCACAGCAATTTGGAAGAATTGGCTTTTTCAAAACAAAAAATCCAAAATTTAAATTGCAAATTTATGACTAATGCGGGATTTTACACTGAAAAAAAATCTCACATCGGTCTTTTCAAGCAAAATAATAAAATTATATCCCAACAAATAAGACACAATTTATTCGATTCCTTTGTCGGATTTAACAATTCCTCAAAGGAATTTTATATTGGCAAAAAAGCCCAAGTAGAAAAATATGAAAATATTTTCCAAACAGGTCCAATGCTTTTTAATAATGGAAAAATACAAAAGTTGAAACTAAAAAATGATAACAACGCTCGCAGGATCGTTGTTGCCCAAACTAACGAAAATAAAATTTATTTTGTAACTTTTTTTGATTCTAAATTAAAAACATCAGGTCCGTTGCTGAACGATTTACCAACACTTCTGCAAGAATACGCCAAACTAAAAGGTATCAAAATCTTAAACGCGACAAATTTAGATGGTGGTAATCATTCATTTTTTATGTCCGGCAATCAAAACCTACCAGAACTTTCAAAGGCTGGAGGATTCGTGTGTGCCAAAGCTAGATAAAATATCATCAAGTTTGAAAAAACAATTGCAAACAACCTTATCTAATTTAATAACTTAATCTAATTTAATAACTTAATTTAAAATTTAATATAATTATAATTAATGTTTATTTAATATAATTAATGTTTAATAAAAATTAATGGTTTAATAAAAAATTTTTTAAAAAGCAATCTTTGCTTAATTTACAATTTTGACAATTGCAACAAATTAGTAAATGAATTTTGTTTATTGACAATTTCGTGATTTGCAGGGAAAATAAGCTTGTTCCTGCCTCTTAATATTCCTCTCCCAACTTATCTCCCATTTGTTTTTTGGTTATTATGGTAAAAATGGTAAAAAAAATTTGCTATTTTGGTAAAACAGCAAAATTTCTGGGGGCATGTTTTTTGATTTTGATTCAAAGTTTTGTTCCTTTTTTAATAAGCTTATACCCCAAACAAGCAATAGCCGCGCCTCCACCTAATTTTGTAAGTGAAACTCTAATAACTAATTTAAATGAACCAACTTCTTTGGCTTTTTTACCTAATGGCAAGATGCTTATATTGGAAAGATCTGGTATGATTCATTTGGTAGAAAACGGGGCTTCTGTAGTAAATTCAACACCTTTTCTTAATTTAACTTCTGTAACAAACACTGATCAAGGTGAAAGAGGCTTGACAGGAATCGCAATTGACCCTGATTTCTCCACAAATGGTTATATTTATCTTTTTTACACACGCAATTCTCCATTAAGAGATAGAGTTTCTAGATTTGTCGTCCAAGGAGATACAGCAAACCCTTCAACGGAAACTGTTATTTGGGAAGATAATCAGATGGCTCCCCTTTGGCACCATGGAGGATCAATTGCTTTT